>JASJDY010000063.1 GCA_030065025.1 Planctomycetota bacterium
CGTCCTCGGCGATGACCGCGAAGCCCGGCGCGGCGTAGCGCCAGGAGTCGGCGAAGTCCTTCATGACGGCCGTGTCGGAGCCGAGCAGCGTGCGGCCCTCCGGGCCCTCCGCGACGAGCGTGACGCGCTTGGCCGGCTCACCCTTCGTCAGGAACGTCTCGTGGTGCTTGCTGCCCTTGTGGAAGACCCACAGGCGGCCCTCCTCGGCGCCGTAGACGGCGTAGCCGGGCAGGGTGAACTTGGCGCTGGCGGCGTAGGCCCTCATGACGTCTGCGTTCGAGCCCATGAGGGTGACGCCGTCAGGCCCCTCACCGACGAGCGTGACGCGCTTCGCGGGCTCGCCCTTCGTCATGTACGTCTGGTGGTCCTTGCTGCCCTGCTCGAAGACCCAGAGACGGCCCTCCGTGGCGATGACCGCGTACCCGTCCATGCGGTACTTCATCGTGTGCGCGTAGTCGCGGAGGTCCTCCGAGTCGGAGCCCATCAGTGTGCGGCCGCCGGGGCCGGTGCCGATCTGGGTCACGCGCTTGGCGGGCTCGCCCTTCGTCAGGAACGACGCGAGGCCCTCGCTGCCGCTGCGGAAGACCCAGAGGCGGCCACCTTCGCCCTCGTACACGTTGAAGCCGTCGAGCGCGAACCCGGCAGCTTGCGGCTTGGCGCCGCCCGGGCGGGCGACGACGCGCGGCGCGGGCTTGCCCTCGACCGCCCGCGGGGCGGGGGCCGGCATCATGGTCGGCGCAGCATCGGCGACGGGTGCACTGTCCGCCGAGCGGACGACGACCTGCTGGGAGCGGCGCTGGCCGGTGGCGCAGCCGATGAGTGCTACGGCAATCAGCGCAACGAGGGCTGTACGAATGGTTGCGGACGGGCTCATCCCGTTCCTCCTCTTGCTGGAACTTGCTGGTGGGACCGGATGCTGGAGATGGACGATGCGCCGGACTAGCCGAAGCGCCCCGTCACGTAGTCTTCCGTCTCCTTGAGATGCGGATTGACGAACAGGTCCTGCGTGGGACCGAACTCGACCATGCGGCCGAGGTACATGAAGGCGACGTAGTCGCTGGCGCGCTGCGCCTGCTGCATGTTGTGCGTCACGATCAGGATGGAGTAGTGACCCTTGAGCTCCTGGATGAGGTCCTCGATGCGCCCCGTGGCGATCGGGTCCAGCGCGGAGCAAGGCTCGTCGAGGAGCAGGATCTCGGGCTCGCCGGCGATGGCGCGACCGATGCACAGGCGCTGCTGCTGACCACCGGACAGGCGTAGCGCGTTGTCGTCGAGGCGGTCCTTGACCTCTTCCCACAGGCCGGCACCGCGCAGGCTCTTCTCGACGACCTCGTCCAGGATCGCCTTGTCCCGCAGGCCATCGATGCGCAGCGGATAGACGATGTTCTCGTAGATGCTCATCGGGAACGGGTTCGGCTTCTGGAACACCATGCCGATGCGCTTGCGGAGCTCGATGACGTCGACCCCCGCCCCGTAGATGTCATCGCCACTGAGGCGCATGTTGCCCTTCGTCGTGACGGTGGGGATCAGGTCGTTCATGCGGTTCACGCAGCGGAGCAGCGTGGACTTGCCGCAGCCCGACGGCCCGATCAACGCCGTGACCTCGCCCTTGGGTACGCCCATGCTGTTGTCGTACAGCGCCTGCGCCGAGCCGTACCACAGGTTGAAGTTCTCGATCTCGATGACGCAGTCCTTGTCGACCATCCCGTCGTGGACGTCGGTGTCGAAGGCGACCCCGCGCGAGACCGACTCGAACACGCCACCGATGCGAGCACCGTGCTGCCCCTCGGGCATCGGTGCAAGCGGTCGCTCGCTCGCGCTCTCCGGCACACTCCGCGCGGTGTCATCCGCAGGGTTGTTCTGGACAGGGATCTGAGCGTTCTCTTCGCGTTGCATGTCGTTGTCCTCGACCATTCGACTATCCGCCCTCGATGTACGCACGGCGGAGGCGTGCACGAACCCAGATCGCCACGACGTTGAGGACGATGACGATCCCGATCAGAAGCAGTGTGGTGGTGAACACCAGGGGCTCCGCCGCCTTCGCGTTGGGACTCTGGAACCCGACGTCGTAGATGTGGAAGCCCAGGTGCATGAAGCCCCGCGTCGGATGGACGAAGGGGAACTCGCCATCGACGGGGAGATCCGGCGCCATCTTCGCGGCGCCGACGAGCATGATCGGCGCCACCTCGCCGGCTCCTCGTGCGATGGCCAGGATCATGCCGGTCATCACGCCTGGCATGGCGCGCGGCAACACGATCCGCCGGATCGTCTGCCACTTGCTGGCCCCACACGCGTATGAACCCTCGCGCATGGAGTTGGGCACGGCGGCGAGCGCCTCTTCCGTGGCCACGATGACGACAGGCAGCGTGAGCAGGGCGAGCGTCAGCGACGCCCACAGGATCGCGCCCTTCCCGAACGTCGGGTTGGGCAGCTGCTCGGCGAAGAAGATCTCGTCGATGCCCGCACCGATCGTGTAGCAGAAGAAGCCCAGGCCGAAGACGCCGAACACGATGCTGGGCACGCCCGCCAGGTTGTTGACGGCGATGCGCACGAGGCTCACGAGTGCGCCCTGCTTGGCGTACTCGCGCAGGTAGAGCGCGCCGAGCACGCCGAACGGTACGACGAGGATCGTCATGATCATCGTCAGCACGATCGTGCCGAGGATGGCGGGCCAGACGCCGCCCTCGGTGTTCGCCTCACGCGGGTTGGCCGTGAGGTACTCCCACCAGCGCGAGATGTAGATCCCCACCTTGTCGAAGAAGTCGAGACGGTTGGCGGGGTAGGCGCGAATGATGTCGACGAGTCGCACCGGCTCCTCGGAGCCGTACGACGTCTTCATGAGGAGCGCGTACTTGCCGGCCTCCGCGCGCAGCTCGTCGACCTGGGCACGGAGCTTCGTGCGCTCGGGATTCTGCGCGCTCTCGAAGGCGGCCCGAGCCTCGAGCGCCTTCACGTGCTCGGGCGAGTTCGTGCCATGCTCGAGCTCGACACTTCGGGCGCGAAGGCGCTCCTTCTCGAGCGCGGCGTCCAGGTCTCCGATCGCCTCCTTCTCGATCTCGGAGGCCTGATCCCACATGTCGAGCGCCTTGTCGTGGTTCTGCTCGAACAGCTCCCACGCCGTGGCGGGATCCTCGGCTGTGCGTTCCTCGCCCGTGAGGAAGGCGATCGGCTCGCCGTAGAAGCGCCCCCACTCGCTGCGCTCGATCGTGACAGCCCACTCGGGGAACGTCTCGGACTTGACCTGGAAGTCGCTGACCTCCGTGAAGCCCTGGGTCCGCCGCTCGGGGCTGTTGTTCCCCGTGCGCCACAGGTAACGGGTGCTGCGGCCGCGGTTGTCCTCGACCATCTTCTTCGCGGCCGCCCGATCGGCCTCGGGCAGCGCGTCGAAGACGAAGGCCTCGGGCTTGTACTCCTCCGTGCGCGTGAGCTCGCCCATCAGCGCGCGACCGTCGACCAGATTGATGACCTTGAGCTTCTGCGGCCAGAAGGTCGTACCTCCACGCACGAGCACGATGCCGAGCAAGCCCAGGATCATGGCGATGCTCACAACGAGCGCAGCGCCCGTCATCCACACCATGGGCTCACCGCGCGCGAACAGCGACGACCGTCGCTTGATCAAGCGGCGCTTCATCTTGGTTCCCGGTGCGTCGGCCATCACCTACTCCTAGAGATCCGCAAACCGCTTGCGGAAGTGGCGTCGAACCAGCTCGGCAATCGTGTTGATGACGAAGGTCATGGCGAAGAGCACCAGACCGCACATGAAGAGCACGCGGTAGTGCGTGCTGCCGACCACCGCTTCAGGCAGCTCCGTTGCGATGTTGGCGGAGAGCGTGCGGAACCCGTTGAACATGTTCCAGTCCATGATTCCGGTGTTGCCCGCCGCCATGAGCACGATCATCGTCTCGCCGACTGCGCGGCCGAGACCCACCATCATGGCGCCGAACAGGCCGCTCATCGCGGCCGGCACGACGATGCGGATGCCGGTCTGCCAGGGCGTCGCGCCACAGCCGAGCGAACCCTCACGCAGCTGCTGGGGGACGCTGCTGAGCGCATCCTCGGCCAGGGTGTAGATGATCGGGACGATCGCGAACCCCATGACGAAGCCGACGATCAAGGCGTTGCGCTTCTGGTACTGGCCGACGATCGACTCGCGCGGATCGAGGCCGCCGCCGAGCAGGGAGCCGAGCGCCCAGGCGATGAACACGCCGCCCGCAATCACGATGGCGAAGCGGACGACATCGGCAAGTGCGCACTGCGCGCGGCTCCAGCCGGCCGAAGCCGAACGCAGCCACGGCCCCGCGAACCGCGCGAAGGCGATGGCGGCCCCGACCATGCAGAGGGGAATGAGCAGGAAGGTCCAGCCTCCCGCGTTGGTGCCTTCGCCGCGGTTGAGCCACCCGTCGATGTCGCCGTTGAAGCACAGACTCTCGATGCCGGGCGCGATCCACTGTGCCATCAAGACGGCCAGGGGCAGCGTGAGGCAGATCGCCAGGAAGCGCGGCATGCCCGACCAGCGAATGGCGTATTGGCCGGGCAGGAACTGCCACAGCCTGGCTCCCAGGATGACCGTCACCGGCAGGGTGACGAACACGCACAGCACGGTGATCAGCACGCTGTCCACGAAGGGCGCCAGCACGATGGCCGCCAGGAAGCCGAGCACCACGCTAGGCAGGCTGGCCATCATCTCGATGACCGACTTCAGGGGCGCCCGCCAGCGCGGCGTGAGGAACTCGCTGGTGAAGAGTGCTGCCAGCAGCGCGATCGGCACGGCGATCAGCATCGAATAGAGCGTGGCCTTCAGCGTGCCGAACACGAGGACCATCACGCCGAGCTTCGGCTCGAAGTCGTCGGAGCCACCCTCGGACTGCCAGGTGTAGGCGGGCCCCTCTTGTCCCTCGTACCAAACACGCCCGAAGAGCGACGAGAGCGTCGCCGCGGGGTGACCGGGATCGACGAGCCAGCGCTGCAGGGAGCCGCCGAACCAGGCGACGAGGCCGTCCTCCTTCGGCGTGAGGGCGAGGCCTTCGATGCGCACCTGGCTGTCGGCGCTCACCTCGAGGAGCAGCTGGTCGGTGGTGACGTGGAACAGGCGGACGGTGCCGTCGTCGAAGCCCACGGCCAGCTGCCTACTGCGGAGGGACGTCGAGAAGGCAGTCGCGCGTGCGCCCACCCCGTCGTCTCCGGTCAGCCGGTGGCCCTGCGCCATCTGGATGCCGTCCCTCGCGTAGGCACCCGCGGGACGCGTGGGGAACCAGGCGGTCAGGGCGCCTCGTTCGTCGGCGGCGATGAGCGTCGTCTTGCCGATGAGGAACTCGATGCGGTCGAGCGTGCGTCCCTCGGGGACGACCTGGACGGTCTCGACGACCTCGAGTTCCCCGCCGGCGGCCATCACGGTCTCGCGCGCGTCGAAGCGCATCCCGTAACCGTCCGCCCAGAGCAGCATGAGCGAGTTGCCCTGGCCGAAGAGCCTGAGGAACGCCGGCTCGCCGCGGTCGGCCTTCGGGCGGTAGACGATGGGCTTGTCGAAGGGATCCTCGACCCAGGCGTCCATCATCGGGTTGAAGCGCCGGAAGTACTGCCGGATACCGAGCTTGCCGTCGGCGGTCAGGTAGCCGAAGGCGCGACCGTTCGACGGCAGCGAGTAGTCGATCAGGCGAATCGCGCTCTGGGCGATCGCATCCGGAGCGGACATCTCGACGGCGAGCCGATCGAAGCGCCACTGGTCTTCCGGGGTCTTCGACAGGACGCCGTTCTGGAAACGGACGGAGCCGCCGACGCGCAGCTTGAGCGCCTCCTCGGTCAGGTTCTCGTCGTTGCGCTCGAGGAACGACTCCTCGAACTGGATGGTCCCTGTGCGGACCGTGCCGTCCTCGAAGCCGAAGGCGCAGTCGGGCCCATCCGGCGAGAAGGACCAGCAGGTCGGCCGCTTGCCGTCGAAGAGGTCGAGGTCGTCGACCAAGGCTCCGTCCTGGAGGCGACGAACGCGCAGACGCCCATCCGCGTGGAGGCTCCAGCCCAGGAGCTGCGCGTCGTCGACGCCCGTGCGAATGATCTCGGCGGCCTCGCCGCGAGTCTTCAGGTCGAGCGTCGAGGCGGGCTCGACGTCCGCGTCGGAGAAGAGCGGGACGACGACCCACAGGAGGAAGACGAAGATCAGCAGAACGGCGAGGATCGTGCCGATGCCGCCGGCCGTGATGGCGGTACGCGCGACCGTCTCGGCCGTCTTGACGCTGCGCGGGGTGGTGCGTTCGCGATTGAGACCAGTGAACGTCTTGTCAGCCATGGAACCCAGCGCAGGCTAGCGAAGGGTCACAAGGGGGAGAGAGGGTGCCGGCGGCCGAAGCCGCCGACACCGAGGGAAGACAGTCCGCAGTGTGACCGGATGCTGCAGACTGCAACTGTGGAAGCCCATGAGGGGCCATGGACACGCTTCGCGCCTAGTTGCTGGAGAGCGTGATACCGACCTTGGCGAGCTCGGCGCGCGCGATCGAGTTCGGGACGGGGAAGTAGCCGTCCTTGGCCACGATCTTCTGGCCCTGCTTGCTGAAGATCAGCTTGATGAACTCGCGGCGAAGCGGCTCGAGCTGGCTGCCCGGCTTGTAGTTGACCGCGCACCACAGGAAGCGCGCGAGCGGGTAGCGGCCGCTGTAGGCGTTCGCGGGCACGGCGGCGATGAACTGGCCCGGACGGACGCCGAGGGGCACGGTGGCGACGTCGGCCGTCTTGTAGCCGATGCCGCTGTAGCCGATACCGCCCAGGTCGTTCGAGACGGACGTCACGACGGCCGAGCTGCCCGGCTGCTCCTTGACGGTGTCCTTGTAGTCGCCCTTGAAGAGCGCGTGCTTCTTGAAGTAGCCGTACGTGCCGGAAGCGGAGTTACGGCCGTAGATCGTGATCGGACGGCTGGCCCAGGCGCCGGTGAGACCGACGTCACCCCAGGTCTTGATGTCCTTGGCGAAGCCGCCCTTGCGCGTCTTCGAGAAGATCGCGTCGACCTGCTGCAGCGTCAGGCCCGTCTTGGCGATCGGGTTGTCCTTGTGGACGTAGACGGCGAGCATGTCGATCGACGTGCGGAGCTGGACGGCCTTGTAGCCGAACTTGTCGACGAACTTGTCCATCTCCTTGTCCTTCATCTTGCGGCTCATGGGGCCGAAGGTGGAGGACCCGGCGATCAGCGCGGGCGGCGCGGTCGAGGAGCCCTTGCCCTCGATCTCGATGCCGACGCTGGGGTAGTACTTCTTGAACAGCTCGGCCCAGAACGTCATCAGGTTGTTCATGGTGTCCGAGCCGACGCTCTTGATGTTGCCCGACACGCCGCTGCTCGGCTTGTACTCGGGCAGGTTCTTGTCGAGGTCCGCAGCGGCGAAACCGCCGGTCACCAGGAGCACGATGGCGCTGATCGCGACCACTCTCTTGAGCATGGATCGATTCCTCTGTCGGGTTCGTTGAGGCGGGGAATCGCCCCCGCCCGGCGAGAGTGGAACCGTGAGCGATGAACGCTTGATAGCTTGGCGGTGATCTTTATATAAAGACGTAAGTCGATATCTGACAGCAACTTACGGAGACAGGCGCCTACTCGACGGCGCGCTGTACGCGCGTTCCCGCCTCGCCCCGCAGGATGCGCGCTGCGTCGGCGAGAGCGCCGATGCCGGCGATGCCACCGCTGGAGCGCACGAAGCGGCAGGCGGCCTCGACCTTCGGCCCCATGCTGCCGCGCTCGAGGCGCATGTCCTCGAGCTGCTCCGGCGTACACGTGGTGATCGGAGGTGTGTCGCCGGGCGGCCATGAGGGATACACGCCCGGCACGTCGGTCAGCAGCAGGAGGGCGTGCGCGTTCAGGCGCGCGGCCAGCAGCGCGGCGGATCGGTCCTTGTCGATGACGGCCTCGACTCCGCGCACCGCCCTTGCGGGCGTGACCACCACCGGGATACCTCCGCCGCCGGCGCACACCACGATGCGGTCGGCCTGGAGCAGCACGCGGATCGTGTCGAGCTCGCGGATGCGGCGCGGCTCGGGCGACGGGACGATGCGGCGATAGCCCGCGTCGAACTCGGCGAACGACCAGCCGCGTTCCCCCTCGAGCTCGCCGGCCCGGTCGGCGTCGTAGAAGGGACCGATCGGCTTGGTCGGATCATCGAACGCGGGATCGTTCGCGTCGACCTCCACCTGCGTGAGCAGTGTGACCACCTGGCGATCGGGCAGGGCGTTGGACAGCTCCTGATCGATCAGGTAGCCGACCATGCCCTCGCTCTCCGCACCGAGCACGTCGAGCGGCGGCTCCGGCGCGTCCTCGTAGGCGGCGGCCTGCAGCGCGAGCAGTCCGACCTGCGGACCGTTGCCATGCGTGACGACGATCTGGTGCTCGTCGGCGACCTCCGCGATCGCGCTGGCCGCTTCCCGCAGGTTGGCGCGCTGGAGCTCCGTGTCCAGCGGCTGACCGCGACGCAGGAGGGCGTTGCCGCCCAGGGCGATGACGACGCGCAACGCGTGATCTCCTACCTAGCTGGGATCGTAGCCCTCGAGGCGCCCGGCGAGCACGGCGTAGAGGATGCCTACGGCCGCGTGCAGGCGGTTCTCGGCCTGATCGAACACGACGGAGCGCGGACCGTCCACGACCTCCGCGGTGACCTCCTCGCCCCGGTGGTCCGGCAGGCAGTGCATGAAGATCGCCTCCGGGCGGGTGAGGTCCATGAGCGCGTCGTTGACCTGGTACGGCTCCAGGTCGTGGAGCCGCTTGGCGCGCTCCTCGTCCGGGTCCCCCATCGACACCCACGTGTCCGTGTAGATGGCCTGGACGCCTTCGACGGCCGCCTTCGCATCGTCCGTGAAGATCAGCTTGGCGCCGCTGAGCGCGGCGCGTGCCTTCGCGACCTCGACGACCTCGGGCTCCACCTCGTAGCCGGGCGGCGTCGCGACGCGCATCTCCATGCCGACGATGGCCGCAGCCTCGAGGAGGCTGTGCGCCACGTTGTTGCCGTCGCCGACGTAGGCGATCACGACGTCGCTGAGATCGCCGAACCGCTGCAGTAGCGTCTGCAGGTCGGCGAGGCTCTGACACGGATGATGGCCGTCCGTCAGCGCGTTGACGACGGGCACGCTCGCGGTCTTCGCGAAGCGACGCACCTCGTCGTCCGAGTACGTGCGGATGGTGATGGCGCGCGCGTAGCGGCTCATCACCTCGGCCGTGTCCTCGATCGTCTCGCCGCGGCCGAGCTGCAGGTCGTTGGGACCGACCATGATCGGCACGCCGCCGAGACGCGCGACGGCCGTCTCCAGGGAGAGCCGCGTTCGCGTCGAGGGCTTGTTGAAGTACAGCACCGCCGTGTCCCCTTCGAGGATGTGGCGGAAGCCGTACGGGTCATCCTTGGAGCGCTGGGCGTACTCGAGCACGCGCTCGATGTCCGCGAGGTCCAGGTCGGCAGTGCGGAGCAGGTCCTTCAGCACGGTCCGGTCCTCCTCAGCTCTGCACCGTGGGAAGGAAGCGCTCGCGCACGACGCCGGCCAGGCCCGGCTCCTCCGTCTCGGCGTAGTCGTAGGTCACGCGGACGGCCGGCTGCGGGATGTCGACGATGCGACCCAGGTCGATCGGCGTGCCGATGACCACCGCGTCGCAGGGCACGGCGGCGATCGTCTCCTGCAGATCGGCGACCTCCTCGGCGCCGTAGCCCAGCGCCGGCAGGACGTCGTGGAGGTGCGGGTAGTGCTCGAAGGCGTCGGCGATCTGGCGCACGGCGTACGGCCGCGGATCCACGATCTCGGCCGCCTCGGCGCGCTTCGCGGCCAGGAGGCCGGCGCCGTAGCCCATGCCGCCATGGGTGACGGTCGGGCCGTCCTCCACCACGAGGACCTTCTTGCCCTTCACGGCCGCCTCGTCGGCGAGTCCGATGGGCAGGCGTCCCAGCAGGAAGGCCGCGTCGGGGTTGTGCTCGCGGGCGGCGCCGCGAAGCGCCTCGATCGCCTCGGGCGTGGCCTCGTCGACCTTCGTGACGAGCAGCACGTCCGCGTGGCGCAGGTTCCAGCGCGAGGGGAACCAGCTCGTCTCGTCGCCGGCACGCAGCGGATCGAGCAACGTGATCATGAGGTCGGGCTTCACGAAGGGCGTGTCGTTGTTGCCGCCGTCCCAGAGGATGACGTCGGCCTCCTTCTCCGCTTCCTCGAGGATGCGGCCGTAGTCCACGCCGGCGAACAGGAGGTCGCCCGCCTCGATGTGCGGCTCGTACTCCTCCATCTCCTCGATCGTGCACTCGTGCGTCTCGAGGTCTTCGAGCTTCTCGAACCGTTGCACGATCTGCTTGTCGAGGTTGCCGTACGGCATGGGATGCCGCAGCACGGCGATGCGTAGGCCGGCCTCGCGCAGCTGATGCGTGACGTAGCGCGCGACGGGGCTCTTGCCGCAGCCCGTCCGCACCGCGCAGATGGCGAGCACGGGCTTGCTGCTCTTCAGCAAGCAGCGCTCGGCGTCGAACGTCGTGAAGGTCGCGCCGGTCTTGCGCACGCGCTCTTCCTGTTCGGCGAGGAAGTCCATCGAGACGTCGCTGTAGGCGAAGACGACGTGCTCGACCTTCTCCTTCTCGATCGTCGCCTCGAGGTCGTCCTCGGGCACGATCGGAATCCCATCCGGATACTGCGGACCGGACAGCGCGGGCGGGTAGCGCCGATCGTCGATGTTCGGGATCTGCGCCGCGGTGAACGCGACGACAACGGTGTCCGCGTCCTCCCGGTAGCACGTGTTGAACACGTGGAAATCGCGCCCTCCGGCGCCCATGATCAGCACACGCTTCGCGTGAGACATCGGGTCCTCCCTTGGGTTGAGGCCGTAGGATCCCGCCGGAATCGTGGGCCACCTAGAATGTCCGGAGCGCGATATCGGAGGCGGTAAGGAGGGCCTGGCGATGCAGCTCGGCGCCTTCCTCGGACGCCTCGCGGGGGCACTGGGCCTCACGCTGGATCGCCGCGGACTGGTGCGAACCGGAGCGCTGCTCGCCGTGCTCCTGGGGGTCTATGCGGCGGCCTTCCCCGAGCGTCCCGAGCGGCTCCTGCGACACCTCTTCGGCTGGTTCGGCACCGGGGCCTTCCTCTTCCTGTGGTGGCGCGGCGCGCAGCAGATCCATGCGCTGGAGATGCGCCAGGAGGTCCCGTGGCGGCTCCTGGTCGGCTTCTTCGTCGTGTTCGCGGCCCTGGCGACGGCCATCCGGCCGTTCCACTCCTCCGACGTCTACGCCTACGTGACCGTGGGCCAGCTTCAACACGCCTACGACCTCGATCCGTACGTCCACACCGCGGCCGACGTCGAGGACTGGGAGGCGGATCCGCTGCTCTCGGGCACGTGGAAGGACGTGCCCTGCACGTACGGCGTGCTCTTCGCCTTCGTCACGAAGAAGGTCGTGCAGCTGGGCGGCGACCTGGCGTCTTCGATCCTGCTGTTCAAGCTCCTGGGGATCGTCGTGCTGGCCGCCTGCGCGTGGCTGACGCTGGACACGATGCGCAGGCTCGGCGTCGGGGGGCGCGCCTTGGCGCTCTTCACGCTCCTGTGGAGCCCCTACGTCCTGCTCCACTTCGTATCGAACGCACACAACGACCTGTGGATGGCGCTCTTCCTGCTCGTCGCCTTCCGCCAGCTGCTGCTGGGCGATTGGCCCAGGGTCGTGGCCGTGATCCTGCTCGCCGCCCTCATCAAGCACCTGGCCCTCGTGGCGCTGCCGTTCGCCTGGATCCTCCTGGTGCGTCGCCATGGCTGGTGGCGCACGGCCGTGTCGTCCGCCGCTGCGTTCGCGGTCGTTGCCGCGCTGCTCGTGGCCTGGTCGCCCCCGTGGAGCGACGTGCGCTGGGCGCAGATCGGCTCCATCCTGACCACGCCCTGGAACTCGTTCCAGGCGGCGATCACGTACAGCTATGCGCAGGTCGCGCAGGCGGTCGCCGGGCTGGCGGGCAGCGAGCAGGCGGTGACGACGATCGTGCGCATCGCGTTCGGCCTGGGCTTCCTCGGCTTCTACGCCTGGCGCTGGCTGCGCGCCGTGCGTCGATCGGACTACGCGGCCTCCGACGTGATCGAGGACGCCGTGATCGTGTTCTTCGTGCTGCTCTGCATCGCGAGCGCGGCGTGGCATCCCTGGTACCTGGGCATGTACCTGCCGGCGATCTTCCTGCTGCCGTGCCGCCATCCGATCCGCGAGCTGACCCTCTGGATCGCCGCCTTCCAGATGCTGGCATTCACGCCCCTGGCGAAGGCCCGCGTGCTCGAGGCCCTGGTGATGCTGGCGCTCCCGATGCTGCTGTATTGGCGTATGGCGCGAGCATCCCGGCGGGCCCGATCATCCAGCGATGCTCGAACGGACGGGGCGCTGTAGGGGCGGGCTGAGCGAGGCCTGCAAGGCCGAGCGGTTGCCCGCCCGGCACGGATGCTCCAGCGACGTGCGTGGTCGGGCACCCCCACCCCGCTCGATGTCGTCGTGGTCTTGGAGCCTCGATCATCCAGCAATGCGCCCACCTCAGGCATTCGTAGGGGCGGCTGGGAGTCCTTCGCGCAGCGAAGGACGAATCTCCGCCCGGCCCGCTGGAACTCCCTGGGACCGTGCAGGTGCAGGTGCAGGTGCAGGTGTGGAATTGAAACGGTCCCCTGACCCGACGCGCGAGGCGTAGGTCAGGGGACCGGATACTTGGCTTATGCGAGCCCGACGGGCTCGCGGTGAGTACTAGCCTCACCCCTTGCCGCCGCCACCGCAGCTAGCGGGGGCAGCGCTGGGCGCGGCCTGCGGCGCCGGGGCCGGCGCGACGGCGTTGGGATCGCCACTGGAGCTGGCCTGCTGGGCGCAGGCGCTGACACAACCGAGCGCGGCCACGAGGGCCAGGACGGAGAAGACCTTCTTCATTGCTTCCTCTGGGGCTGGGTGATCGTGCTGAGCATCGGCAGTTCTGATGCCAGCGCTTGTCGAAGTTTGGAAAAGTCTATCGATCGGGAAGGACGAAGCAACCGCCCACCTGCATTGCACCAACAGAGGGACAACCTGAGAGGCCTTTGGTCCCATCCACCGGAGCCCCTGCTCAAGCGAGTTGGGTGACCGTGTCGTTCCCGCTGGTCGATGTCGCCGTGGTACTGGAACCCCGAGCATCCAGCAATGCGCCCACCTCAGGCATCCGTAGGGGCGGCTGGGAGTCCTTCGCGGAGCGAAGGACGAATCTCCGCCCGGCCCGCTGGAGCTCCCTGGGACCGTGCAGGTGCAGGTGCAAGTGCAGGTGGAAGTGGAAGTGGAAGTGGAGGCCAGGTGATGGAAGGCGCCCGACGGGCGCCTGGCCCTAGCCTCAGCCCTTGCCCCCACCACCGCAGCTGCTGCCGCCGTCGCCGGCCGGAGGCGCAGGTGCCTCCTCGACGGGCGGAGGGGCCGGCGGCGTCCAGTTCGGGAGCTCCGGGGGCGTCGGCGCCGCGGGCGCGGCAGGGGCCGGCGGCGGCTCGGTGGGCAGCGGCGGCGGCGCCGGCGGCATCGCCTGGGCCGGAGGCATCGCCTGGGCCGGCTGCCAGGTCGTCGAGGGCGCGGGCTGCACCACCGCGGGGCGCGGCACCGCATACCCGGGAGGCGGCGGCGTGGTCCAGGCGCCGGCCGCGGTCGCCGAGGTCCCGGTGATGCTCGTGGGCGCTCCACCGGCGACGCCGGGCGCGACGGCGTCGTCGCCGATGCAGCCCGTCACGGCGAGGGCGGCGCAAAGCAGTCCGAGGGTCACGAGACGGCGCATGGCACTCCTCCTTCGATTGCGCGGCATTCTACGCCCGCGGCCCCGCTGCGAACGAGCTTCACTTCGCGCGGCGGGCCTTGAGGTCGTTCAGGCGCAGCTGGCCCTCCTCGGCACGCAGGCTGAAGTTGAGCACGCCGATCACCTGGCGTCCGGCGAGCACCGTCGCGGTACCGCGGTTCACGGAGAGCACCACGCGGTCCCAGGTCGCCCCCGCGAGGCCGCCGGCCAGCGCCTGGACGTCGCCGTCGCGGCGGGCGATGGCCGCGCCGACACTGCGGTGGGCGAGCTGCGGGAAGTACGGCAGCACGGCTGCGGCATCGGCCGTGGGGATCCCCCGCAGGCCGTAGCGCTTCGTGACGTCGAATAGCGCCTCGAACCACACGCGGAAGAGCGCGCCGTCACCGGCCGCGAAGGGGTCGACGGCGAACGGCACGAGCGTGCCGGCCGCACCGCCGGACTCGGGCGTCCACTTGCCAAAGATCAACCGCATGCGGTCCCCGACGACCAGCAGCGTGACGTCGGCGCGCCCCACGAGCCGTCCCTTGTTGAAGAGCAGCGTGTTGAAGAGCACGGTCGACGGCACCACGCTCGTGGCATCCGGGAAGGCCTGGCGCACGGGCGTCGTGTAGGTGGGCAGCACCTCCTTGCGACGGAGGCCGATGGCGAAGCGCTCCTTCAGGTTGGTGGTGCCGCGGATGCCGGCCAGCAGGTCGGCGCCGAGCTTCTGCATCCACGCGCGTGCACGCCCGTCGGCGCTACGCCACACCTGCCCGGGAACGCCGGACGGCTGCGCCGCGTAGTTCGGCTCCGGCCGGGGCCCGGCCTTGGGCGCCGGGCCGGCGCCGTCGAGGGCGGGCAGCTTCTCGCTCACGAAGTCGACCCAGCCGGGCTCGGACGCGCCGAGCAGGCCCCACGGGCGGTCGCGCGGCATGACGGGTTGAGGCTGTAGCGACTGCGGCAGGCGCGAGGCGACGCCGCCCTGGATCTCCAGCACCGTCACGGGGGTCGCCGTCAGCCGCGGCACGTGCATGCCGCTGCGCAGCTTCACGCCGGACACGCCGGCGCGGTAGAGCAGGTCGAGCGTGGTCAGCGCGTACTGCAGCGGAGCGTTCGTCGCGATCCAGACACTGGCGACGACCTTCTGCACCCCGAACGTCGCGCGCTTCTCGATCGCGCGACGCACGGCGGCATACGCATGCCCGGGATCGGAGGAGGCCTTCCGCGTGCCGGCCGCCACGGTGTTGATGCGCATCTCGAGCAGCCCCGCCTTGGGGCCGGGCGTGCCGGTGCGACCCGGCGGCAGGAACAGCGGGAACCCCATCACCCGACCCGTCGCCTGGCTGCGCACGCGCAACCCAATGCGGTAGATCCCCGCGGCGGCCGCGGCCTCGCGAACGCGCTTCGCGTGGATCCAGGCGTGCTGGGCGGACGCGCTGATCCAGACCCCGTGCGGGCTGGGACGCGCGGTGCCGGCGCGCTGCTTGAGCACCGCGATGAGGCCCTGGAAGTCGACGGGCTGCGCGACGCCGCTGACGTGGAACCAGCTGACCTCCGTGCGCTTGCCGACGGTGACCACGCTGACGTTCTGGGCCTGGATCGGAGCACAGGTGCCTACGACAGGCAGGTCCCGATCGGCAACGGGCGGAACCCGCTCGTCCGCCCAGGCAGGTGCGGCGGCGAGGACGAGCAGGAGCAAGGCGGTGGTGCGCAACATGGAGCCTCCCAGACCTCGTAGTGTCCGCTGCAGGGGCTTCAGGGCCAGCTTCGGGCGTCCTGCGGCATCTCCGGCGTGTCATCGCGAGCCTGCTATGGCCTAGGATCTGGCCCATGCATCGCACGCTCATCACGGTCACGGCCATCCTGCTTGTGACCTTGCCCGCCGCCGCGGCTCCGACGGACGGTCCCCTCGACGCCACCACGCGCGACTTCGACCAGCTGCACATGCGCATCATCGTGCGCCCCGACATCGCGAAGGGCACGGTCGAAGGCAAGGTCACGCTGCGGTTCGCGTCGCTCGCAGACGGGCTCTCCGTGCTGCGGCTCCACTGCCAGGACACGAAGGTCAAGGGTGTGAAGGACGCCAGCGGACGCACGCTGAAGCACCGGCACGCGCGCAACATCCTGGCGATCGACCTACCGGGGCCCCTGGCAATGGGTGCCCAGTCCGAGGTCACGATCGACTACAAGAGCACGCCACGGCATGGGTTGCTCTTCCACCGGCCGACCGAGCGGGATCCCGACACCCCGCTGTTCATGTACAGCCAGGGCCAGGGCACCAACAATCGGCGCTGGATCCCCTGCTACGACGAGCCCGACGATCGCCTGAGCTGGGACCTCACGGTCCACGTGCCGCCCGGCATGGACTCCGTCTCGAACGGCGAGCGCGTGCAGAGCGTGACGATCCCCAACGTCGAGGGCTCCATGCACCACTGGCGCTTCGCCGACCGCGCGCCGACGTACCTGATCTCACTGATCGTCGGGGAACTCCAGACGATCACGAAGGAACACAAGGGCGTCCAGCTCGACTACAGCGCCGTGCCGGGCAACAAGGAGAAGCTCGAGGCGTCGCTACGCGAGACGGGCAACATGCTCGACTTCTTCGGGGAGTACCTGCAGGCCCCGTATCCGTGGAAGCGCTACGCGCAGACCTACGTCTGGGACTTCCTCTACGGCGGCATGGAGAACGTCACCGCGACGACGCTCAACATGCGCGCGCTGCACACCAACGCGATTCGCCCCAACTACAGCGCCGACGGCCTCGTCGCACACGAGCTGGCGCACATGTGGTTCGGCGACCTGATCACGTGCCGCACGTGGCAGCACATCTGGCTCAACGAGGGCTTCGCGACGTACTTCACCGACCTCTTCTTCGAGTGGCGCTACGGCCCCGAGGAGTTCCTGCTCAGGCGACGCCGGCAGAACCACGGCTACATGAAGGGCACGCCCAAGGCGAGCGAGCTCAAGCTCGAGCGCGACCCGCGCGGCGACATTCCGCTGGAGCTCTTCGGGGGCAAGCAGTACAGCCGCGGCGCGGCGATCCTGCACAACCTGCGCCGCCACCTTGGCGATGAGGTCTTCCGCGAGGCGATCCGCGCCTACGTGAAGCGACATCGCGACAGCGCCGTCACGTCCGAGGATCTGCTGACCGTCTGCGAGGAGGTCGCTGGCGAGGACCTGCAGTGGTTCTGGGATCAGTGGGTCTACGGGCTCGGCTATCCGAAGCTCGACGTGAGCGTCGTGGACTACGAGCGGCAGATCGTCGTCCGCCAGACGCAGAAGCAGGCAGGCGGCCAGGGTCTGTTCCGCCTGCGCGTGCCCATCCGCTTCGGCAAGGACGGCGTCGTCCGCACGGTCACCATCTACCGGGAGCGCCACACCTTCCCGCTGCTCGAGACGGAGGATCCTCTCCAGCACCTCCGCTTCGGCGTCGGCGGCGACCTGCTCATGCAGGTGAATCAGGTGCAGTCCTTCGCGCGGTGGGGTGAGCAGGTGCTGACGGATCCCGACGTGACCGGACGTGTCGATGCCGCCGAGGCGCTCGAGGAGTTCGGCAGCGTCTCGGTCCCGGCGTTGCGCAAGGCCTTGGAGGAGGACGGCTCGTACGCCGTCCGCAAGGTCGCGGCGGAGGTGCTGGGACGCATCGACGATGCTGCGGCGACCGAGGCCCTGCTGGCGGGCGTGAAGGACCCGGATCCGCGCGCGCGCGAGGCGGTCTTCGATGCGCTCGGCTCGAAGAACCGTCGTGCGGCCGGCGCGGTCGTGCTCGCTGCGGTGTCGAGCGAGCGCCATCCGCGCGTTCGCGCCGCGGCTGCGAGGTCCGTCGGCAAGCTCAAGGTCACGGGCGCCTATGACGCACTCGTCGCACTGCTTGCCGTCGACTCGGATCAGGACGCCGTGCGCACGGGAGCCGTCGACGGCCTCAAGAGCCTGGGCGACGTGCGCGCGGTCGAGCACGTGCTGCCGTTCCTCGACTACGTGTGGGGCAAGGGCGGCAACCACAGACTGCGGCAGGCGGCACTGGGTTGCGTGACGCACCTGAAGCCCGACGACCGCACGCTTCACGCGGTCGTGGTCGAGCTGCTGGAGGATCCCTTCCACCGGATGCGTAGCTGGGCGGCGGACGCGTGTGGCACCTACAAGATCACGTCGGCCATCCCGCGGCTACGCCACCTGCGCGACAACGACTGGCGTGGCGGCGTGAAGGGCGCGGCGCGTCAGGCGCTCAAGCGGCTCGGGTGGCAGGAGCCGAAGAAGAAGGCGGGGTAGGGGCGGTCGGAGCCCTGAGACGGAGTCGAAGGGCGAACGCCCGCCCGTCGAGCACCGGTTGCGATCCGCGGGCGGGCCTGCGGCGGCGCTTCGCGCCGCCTTGGGCCGCCCCTACAGGCTCTCCGATTGCGCGAACGTCAGACTGCAGGCTCGCCGGGCAGAGGCACCGGCACGGGCAGAGGCACGGCGCGGCCCGGAGGCCGGCCGAAGGCCGGCTAGTCGGCGGCCTTGCTGGGCTCCTCGATCTCCCAGCCCTTCGCCTGCTCCTCCTCCTGGATCTCGTCGAGGAGCTTGGCGCTGTCGAGGGGATCGCTGCCCTCGGTGATGTTCTCGCCGCCCTCCCAGAGATCGGCGTTCTTCTGCTCCCAGTCGGCGTACTCCGGCGGCAGCTCGTAGTCAGGCCAGATCGCGTTGATGGGACACGCCGGGACGCAGGCTTCGCAGTCGATGCAGGTGTCCGGATCGATGACGAGCATCGCCGGATCCTTGACCTCCCAGAAGCAGCTCACGGGACACTCGACGACGCAGTAGGTGTAGCGGCAGTCGACGCAGCGACCGGTGACGACATGGGTCATGGATCTCTCCTCGCGATTCCAGCCTCGAGGACGCGAGCATACCCAACGGGGCCCGCAGGCCTAGCCCGGTCCGGCCTCCGTCGACCTGTTGAGAATCACTCTCAGTTCGTGGAAGGGCAACCGCAGTCGAGTGCCTTCTTCGGCGGGCACTTCGGCTTGCACTCGTTCTTGAGCGTGTAGCTACGGAACTCGCGCTTGTCCTCGGTGGGCTTGCAGACCTTCTCGGCCTTCCACTCCCAGCGGCCGGGCGTGAACTCCTGCTTCACCCACTCGACCTCGTACTTCGGCGGCACGTAGTTGTAGCGCGCGCGCTGCACGGGCTTCGAGGTGACGACGGTCTTGTACTCCGGCGGATGCTCGTAGCAGAACTCGATGCCCTCTTCCTTGCGGGTCTTCTCGCACCACTTGTACTCGGGCGAGCGGTAGCGGTACTGCCAGCAGCAGTCGCCGTCCTTCTCCCAGCGGTAGCCACCGGGCTTGACCATCACGAGCGTCTTCTCGCACTGCTCGTCGCAGGCGGTGACCGTGCGGCGGACGGGAGGCGCAACCATGACCTCCTTCGCCTCGGTGCGCATGACGGTGACGTTCTCGCACTCGACGCCGCCCTTCGACACCTGGCGCATCACGGGCACCTTGCGGTACGTCGGCGGCACCCAGACCTTGCAGTACTTGGTGTCGGGCGACGGGTTCGCCGGCAGGTCGGGGTTCAGCGCGCGCACCTGGTCTACGCCACAGCCTTCACCTTCGCAGCGGCTGCCACTGCAACCGGCCAGGGCGATCGCGGTCACGGCCACGAACACCAGTGCGAGCGTACGCATCGTCATCCTCCTTCGACCCCAAGGGCCCTCGGCTGCCCGCCGCACCTCGGCGGCGCGACGGACAGTCCCTCCCCCTCCCAGGGGAGCCCGATTTCTACCACCCCGGCGCTGACGGCGGAAGACCGGCAGACCCTGGCGTTGGAGGTTGATGGGCATGCGGTCCGCCTGCTTCGGTCACGGCACGGTCATACCGGGGCTGGGGCGCGCGGACGGCAGGGCCGCACGGTAGGATCCGACCCAGTCGGCCGGGCGGTCCTCGCCCCGCATCGAGGTCGAGCATGGCGAGTCAGGCACCGCAGCCCCCCGGGTCTTCTCCCATCGATCCGCTCGACGAGAGCGGCTGCTACACCCTGCACAACGAGCTCTCGCTCAAGCAGGTGTTCACCAACCGCGAGGTGAACGTGATCGAGCGGCTGCAGGCCTTCTGCCGCTCGGCCAACAGCGAGATCACGCGCGACGTCTTCAGCGCCCTCTCGCAGGGGTTCCGCGGCCTCGGCGCGATCGCCACGGCGCTGGACGCCTACCCGTCGCTCCACGACCGCGCCAAGCTCGGCGGCATCGTGCGCTCCGCCGACACGCTCATGCGCAATCTCCTCGAGGCCGGCGAGCACGGTCTGGAGTGGACGCTGCCGACGAAGGGCGTCTTGTCGCGCAGCTTCGGCATCGCCAAGGTGAACTTCTGGACGTCGTTGCGCTACGCACTCAAGCCGAGCGACGAGCCAATCGCCATGGAGCTGCGCGCGGCGGTGCGCGAAGCGATCGAGGAGGCGGTGTACACGCGTCTGGCGGAGGAGCTCTACGCGTCATTCGTCACCTCGCGCGTCATGGACATCGAGGTGAAGCGGCGCGCCATCGAACAGATCATGGAGCTGTGGGAAGGCCGCGTCGGCTTCGCGACCTACCGGTTCTGCCCGATCCTGCGCTCGGCGTGGGTGGCCCGCTGCCGCGCGCCGCGCGTCTTCGGCACGATGATGGGCGCCAGCGAGATCGCCAGCCTGCTCTTCCAGGACTGCGACGCGCGCTTCGTCGAGTGGTTCGCCCAGGTCGAGCACGACTCCTCGCAGGTGCAGGCCTTCGAGGAGTTCGTCTTCGATCTCGCGTTCGAGGACCTCGAGAAGGTGCGCGGGATGATGGCCGAGGACGGTCGCGATGCCGTTGGCCCCGACGAGGTCGCCCGCTACCTGGGCTTCCCCAAGGGCACCCTGCGGCCGCTCCTCGAGGACCCGAAGGCGCTCTACTCGTCGTTCCGCACCCGGCGTACGAAGGCGCAGTACCGCACGTCGCTCCGCATGCCCGGGCCCAAGCGCACGGCCGAGTCCTACGTGCTCGAGGGCCTTCTGATGAGCGAGGCGACGGACGACCGCGAGCTGCAGGAGCAGACGAGCTGATGAGCATCGAGCTGGACACGCTGGAGCAGCGCATCATCGGTGTGCTGATCGAGAAGGAGCTGACCGTTCCGGACACCTACCCGCTGTCCGTCAACGCGCTCGTCGCCGGCTGCAACCAGAAGAGCAACCGCGATCCCATGATGGAGGTCGAGGACTTCGACGTCGAGGGGGCCCTGCGCTCGCTCATGGACAAGGGCTGGGTCACGCGCCGCGAGGAGCTCAGCGCGCGGGTGATGAAGTACGCCCACGAGGCACGCAGCCAGCTCGGCGTCGACGTCCCGGACCTCGCGATCCTCTGCGAGCTGCTCTGCCGCGGCCCGCAGGCCCCGGGCGCGCTCAAGACGCGCTGCGCGCGCATGCATGCCTTCGCGAGCCCCGCGGAGGTCGAGGCACGCCTGGCGCAGCTGGCGGCCCGACCGGTGCCCTACGTCGGGGAGCTCGCGCGGCAACCGCGCGAGCGTCAGGCCCGCTGGGCGCACCGGCTGGGGAAGGAGGCGCCGGCGGCGGCTCCGTCCCCCACCTCCGCTTCCAGTTCCACTTCCACTTCCACTCCCGCTGCCGCGCCCGCACCCGCGCCCACGTCCACTCCGACGCCCACGAGCGAGGACCTCAACCTCGAGGCGCGTGTGGAGGCGTTGGAGCAGGAGGTGCTCGAGCTGCGGGACCTGATCGAGCGACTCAAGGGCATGTAGGACCGATCATCCAGCGATGCTCGAACGGACGAGGCGCTGTAGGGGCGGGTTGAGCGAGTCCTGCAAGGACGAGCGGAATACCCGCCCGGAGCGGATGCTCCAGCGACGTGCTCGGTCCGGTGGGCGTCCTTGCCCGGTTGCGTCGAGGGTAGGCCTCACCCGAAGCGAGTGACGCGGCGTATGCGCGGGCGACCATTCCGGCCCGCCACAGGCGGACCTCAGGTCGCCCCTACAGCGGATTGGGTCGCGATCAAAGCACCCTCCGCAACCGCTCCGCCAGCTCGCTGAGCGCCATCGCCGTCGCGCCCCAGAGGAAGAGGTCCGCGACGTCGACGTAGGGCACGTCGATTTCGCGATCGTGGATCCAGAGGTTGCGACGCTTTCGGCGCGCGGGATCGAGGAACGCGTGGAGCGGCACGACCTCGACGCGCTCGACCTCGCCGGGGTTGGCGCGGAGCGGACCCGGATCGGACCCGTGAGCGACGTGCACGTGCAGGCGCGTGTGCGTCACCGGGATGTAGACCGGCGTCAGCTGCCCGAGCGGCTCGCCGACTCCCGTCGGGAGCCCGATCTCCTCCTCGGCCTCGCGAACCGCCGTCTCCCAGAGGGTCTCATCGCCGTGGGGACGTCCCCCCGGCAGGGAGACCTGCCCGCGATGCTCGCGCAGCTCGGCCGTGCGCAACGTCAGCGGCAGGTGCAGGACGTCGTCCCGCTCGAAGACGAACGCGAGGGCCGCTGCATCGCGCGGCTCGCGGCCGCCTGACCCGGCGGGCCGCGGTCCCCGCGACACGGGTTCGAGGATCCGCTGCGCCGCGCGACCGTCGAAGTCGTCGAGGGCGAGCGCGGCGCGTAGATGCTCGAGGTTCGGAGCGGGTCGATCGGCGTTCACGCAGGGATCCCAGGTCGCGAGGAGAAACCCGGAGGGTACCCTTCGACCCAGCGGCCGCGCGACGCGGCAGGAGGCTCTCGATGCCGGAAGTTCGCTTTGCTCGCACCGCCGCGGCGGCCCTCCGTGGGGCCGGATCGGCGGTCTTCTTCGCCCCCGAGTCCCGTCTTCGCAAGGGCTGGCTCCGCAAGGCAGCCGACGGCGCCGACTGGGCGCGCCTGCTCGCGGGAGTCGCCAAGCAGGCCGCGGCGGGGCCGCGCGGCAAGCTGGTCAGCGCCCAGAACCCGGACGCGGGCCCGGCCGCGCTCGCGCTCGGCGTGCTGCCGGACAGGGTCTCGCGCCACAACTGTCCGGCGCGCTCGACCATGGCGGATGACCTCATGCGCCGCGTCGAGGTCCGCCCGGGGACGACCGCCGTCGTGCTGTGTGTCGAGAAGCCGGCGCATGCGCTGCCCCTGGCGCGGGCGATCGGACGGGCACTGCCCGAGTACACGCGAGCGACGGGCAACAGCGGCAAGGCGACGATCCGCATCGCCTGCGTGCGTCCGGATGGCTCGGCGCACGCGCTGTCTCGGCTGGAGCAGGAGATCGTGCGCTGCGGTCGCTGGGCTGCGCGGCTCTATGACATGCCCACGGCCGAGATGAGCACGACGCAGTTCGTCAGCGAGACCCGCAAGGCCGCGCGCGGTGTCGCGCATCTCAGCGTGTCGGTCATCTCCGGCGCGAAGGTGCTCGAGAAGAAGATGGGCGGACTGCACGCCGTCGGCCGTACGGCCATGCATCCGCCGAAGCTGCTACTCCTGCGCTACAAGCCGCCCGGCGCCAAGCGCATGGGCGCGCTCGTGGGCAAGGGCATCGTCTACGACACCGGCGGGCTCTCGCTCAAGAACAGCGCCGGCATGTACGGCATGAAGGGCGACATGGGCGGCGCAGCCGGCGTCGTCGGCGCCGCACTGGCGCTGGCCAAGGCCAAGCACAAGGACGCGTTCATCTGCGCCGCCGCGCTGGCCGAGAACGCGATCGGTCCGGACGCGTACCGTCCCGGCGACATCCTCGGGATGCACTCCGGGAAGACCGTCGAGATCAACAACACGGACGCCGAGGGCAGGCTGGTCGTCGCGGACGGGCTTTCCTATGTGGCGCGCACGTACAAGCCGGACGTCGTGATCGACATGGCCACGCTCACCGGCGCGCAGCTCGTCGCCACGGGCCACCGCCACGCCGCCGTCGTCAGCAACCGCGCGGGCCTGGAGGCCCTCGCTGTCGAGGCGGGGCGCGCCGGCGGAGACCTGACGCATCCGCTGCCCTTCGCACCGGAGATGTACCAGGCCGAGTTCGCTTCCAAGGTCGCGGACATGCGCAACTCCGTCGCGGACCGCATGAACGCGCAGACCTCCTGCGCGGCGCAGTTCATCTATAGTCACATCGAGGACCTCGACCTGCCGTGGCTGCACGTGGACATGGCCGGTCCCTCGGGCACATCGGAGCGCGGCACCGGCTACGGCGTGGCGCTCGGCGCGATGCTGCTGCACACCATGACGGAGAAGGCCCTCAAGGCCTGATCCCAACGCAAGGCCTGTCCCCACCGACGACCGCCAACCACTCCCTGGGTCTCCATGCCGCAAGAACCCGCCGCCCTGACCGCCCTCGAGCGCCTGGTCCGCCAGGGCTCGGATGCGGACCTGCGCCGGTTCCTCCTGCTGCTGCAGCCGCCGGAGATCGCGGACCTGATCGAGGCACTGCGGACACCGTCGGATCGCTCCCGGGCGTTCCAGGCCATCGTCGGCATCGACGAGAAGGCCGACGTCATCGGCAGCATGGAAGAGGAAGAGGCGGCGGACGTCCTGGAGGATCTGGCGCCGTCCGAAGCAGCGGACGTCCTCGAGGAGATGCAGACGGACGACGCGGCGGACGTGCTGCAGGCCATGGAGGAGGACCGCAAGGAAGAGGTCCTGCGTGAGATCGAGCCCGAGGAGCGCGAGGAGATCTCCACGCTGCTGGAGTACCCCGAGGAGAGCGCCGGCGGGATCATGCAGACGGAGCTGGTGCGCGTGCGCATCCGCCATCGCGCGCGCGCGGCGGTCGAGGAGATCCGGCGCACGCGGGACGAGGTCGGCGAGCTCCACGAGGTGTTCGTCGTAGACGACCAGGGCCGCCTGAAGGGCTGGGTCAAGGAGCGCGCGCTGATCCTCGCCGAGGACAGCACCCCCATCGAGGCCATCACGATCCCCGTCCAGATCAAGGTGCCGGTCACGATGGACCAGGAGGAAGTCGCCGACCTGGTGCGCGACTACGACCTGTCCTCGGTGCCCGTCGTGGACGATCACGACCACCTGCTGGGCCGCATCCTCGTGGACGACATCGTCGACGTCGTCGTCGAGGAGGCCACGGAGGACATCGCGCGTGCGGCGGGTACGGATCCCGAGGAGATCTACGAGCCGTCGGTCGCGGTCGCCTTGAAGTCGCGTTCGCCGTGGCTCCTGGCCACGTTCCTCGGCGGACTCGTGGCCGCCATCGTGATCAACGCCGGCGACGAGCTCGTGAAGGACGCCGGCAAGCTGTTCATCTTCATCCCCGTGATCATGGGCATGGGCGGCGGCTGCGCGACCCAGACGGCGACGGTCACGGTGCGCTCGCTCGCGCTGGGCCGCATCGGGCTCGGCAGCGTATGGCCCGTGGTGCGCAAGGAGGCGCTCGTCGGGCTCGTGCTGGGCGCGGCGACCGGCCTGCTCGTCTGGGTCACGGCGGCGGTGCTGAACCACGAGAGCCTGTCGGTCGCGTGGATCGCCGCGTTCGCGATCTTCGGCACGATCTGCCTGGGCACGCTGTTCGGCGTCGTGACGCCGCTGGTCCTGGACCGGACGGGCGTCGATCCGGCAGTGGCGACGCATCCGCTGGTCACCACGGCGAACGACATCATCGGATCCCTGCTGATACTGGCGTTCTGCTTCCTTGTGCTGATGTAATCGCGCAGCTCAGCGAGCGCGCTTCAGACGACGCTGCATGCGCTCGATCACCTCGCGCATCTCCTCGAGCTCTTCGCGCAGCTCTTCCAGCTCTTCGCGAAGATCCTCGATCTGCTCTTCTTCCTCGTCGTCGTCATCCTCGTCATCGTCGTCGTCTTCGTCACGCGCCCGGTGCTTGTAGTAGCGCGCCAGCCGCGCAGAGAGCTCGGCCTTGTCGCCGTCCTCGAAGCGCTTCCATAGCTCTGCGGCCATCCACAGCACCTCGGCCAGCTCGAGCAGCTCGGGCGTGTCCTCGAGGATCTCGCGGGCTTCGTCGTCCTCTCGGTCGGCGAGGAGCACGCGGGCCGATCGGATGCCCCGCTCGAGGATCTCCATCGCCTCGCGGCGCTCCGCCTCACGCAAGGCCGGCATCGCCAGCTTCATGATGCGGATGCGCGTCTCGAGTTCATCGATGTCCCACTCGCCGCGCAGTTCCTTCTCGCGGCGTTCGGCGCGCCGCTGGTCCTGCTTCTGCCACATCCGACCCAGGTCCGCCATCAGCTTCGCGTGGCGCTTGTCGCCACGGTCGTGCAGGAGCTCGGCGGCGAGCAACATGCAGGCTGCCATCTTCTCGCGCGACGGCGCGCTCTCCAGGATGCGGGCGGACTTCTCGTCGCGCTTGTCGTGCAGCCGGATCTCGAGCGCGTGCTTCCCGTGCTCGAGCGCATGCGCGTGGTCGCGGCGGCCTGCCTTGACGAGCACCTTGACCGCGTAGCCCATCAGCTCGATCCACTCCTCGGCGCGCTCGCGCTCCGAGCGCTCACGGTGCGCGCCGGGGCGGACGCCGTGGCGCTCCACCTCTGCGTAGATGCGGCGAAGGTGATGGGCCTCGTCCTCACGGCCCAGGGCGAGCAGCGCCTCCATGCCCTGCTTCAGTCCACGCAGAATGGCGTGGCGTCGCTTTTCGGCATGCTCTGCATCCTCGTGGCCGTGGTGGCGACGCTCGTCGTGCTTGTGGTCGTGATGCTTGCCGTCGTGGTGCTTGCGGTCGTGATGCTTCTCGTCGTGATGCTTGTCATCGTGGCCGTCACGACGCTTGCGCCGCTCGAGGTACTCGGCGATGTGCCGCCGCAGCTCCATCGCGCGCTCATGGACCTCGCGCGCCTCCTTGGCGTGCCCTTCCGCGCGTAGCCTCTTCGCCTCCATCACGAGCTGCTCGAGCTTGGTCATCACGGCGCGGTACTCGCGCTCTTCCTCGTCGGCGCCGGCCGGCGTGACGAGGACGCTCCCCAGGATCAAGGGCAGCAGCAGGACGACGAACCACGGGAACAAACGCGCACGCATCGCTCTCACCTCCAGGGCCTCGGGTTGAGGGCCCGTGCTCAAGGTAGATCCGCGGCCGGGTGCGGGGCAATCGGGTGCGCGGGAATCGTGAGGGGGCCCACGAGGGGAAGGACGCGGTAGGGGCATCCCGATGCCGACCGCAGGTCGGCAGAGTGGTTGCCCGTTGCGCCTCCCCGGGACCGGTCGCAACGGAGATCCGGACCTGCAATGGAACGCTCCCCGAGGCCGGGACGGGTCGGGCAACCACTCGCCCTTGCTACGCAATGGCTCGGGATGCCCCTACAGGCAACCGACCGAGGGGCAGGTCACCTCATGCGCGGACGCGGCTGGAGCATGTGTAACCGGGCGGGCGTTCGTCGGCCCTGCGGGCCTCCTCCGGCCGCCCCTACAGCCCCCCGCGAATGGGAAGGCCATTGGATGATCAGGGCTACTTGGTGGCGCCGGTCACCGCAGCGACGGGCTTCTTGACGTAGTTCGAGTACGTCGTCGTGATCTTCATGTCACGGCCCATCATCTTGCTGTTCATGACGGACTTGAGCGTGCCGCCCGGGAAGCTCGGCGCCATGATCATCGTCACGGTCGAGTTGCCCATCTGCGTTCCCGTCGTCATCTTCATCTCGCGACAGTTGAACGTGTGCTTCCCGATGGTGTGCGAGACGCTCAGGCGGTTCACCTGCCAGCTCATCGTGGCGTTCTGTCCCATGATGTTGGCCGTGGTCTCCATCTTGAGGACGCCCAGCGTCGGATGCACCCAGACCTTGCCCTTGCTGAAGGTGGGCTTCATGGAGCCGCCGCGGCCAGGGGGGCCCTTCGGCATGGAGTCACCGAAGAAGGCCTCCATGCTCTTCACGGTCTTGACCTTGCACGTGTAGGTCTTGCCCTCGACCTTGACCGTGCCCTCACCGGCGTCCACGACCTGGTCCTTCATGTTGAGGGTGCGCACCTTGGGCTCGGTCTGCGTGTTCGTCATGGTCCGACCCATGGTCGTCGTCTCGACCTTGATCGTGTAGCTGTCCTTGTTGATGGCGGTCAGCGTGTACTTCGCCGTGGTGGTCATCTTGCCGCCCTTGGGCATGCCGGGCATATCCGGCATGTTGGGCATGTTCGGCATGGGGATCGTGGTCGTCGTGGTGTAGCTGCTGCCCACGCCGTGACCCTTCCAGCCGGACTCACGCTTGGCCCACTTGTCGAGGCCCCACTCGCTGGCATCGGCAGGGGCGGCGGACAGACAGATGGCAAAGACGAGAGCTAGTGATGCAAGCGTGCGCATGGGGACCTCCGGGTTCCTTCCAAGGCGGTGTTATAGCCGTTCCCGGGGGCTTCGTCCGAACTCGCCGGCCCGGTGTGTGGGCCCGTGCGGCCCGCGCGGGCGCTGGTAGGCTGGAAGCCGTCGGATCCCGGTGCTCCCCGGCACGGCTCCGGGTCCTTTTGCTCCACCGAAAGGACCTCTCCCATGCGCACCATCCTCTTGACCGGAGGAGCCCTACTCCTCCTGGGCGTCGCGGCCCTGCTCGCGGCGCCGGACGCCTCGGCGACGACGATCGTCCGCGACACGGCCGTGACCGTGACCGACGGCTCGAGCTTCGGCTACCGCTGCGCGCCCCGCCGCCGCGTCGTCGTGCGGCGCCACTACGTTCGCCGCGGATGCCAGCCGACGACCGTGCGGCGCGTCTACTACCGCCCCTCCTGCTACCGGACCACCTACTACCGTCCGTACTACTACCGCCCCGCCGTGCACGTGGGCGTCGGCTTCGGCTACCACTATGGCCATCGCCATTACTACGGCCACCGGCACCACTACGGGCATCGCCACTACGGCCACCGGCACCACGGACACCGCCACGGCGGCCGCTACGTAGGACGCAGGCGCTGACATCCCCACCGGGGGCGCTTGCCGGCGGCGCCCCCCCATCGTTCTGCCATCCCGAGGCCGGATCCGGTAGACTCCCGGCTGGTTGATCGGGCTGGGAGAACCCATGGGATATCGGACTGCAGGCGCGCTGCGCGCCGCCCTCTTCATCGTGCTTGCCGCGGGCTGCTTCGGACTCGGCGCGGACGTCGCGTGGGCCCAGGGCGCAGGTGAGGTCATGGAGGTCGTCGAGGCGCCGCCGCCCGCGGACGAGGTGCGCTTCGTCCGGCACGCTTCGTCTCGCACCGTCTGGGACGTGACGGCCGAGGTCGGCCTCACCCTCATCGAGGATCCCGAGGGCATCCTCGGCGAGCCGGTGCCCGGGGGCGTCACGCCCTTCGACTACGGCGTCAACAGCTACGACCCCGCATTCGCCGCTCGCTTCACGGTCGGCTACCGGGACGGCCGCGGCACGCGCTGGGAGGGCCGCTTCGCCTGGCTCGGCAGCGCCGACGACAGCTCGCGCCAGACGGGCCAGTTCGGCTTCCGCACGCAACCGGGCGGCACGCTGCTGCTCTCGCCGACTGCCACCACGACGCTCTCCACCGAGACCGAGGCGTGGAGCGGCGAGATCAACTGGTGGCGCCAGTGGAGCTGCGATCCCTGCGCGCTGATCGAGTACGGCATCGGCGCCCGCGTGATCGCGATCGACGACGAGGTCACGGCCACCAACTGGGCCGGCCTGGCACCCAACGCCTTCCTCAGCGCCGAGGCGCAGAACCGCTTCATCGGCGCCCAGCTCATGGCCGCGTACCGCAGCCAGCCGACGGGCTCGTTCTCGTGGTCCGCGAGCGGCAAGGTGCTGCTGGGTTGGATGAACCGCGACCTGACCGAGAGCGACACCTCGATCGTCACGGGCGGCACCACGACGAACGGCTCCCGCGAGGAGACCGACTTCACGTGGGGCTTCGAGCTCGAGGTCTCCGCCCTCTGGCGCGTGATGAACCGCATCGGCATCACGGCCTCCTACACGCTGCTCTACCTGGACGAGGTCTCGCGCGTCGAGGACGTGCTCGACTTCTCCCAGGCCGCGACCGGCTCCTTGCAGATGAAGGACGCCAGCGACTCCGCACTGATCCACGCGTTCTTCGTGGGCGTGCGCCTCGACATCTGACCTGTTGACGATCTGAGCGAAGGGACAACGGCCATGGGGCCGTGGGAGATGAATGTCATGAAGCGCTACTCGATGAGCCTCTGCGTACTGCTGATGATCGCGTGTGCCGGCTGCGGCTCGGGCTTCACGCTCGGTGAGGGCACGGTCACCGTGAACGGCCTCGCCCCGGGCCAGGCCATCCTCTGCGGCGACACGTCGACGCTCGTGTCGTTCACGGGCAGCGGTTTCCAGAGCGAGCACGGCCTCGAGCTCAGGATCCTGTGGACGGCCGTCTCCGGCACCCCGTTCGACGAGGGCACCTCCGCCACCGCCGAGACGACGGGCACGGCGGTCAGCGACACCCTCTTCCAGTGCACCCTGCCCGAGGCGTTCGGCACGTTCCCCGTCCTGATCACGGTCATCCTCCCGGGTGGCAACCAGGGCACCTCGCCGCCCGTGACCCTCGCGGTCGGCGGCGAGCTCGGCCCGCCTGACGCCATCGACGATGTGTACGGCGCGATCGGCAACGTACCGCTCACCGTTCCCGCCGGCACGGGCGTGCTCTTCAACGACGAAGACGGCGACTGCAGGCCGAGCATCGACACGGAGGATGCCAAGATCAGCGTGTCGGGCTCGCAGGCCCTCACGAGCGGCAGCGTCGTGGCCTACGACTCCACGACCACGCTCGGTGGCAGCGTGGTCATGCAGCCCGACGGCAGCTTCGTCTACACACCGCCGCTCGGTGTCGGCGCGCCCGCGGAGGTCATCGAAAACACGACGGACACGTTCACCTACACGCTCGAGCAAAGCGGTGGGCAGGACGTGGCCACGGTCCGCATCGACATCTGCGAGGTCGTCTGGTTCATCGACGACAGGGCCGCGCCGGGCGGCAACGGTCAGTTCCAGAGCCCCTTCAACTCGCTCACGTCCTTCATGGCGCAGCAGTTCGCGGGCGAGAGCGACGACCCCGAGGAAGGCGACTGGATCTTCGTCTACCAGGGCAACTCCTCGACCTCGAACCCCTACGACGACGGGATCACGCTCAAGTCGTTCCAGAAACTGATCGGTCAGGGCGTGGACCTCGTCGTCTGCGGCCAGACGATCGTGACGGCGACCGACCGTCCCGTGCTGACCAACTCCGGCATCTCGATCGGCGAGACGATCGGGGGCCCGGTGATCGTGCTGGGTGACGCGAACGAGGTCCGGGGCCTGTCGACGGACGGCGGTCAGTTCGGCATCTACGGCTTCGGCGTGAGCGGCTCGACGATCGTCGACGAGGTCGACATCCAATTCCCGATTATCGACGGCATCCGGCTCGACAACACGTCCGGCAACTTCCAGATCGGGGATCCGGCGGGAACGGGGAATCCGGCAGTCGACATCATCGGCGGCGGCGGCAACGGGATCCGCATCGGCGGTGTGAACGGCCCCACGGCCAATGCTCGTGCCCTCACCGGGGGCGGGCCCACGGTCAACGTCTACAGCACGGACATCGAGGACTTCCCCAGCGCCGGCATCCGCTGCATCGACGCGAACCTCAACATCAACTTCCTCATCGTCGACGCGGTAGAGACGGGCGTCCTGTTCCACACGCTCAACCCGGGCTCCGGCTGCACGCTCGACATGATCAACTCCAACATCGGTCTGCAGCAGCAGGTCCGCCTCCACGGTGTGGACCTGCAGAACTTCGGCGCCGACATCGACGCGAACGTCTCGTTCAACGACATGAACTGCCTTGAGCCCTGCATCTACGCGCAGGCGCAGGCAGGCCCCGGCATCTTCCTGGCGTTCGACTCCAACTCGTTGACGACGGGTCTTGCGCTCGACGCCGACGCGTTCCCCACGGTGTCGCTGCAGGGCGTGGAGGGCGGCATCACCGTGACGTCGATGCAGAACAACACCATCGTCGGCACGGGCTTCGCCAAGGGCATCCAGGCGGTCGCCTGCATCTTCGACGCCAATCCGGCGACGATGGGCTTCGAGGCCGTCCCCGGCGGCACGCTCGGGCTCGGCCAGAACGCGACGTCGCGCATGGAAGGCAACTCGCTGGAGTTCGCCAGCTGCTTCGGCGCCCTCGACCTGGGCGCGACGACGATCTGGCAAGAGGGCGGCGATCCCGCCGGCTTCGTGAACAGCGGCGGCGGCCTGACGCTCACGTTCACCCCGGCGCCGACCGTCAACCACGTGCCGTAGCCGCACCGGCGTGAGCGAAGCGCCGGCCCTGTACGACCCGTCGGCGCTCGTGCGCTTCGGGACCTCGTCTTTCTCGTCGAAGGACTGGGTCGGCCCCTTCTATCCTCGCGGCATGGCGCCGGGCGCGTTCCTCACGGAGTACGCCCGGCACTTCGATACCGTCGAGGTGGACGCGACGTACTACGCGCTGCCGAGCGCGCGGCTCGTCGACGGCTGGCGCGAGAAGGTGCCCGACGGATTCCTGCTCTCCGCGAAGTTCCCGAAGTCGATCGTGCACGCCGGCAAGACGTACAAGCCGGATCCCACGCGCATCCTCGACCCCGACGCCACGTACGAGGACCGCGACGTCTTCCTCGAGCAGATGCGTCGCATGGGCGACAAGCTCGCGTACCTGCTGATCCAGTTCCCGTACTTCAACCGCGCCACGTTCCCCTCGGCAGGGCCGTTCCTCGAACGCCTGGACACCTTCCTGCGCGACCTGCCCAAGGACGACCTGCGCTTTGCCGTCGAGATCCGGAACAAGGCCTGGCTCAAGGAGGACTTCGTCGAGCTGCTGCGGCGGCACGGCGTCAGTCTCGTGCTCGTCGACCAGGCCTGGATGCCGCACGGCGACGAGGTCACGCCGCGCTTCGACGTGCTGACGGGCACGGACTGCTACATCCGCCTCCTCGGCGACCGCAAGGAGATCGAGAAGATCACCAAGTCGTGGGGTGAGGAGGTCATCGACCACACCGACCGCATGCTGCGCTGGGCGACGCTCATCCGCGGCATGATGAAGCAGGGTGTGCGCAGCTTCGTGTACGTGAACAACCACTACGCCGGACACGCGCCCACGACGGTGAGGCGCCTGCGCGAGATGGTGGAGATGGAGTAGGGGCCGCTGGGAGGCGGACGCGAAGCGTTCGCCGAATCTCGGCCCGGCCCGTTCATCCTCCCTGGGACCTCACGAAACAACGACGCGGCTGGGGCGACGCGGCCGAACGACGAGCCACCCCAACGCCCGTGTCTCAGGCGACCCTCGTAGCAGCACGGGTCGGGCCGAGATTCGGCGCGCGCGAAGCGCGCGCCTCCC
>JASJDY010000253.1 GCA_030065025.1 Planctomycetota bacterium
GCCATGTTGCCGTTCCAGAAGCGCGCGCTCATTCCGGCTCCCGTTCCATGCTCAGCGCGCCGCGCCGGCACTCGTTCGCGCAGATGCCGCAGCCCTTGCAGAAGTCGTAGTCGATGACGATGTCGCCGTGACTGATGCAGCCCTCGGGGCAGTACAGCCAGCAGATGCCGCACTGGTTGCAGCGCCCGGCGTCCATCACGGGACGCAGCGAGCGCCAGGCGCCCGTGAGGTTGTCGCGCGACCAGCCCGGGTCATACGTCAGCGTGCTCTTGGCTCGCTTGACGAACTGCTCGTAGCGTTCCAGACCCATCAGCTCGCTCCTCCACCGACGGCCTCGTAGCCGGCCCGCGCTGCTGCGACATTGGCGTCACCCGCGGGGCCGAAGCGGCCGCGCAGCACCTCCTCGATCGCCGCGAGATCGACGACCCCCGTGACCGCGGCGACCGCGCCGAGCATCGCCGTGTTCGAGATCGGACGACCGAGCGCCTCCAGCGCGATGCCGGTGGCGTCGAGCGTGTGCACCTCGACGTGCTCGATCGCCAGCTTGCTCGCGAACTCGCCTGAGCGCAGGTCGGCCTCGACGTCGGCCGGCTCGGCCGACGTGTTGAAGATGAGCTGCGCGCGATCCTGCAGGCCGAGCGTGACCGGCGCGTGCCGCCAGATCGTGGGATCGAGGCACACCAGCGCGCTCGGGCTGGCGCTGCTGCACTTCAGCTCGATGGGCGCGTCCGCCACCCGCAGCGTGCACTGGGCGAGAGCCCCGCGCCGCTCGGGGCCGAAGGTCGGCAGCGACTGCGCGTGTCGCCCGCTCTTCAGCACGGCCTCCCCCAGCAGCTCGCCGGCGGTGACCACCCCCTGGCCACCGCGTCCTGCGAGGCGCACCTCCATCAGCGCCGTCGACTCCGAGGCTGCGCCGGTAGCGCTGCCGGTGCGGCGCGGCGTGTGGGCCTGCATGCAGAATCCCTCCTAGGCTGAGAGGCTGCAGGAGCGATTGCACGGGCCATGCCGGGGAAGGGCCCGCAGCGAGGCCAGCGAATGGCCCTCGTGGGGTCCAGATGCGCGGAATTTCACGCAGTGGTGTGGCCTGTGGCCCAGGCGGGGCGGGTTTCACCTGCCACGCCCACTTGCACTTGCACTTGCACCCGCACCTGCACGGTCCCAGGGAGATCGGACGGGCCGGGCGGAGATTCGCCCTTCGACTCGCTCTGCTCGCTCAGGGCTCCCAGCCGCCCCTACGGGGCCCTCACCCGATCAACGTCGCTCGAGGATCGGCGGGCACCGGCACCGGCAGAGGCACCGGCACGGAGCTGAGCGCGTGCCGCGCTCAGCTAGCGATAGAACTCCTGAGCCCACCACGGGCCCTGGGACGCGCCCGTGTGCACCGCCACGCCGATGTGCGTCCAGCCGGGATACAGCAGGTTGGCGCGGTGGTTCGGCGACGCCATCCAGGCGTCCACCACCTCGCGCGGCGACGCATGACCACGGGCGAGGTTCTCGCGCGCGACGTCGAACTGCACACCGTGACGCGCGAGTCGATCGTCGGGATGCTCGCCGTCCGGGTTGACGTGATCGAAGAAGCTGCGCAGATGCATGTCCCACGCGTGCTCGTAGGCCGCCTGGGAGGCAACGGGATCGAGCGTGAGCGGCCCGAGGCCGTACTCCGCGCGAACCTCGTTGGTCAGCGCGAGGACCTCCATCTTCCAGGCCACCTCGCCCTCGGACGCAACGCTGAGCGTGCCGGCACCGCCGGGCGGGACGGCGGTCGTACCGCCGGAGCCGCAGCCGGCCAGCGCGAGAGCGCATGCCAGGACCAGAGCGCAGGCCCCCTGCCGCAGGGAGATCCCGACCACCCGACCGTGCCGACACCAATCCATCGAACGCACGTCCAAACCTCACTCGTGAGTGTGACGACGAGTCGATCTCCATTCAAGACCGACAGGGCCCGAACAGCGCAACGGGCGGACCAGGCCAACGAATGGGGCTTTCCGGGCGTTCGTGTCGATTTCGGTCGACAACGGCCTTCTGGACGTTCACCGGGCGCAGCGATGAGTCGCGCTACCTCGGTGCGTTCTTCGCGCCGGAGCTCGTGACCGCGGCGCGGGCCTCGCCGAGGAACTGCGTCACGCGCGCGGTGCGCAGGTCGGGCTGCGCCTTCAGGAGCGCCTCGAGCTCGCGCAGGACCTGCCAGGCGTCCTGGGCCTGGTCGAGCCCGGCATGGGCCATGGCCAGGAATGCCAGGTCGACGGCGAACAGCTCCGGGTGGCGCTCCTTGTTGAGCAACCGCGCGCGCCCCAGGCGCTCGAGCGCGAGGTCGTAATCGCCGAGGCGACAGGTGAGGGCGCCCCAGAGCGTGAGCCGCCTGCTGTCCTGCCGGTTGCGGTGGCCGGCCGCCCGCATCATGCCGGCGGCGAGGCCCCGGTGGATCCACAGGTCGAGGGTCTCGAGCTCGGCGCTCTGCGCCGCACGCCACAGCCGCGCGACGAGAGCGTCCTCCCCGCCCCGCCAGCGATACGCATCCCGCAACGCCGCTTCGCGCAGGTCCGGCTCCAGGTCTTCACGGACCCTCAGCCCCTGGATGACCGCGTCGGGATCCTCGCCGAGCTCACGGCGCACGTCGCCAAGCAGCAGCCGGGCCTGCGCGCGCACCGACGCCTCGCGCGCCGCCCAGCCGAGGCGCTCACTCGCCGCCCGCGTATCCCACACACGAACCTCGGCTCCGCCGTTCACGGAGAGCAGCTGCGTGCCGTCGGGGCTGAATGCGACCTCGTACACCCACGAGTCGTGCCCGCCCAGGGTGATCACCAGGCGACCGGTCGCCGTATCCCAGAGCCGGACCGTGCTGTCGCGAGCGCTGGTGGCGATGCGCGTGCCGTCGCGGCTGAAGGCGACGTCGAGCATCCCGAAGTCCCCGATCCGCTGCGTCTGGGCGCGAGCGGTGCGGATGACGCGACCTTCCGCGTAGTCCCAGAGCCGCAGCGTCTGATCCGAAGACACTGATGCAAGCCGTCGCCCCGTGGCGTCGAAGGCGACACCGTAGACGGCATCGTCATGGCCGCGAAGCTCGCGCAACACCTCGAGGCTGCCGGCGTCATGGACGCGGATGACACCCGCCTCGTCGCCTGTGACCAGCTGTCCGCTCCGGGGGTGCACCGCGACGCAGATGAGCGGTTGCTCCAACGCGGCGCTACGCGCGAGGCGCTCTCCACTCGCGGCATCCCAGAGACACGCGCGGCCGTCCTGCCCCACGGAGACGGCGCGCATCGACTGCGGGAGGAACTCGACGGCGTACGCGGCCTTCTCGTGCGCCTTCATCCGCTGGATGGGCTCGTCCTGTGCCACATCCCAGATGACGATGTCCCCCATCGCGTCGCTAGCGGCGACATAGCGACTGTCGTGGCTGACGGAGAGGCCGTACAAGGACCAGCGGTGCCCGATCCACGCGCGCGCCTGCTCGTGCGTACGCGCGTCCCAGAGGCGTACGACGCCGCCGACGCCACCCGTGACGAAGAACGAGCCCGAGGGGGCATAGGCGAGCGCCATCACGTCGTCGATGTGGCCCCGCAACACGTTCAGATCCGTGGAGCCCAGCGGCCTCTCGATCACCGTGTGCCAGTTGGACGCCACACCGAACCGCCAGCCGTCGGGGTGGAAGGCGAGATCCTGGATCGGCGAGCTGCCGGGCCAGTGCGCGCGCAGCTCCCAGGTGTCGGTGTCCCACACGAAGACGTCGTGTGCGGCGAGCACCAGGAGCGAGCGGCCGTCGGGGCTCGCGCGCACGCCGTTGGCCAGGGCCTGGTACTTGCGCGAGACGGTGCGGACGAGGTTTCCGTCCACCGCGTCGTAGACGTGTACGTGCGCGTGCTCGGTCGCCGCGGCGACGCGGTCGCCGCCTACGTAGCAAACGCTGTGCAGACCGAACCGGCTCGCCTTCTGCGTCCACAGCCTCTGCTCGGCTCGCAGGTCCCAGACGGCGATGTGTCCATCGCGCCGGCCCAGCACGACGCGGTCACCGTCCGGGTGCACGTCCACGGTCATGATGTGACCGTTGACCTGCATCTCGCTCACCTGGCGCCCTTCGACGACGTCCCAGACCCGTAGCCGACCGTGGGTGCCGCCGGTGACGGCATGACGGCCGTCATGGCTCAGCGCGAACCCGCGCAGGCCGCCGGCGTACGGCAGCGTGTGGATCCGCTCGCGGCCGGGCCACGACCACACCTGGAGACCGGCGCTCGTCGCGACGACGAGCCGCTCGCCCGTAGGACTCCAGCGAACGTAGTACGTATAGGCACCACAGTCGATGCGAGCGTGCTCGCGGCCGTCGGCGTCATGCTGGAAGCGCACCGTCGTGCCCACGCTCGCAGCGAACAACTCGCCGTCCGGGCTGTAGGAGAGACCGTACACGGGCGCGTCGAAGCGGGTCGCGCGCAGGCTCTGCTCCACGCGCGCGTGCAGCTGGTGCCACTCCCAGTTGCGGTGCTCGGGCGGAGCGGCCTCGAGCAACGGACGTACGGCGCTCTCGTTGCCCGAGTTGATGCCGGCTTCGGCGGCTGCGATGAGCGCGACGTAGTTCTGGAAGCGCGTGTCCTCTTCCTTCTCGCGCAATGAGAGCACGTAGTAGACGGAGGTGGCGAGCAGCGCGATGGCGGCGACCCCGATCGTGACCGCCAGCGGCTTGTGGCGGCGGATCGCCGTGCGCAGGTGATAGCCGAACGTGGGCGCGCGCGCGGCAATCGGCTCGCCCTCGAGATAGGCACGCAGGTCGGAGGCGAGCGCGTCCGCCGTGGCGTAGCGACGGTGCCGGTCGCGGTCGATGGCCTTGAGCACGATCGCCTCGAGGTCCGCGGGGATGCGCGGATCCACGGCGCGCGGGCGCTGCGGCGTCTCCTTCGCGATCTGCGCGAACAGTTTGACGCGATCGCTCTCGGCGTAGGCCGGCGTGCGCGTCAGCATCTCGTAGAGCGTGATGCCGAGACCGTAGACGTCACCCTGCACGTCGGACTCACCCTGGAGCCGCTCCGGCGGCATGTAGCGCAGCGTGCCGAGGATGTCGCCGGAGTGCGTGAGGTCGTCGGAGCCGACCTCCTTGCAGAGACCGAAGTCGGTGATCCAGACCTTGCCGCTCTCGTCGAGCATCAGGTTGGACGGCTTCACGTCGCGGTGCAGCA
>JASJDY010000064.1 GCA_030065025.1 Planctomycetota bacterium
CGGCCGAGAGCTCCTCCGAGCGGTCCTTGACCCTGCGCATCCGCTCGATCGTCGCCTCGACGGACTGTGCTCCGGCGCGCGAGTTCTCAACCGACTGCTTGGAGGCGTCGGTCACCTCGGTAGCGCGCGCGGCACCCTCTTCGGCCGCGTGGAGGACCTCGTCGATGGTCGCCACGGTCTGCGACACGGCCGCGGCCTGTTCCTCGGAGCCGGTCGACTGCTGCGTCGTCGCGGCGAGGATTTCCGAGGAGGCTGCAGCGAGGCGTGAGGTCGTCTCCGTGATGCCGGCGAATACGCGACCGCGGTCCTCTTCGGCGGTCCTCAGATTCGTCGCCATGGCGGTGAACGCCTCCGCCAGCTCTCCGAGCTCGTCGCTCGCCTGGACCTCGACCTCGGCCTCGAGATCGCCCGTGCCCAGGCGATGCGCCGCATCGCGCAGCCGTCCGACCGGGCGCGTGATCGAGCGCGCGTAGAACACGAACACCAGGCCGCCGCCGATCAGCCCAGCGAGCAGAAGGAAGATGCTGGCCCGATCCTGCGCGCTGTGCGCTTCGGCCTCGAGCGTCGTGGCCACGTCCAGCGTCTCCTCCATGAGGGGCGCCAGGGAGTGGATGGCGCCTCGCATGGTGCCGCGCAGGCCTGCGTCTTCTCGCAGCCCGATCTCCGTCCGTAGATCCAGGACCGCCGTGAGGTCACGTCCGTAGCCCTCGAGCAGGCCCAGGGCCTCTGCGGCACCTGCGGTCTCCTTGTCTGCGCGGAGCATCAGCAGCGCGGTCTCGACCTGAGCACTCAGCTCGCGACCCACGGCATCCTGCTCGAAGAGCAGATACTCGGTGGCGGTGCGCTCGATCTCGTGAACCGTCTCCACCAGCTTGGGGGAGCCGCTCTCCGCCACGAGATCCACGAGCTGCTGCTCGCTCTTGCGTAGCTTCCCGATGAGACCGAAGCTCGCGTAGCCCAGCGTGCGGCGCGCCTCCATGAGCTTGGCGAAGCTCCCGGCATACGCATTCGTGTGCTTCTCGAGATCGGACACTCGGCGCCCGAGCTCGTCCTTCCACTGTCCGAGCTGCGAGAGCTTCGCGTACAGGTTCTTCAGTGCCTTCTCGTGCTTGCCGAGGTACTTCCCCTTGCCCGTCTTGTAGAAGGCCGGCGAGGTGACGTCACGCAGCAGCGTGTCCTTCTCGGCGCGACGAACCTGGAGCATCGCGATATCGGCTTCGAGGGTGGTCTGCCTCATGACGACCGACTCGGCTTCCTCGCTCCGCAACATGCCCCCGACGAAGTGCCAGGCAAGACCGATCAGGAGGACGGTTCCGAGTCCGCCCACGAGCATCTTGGCCAGCAGACTGCGCTGGATCCTTCCCTTTACGTCCTTCATCTCACTCTCCTTCATCGGGAGTCGTCCGCGGGTTCGCTTGTGCCCGCGGGGAACCGTAGAAAAGCCGTTCGTCGGCCAGGAACGCCGAGCCTTCGAGCAGCGTCAGCCCATCGGCCGTCATGCCGGCGACGATGCGTTTGGCCAGGTTGTCGCAGCCCTCGATGGCCGGCAGCAGCTCATCCTCGTCGAGCCAGGCCATCTCGATCTCCTTGCCCGCAGCGAGGCCGAGCTCGGCCTGCGACTCGCCGATCACGAGCACGCGGTGGAGATCCCGCAGCCCCTGCGCCGCGTTGCCGAACAGCACGTCGAGCGCCACCACCGGCAGAACGCCGCCTTGGTGTGGGGTGATACCGAGGAACGCCGAGGGCATGCCGGGCACCGGCGTGAGCTCGTGCAGCCAGCGTGTGGCGAACACGTAGTGGGCGTCGATCGCGTAGACGTTCTCGCCGAGCCGGAACCGGACGACTTCGCGCGTGTCCTCTCGGCTGGACTCGGCCTCGGGGGTGGCCGCCAGACGGCGCGCGCGGTCCCGCAGGATGCGAAGCTCGGCTTCGCGGCTGCGCTGGGCATCGATGGCGCTCATGCGGGAATGGCCTCCTCCTGGCCGCCGAGGGAGGCCAGATGACGTTGGGCAGCCGCCGCGAGGGCACCCGCGGTCTGGCCGTCAGCGAGCGGCAGCTCGCTCTCGGGGGGCACGTCGGCGCTCAGGCGTGCCGCCGTACGGTACGACCGGCGGGCTGCGTCGAGCCGCCGTAGGCGCCAGTGGATTGCGCCCAGGGCGAAGTGCGCGACGGCCAGCCCGCGGTCGAGGTAGATGACGCGGCGCAGCGCTTCTTCCGACGCATCGAGGTGCCCCAGGCTGGACAGCAAGACGGCGTGGCGGAAGTGCAGCGTCGTAGAGAGCGGATGGAGACGCAGGGCCTGTGAGGCCGCCGCGACGGCGGCATCAGGTCCGCGTTGGTTGGCGAGCGCGTCGATGCGTAGCCGGCACGCGTCCGTGTTCCCGCCCAGATCCGGCACCAGCTCGAGCACCTGCTCGTAGTCACCCTGTCGGAGGGCCTTGCGAGCCCGCTCGTAGCGCGCCTCGGGTGTATCGGGCGGCTCCACCGGATCCGATCGAGGCGTGACCGGACGCATGGGCTTGACGGTGGCGCGCTGGATCGGAGCCGGCCGCACGACCTCGGGCACCTCAGCGACCATCGTCTCGACGGGCCGCTGGTAGAACACGCCGTGCTCGGTGACATGCGGCACGAGTCCGGCGTTGCGGCCGGGGGTCGGATCCGACGACGCCGTCACGAGCCAACCGCCCGGAGCCAACGACGCGGCAAGCCGCTTCGTCACCTGCTCCACCGTCCAGGCATCGAAGTAGATGAGCACGTTGCGGCAGAGGATCAGGTCCATGCCGAACGTGCCGGACACGTGGGAGGGATAGGAGTCCAGGGCCAGGTTCAAGAAGGAGAACCGGACCCGGCGGCGGATCGGATCGATCAGCTCCCACGCCGGGCCCCGGGCGCGGAAGTAGCGGGCCAGGAAGCCCGAGCCGGCTCCGCGGAGCGACCAGTCCCGGAACCGACCCGCGCGCGCCGTGTCGAGTGCTGCGTGCGAGATGTCGGTGCCGAGCACGGACGCGCGATCGCCCACGCCGGCCTGGTCCACCAGGATGGCCAGCGAGTACGCCTCCTCTCCGGATGCGCAGCCTGCGCTCCAAGCGCGGAAGACATGCTCCTCGCCGTGCTGGCGTCGCGTTTCGGGCACGATGTGCTCGCGGATGAAGTCGAAGTGTCGAGGCTCGCGGAAGAAGTAGGTCTCGCGAATCGTCAGCTCGTCCACGAGCTGGTCCATGGCCTTCGGTTCGTCCTGGAGAGTCCGCAAGTAGGCCGGCATGGACGACGAACCGCGGATCTCCATGGCCCGCCGGATGCCCTCCTCCGTCTTCGCCGGATGCTGCAGCGCGTAGGTGAACCCCGTTCGCGAGCTCACCAGGCGCGCGATGGCCTCCGCAGCGGCATCGGTCCAGGGCACGCTCATGCGGCCTCCGCCTCGGGCAGGACTCCGCCGAGGTCCGGTACGAGGACGAGGCCGTCGGCGTCGCGGACCACCGAGGCGATACGCCCCGCTCCCCGCACCAGCGCGTCGGACTCGGCATCACGGCTGATGCGCAGTGTCTGGATGCCGTGCACCCGGTCGCAGGGCAGCACGAGGTAGTGACCGTCGACTTGCGTCAGCAGGAAGTGATCACGCAATCCGACGGGACGCGGGTCGGCCCCGAGGTGACGCCACGTGTCCACGACCGGCACCAGACGACCCCGGAGCGTGATCACACCGAGAAGGGCGTCGCCGCCGCCAGGGAGCGGATCGACCTCCACGGACGGTAGGACCTCGTACACCACCTCGATCGGCAGCGCGTAGCGCGCAGCTTCGAGTTCGAAGACGAGGTAGTCGGCCACCGCATCGGCAGGCAGCGTCTGTGCGGAGGGCGCGGCCCCCTTGTCGTCCCGTACAGGTTCCATCCCGGGCTCTCCCAAGGCCCGCTGTCCCAACGGCCGCCGAAGACTGCGCACTGATCCGCACGGCGCACGGTCCGAAGAGGACACTTACGATTGCCGGCCGGGTCGTCTGCATCGCGATCCGGTATGCTCCCGCCATGCTCCAGGGCGCAAGGCGACGCATCGACCTGCTGCTCGGTCGTCGCACCGAGTTCCCTCCGCCCCGGCCACCGGATCGTGAGGATGCCGCCTCGCTCGCCGAGGAGGTCGGCCGTTGGTTCGCAGGCGCAGAGGCGCGCTTCGAGCGCATCTTCCTGGCCGGCAAGCCGCTGTTCGTCAACCGGCACGAGCGAGCGCTCTTCGCCCGACTCGCTGACCTCGGGGTCGTCGAGCGCATCGGCCCCTCGATCTACCAGCCCTGCGTGCGGCTGTTCCCTCTCTACGGCCGCTTCATCGCCACCGACCTGCTCAGCCACGAGAGCTCCGATCAGGTCTTCTCCCTGATGTTCGAGCAGGTCTACCTGGTCCGCAACATGGACGTGCAGGCCGGCGACCGCGTGCTCGAGCTGTGCCTCGGCTCGGGCGTCAACAGCCTCTTCGCGGCCGACGCCGCGGCGGCCGTGACCGGCATCGACGTGAACGAGCGCGCCCTGGCCTTCGCCCGCTTCAACGAAGCCCTCTCGCCTGGCACCGCGCCCCTCGAGGGCCTCCAGGGCTCGCTGTACGACCCGCTCGACGAAGACCGCACCTTCGATCTCATCCTCGTGAACCCGCCGTTCGAGCTGGTACCCCATGACGCCAGCTGGTTCCTGCACTCCGACGGAGGCGAGGACGGCCTCGACGTCGTGCGCGCGCTGCTGCCGGACACGGCTGCGCGCCTGGCACCGGACGGACGGTTCGAGATCATCACGTGGAGCCCCGGTGGGGCCCACGGACCGCTGCTGGTCGATCTCCTACGCGAGCACCTGCCCGGCATGCGGCTCACGGTCCACATGCTCGACGCCCAGCCCCTGGACGAGCACGTAGAACAGTTCCGGGAGGCGCCGGGGTACGACGCCTTCCGCGAGCGGCTCGCCGCGCGCGGCCTCGAAGAGGTCTACTTCCTGTTCGTCCACGCCGCCCCGTCCCCGACACCCGGCGTGGAGGTCGTCACCCCCACGGCGGAGATCGAGACGTGTCGAGCGCTGGCCGATCACTGGCTCTGACGATCCGCGAGGCCAGACCCGGCGACGCCGAGCCCATGCTCGCGCTCGTACACGCCCTCGCCGCCGAGACCGACGTCGACGTCCCGCTCGAGCCGGGGGAGTTCACGATCACGGTCGAGCAGGAGCGCAGTCTCCTGCGTGAGTACGCCGACCGCGAGAACGCCGCCTTCTTCACGGCGTGGCGCGGCGAGGAGCTGCTCGGCATGCTCAACCTCGACGCCAGCCGCCTGCACTCCGGACGCCACCGGGCCATGCTCGGCATGAGCGTGGCGCGCGCCTCGCGCGGACAGGGCGTGGGCCGCGCGCTCCTGGAGCACGCCGTCGACTGGGCCCGCCAGACGCGGCTGCTGACGCGGATCGAGCTCGACGTCTACGTGCGCAACGCCCCGGCACGCCACCTCTACGAGAGCGTCGGCTTCGAGGAAGAAGTGCAGCGGCGTGCGCCCGTCTGGGAGGGCGAGACCCCCGTCGACTCGATCCTGATGGGCCTCTGCTTCGACGACAAGGCACCCGTGGCGTACCGGCAGGATCCGCCTGAGGCCGACGATGCCGGCGCGGTCCGCGAGCACGTCCCCGTGACGATCCGCGACGCGACCGCCGAGGATGCCGAGGGTCTGATGGCCCTCTGGCGCGCCCAGCGCAGCGACCCCGCGCTCTTGACCCCCACGGCCGGGCTGCCCTGGAAGGAGCGTCCGGAGGCCTTCCGCGAGCGCCTGCAGTCGACGCTCGACGCGGAGAACGGACATGTCCTCGTGGCCGAGGCGGAGGGCCGCGTGGTGGGCACGGTGGAGGGCCGTGGTCACCAGCGGCGCCGGATGTGCCGCGAGGCGCTCGTCGCCATCGGCGTGGCCGCCCCGTGGCGCGGACGGGGCATCGGCAGACGCCTGCTGGCGGCGCTGGAGAAGCGCGCGCGGGACGGCGGGATCATCCGTCGTCTCATGCTGTGGGTGTACGCGGAGAACGAGCCGGCGCTCGGCCTGTACCGGAGCTGCGGCTACGAGGTCGAGGGACGGATCCGCAACGCCTGGTTCCAGCGGGGCCGGTACCACGACGAGCTGATGCTGGCGAAGCTGCTGGATTGAGGAAGAGAAGGAACCGCAGAGGACGCAGAGACCGCAGAGGCTGGGCGTGCGACGGCCGCTGTGGCGTTAACGACAGAGACCACGGAGCGCGAGTCGCGTCCGCACGCTCCCCTTTTTGAGCTCCGACTCCTGCAGACGTTGCGACTCGATCAGGCCCCGATCCGCAACAAGGCACCGCTCCGGGTTCTCTGTGGTTCCAGTTCGAGCTTCATGTGGCGAACGCGCCGAAGTCCTCTGCGGTCTCTGCGTCCTCTGCGGTTCAATCCGAGCGGCGCTCCAAGACGTAGACCACGTCCACGCCCTGCCCCGAGATCACCGGCTCCGGATGCACACGCCCCGGCGTGCCCGTCTCCAGGATCACCTCCAGCAGCTGGCGGCTGAAGTTGCGGTCGTTCCAGCGGATCCACTCCGTCTTCTGCTTCGAGATCGGATCGATCGTCGTCAGCAGACCGTCGCGCTCCCGCGCGCCCGCGTCGTTGTTGTGCTGGCGGGACATCTCGGGGAAGGAGGGGCCGCCCTCGCGCTCCAGCTCGCGGATGATCGCCCACGCCTTGGCGACCGCCTTCTCCTTGGGGAAGCGGTCGAACTCGTGCCGCCGCGGCGCGGCGCCGGCGTGGTGGATGTGGATCACGCGCGCGCGGGCACGCAGCTTCAGGGCCTTGCGGAGCTTGGCGTCGAGGCGCCTGCCCTCGCGCTCGGTGATGCGGCGCGCGAACCAGAAGCCGCCCCGCCACTCGATGAGCGGCGTCAGGTCCCCCACCGCCGTCCGGGAGAGCGTGACGTCGCGCTCGTCCGGCTTGGTGCGGTGCGACGGCTCGGGCGCCACGCACAGACCGTCGGCCAAGCCGAAGTCGCCGTTGCTCCAGCGCCGCGCAAGCGTCCCGATGTCGGCTCCGGCGTGCACCCGGCGGCAGAGGTCGCGCGCCTTGGCCAGCGCCTCGTCCCGCGAGCGGGGATAGCGGAAGCCCTGCCCGATGTGCTCGTCGGACAGGTAGCTGATCCAGATCTCCTGGGCCCAGGTGATCTCCTTCAGCGGCAGCGGAACGCCCCGCATGTCGACGGGCTGCACGCGGCACGGCCTGCTGTCCTCGGGCTCCTGCGTGGCGGTCTCACCGCCGCAGGCAGCGAGTCCGAGCAGGAGCAGGAGACAGGTCGCGCGCATGGGCTCAGTCTAGGGCTGCCGGGATCTCAGTCGTCACGCAGGCGTCAAGCGCCGGCGCCGACCATCAGGCGCGTGACGAGCTTCGCGAATCCCGCCGGATCCGGCACGGGGGAGCCCTCGGCGATCAGGGCCTGGCCGTACAGCAGCCGCGTGTAGTCCTCGAGGTCCTGGCTCCGCGCCTCGTCGGCGTGGAAGCCCTGGAGCCGGGCCACGACGGGGTGCTCGGCGTTCAGCTCGAGCACGCGCTTCGTCTTCGGCAGGTCCATCCCCTGCACCTCGCGCATCACGCGCTCCATGGCGGGGCTGACGCCGCCCTCGGTGCCCACGAGCACGGCCGCGCTGTCCTTCAGGCGGCTCGAGAAGCGGACCTCGGCGACGTCCTCCTGCAGCACGGCCCGCATGGCCTGCAGCAGGTCCTTGTGCTCGGCTTCTTGCGCCTCGCGCGCCTCCTTGGCGGTGTCGTCCTCGAGATCCACCTCGCCGCGGTCGACGGCCTTCAGCGGCTTCTCGTCGAAGGCCTGGAGTCGCTGGAGCATCCACTCGTCGACGGGATCCGTCATGAGCAGGACCTCGCGGTCCTTCGCGCGGAAGGCCTCGAGGTGCGGCGAGGCGGCCGCCGTCTCGCGGTCCATCCCGGCGAGGTACCAGATGGCCTCCTGGTCCTCCGGCATGCGCTCGACGTACCCGCCCAGGGTCGTCAGCTCGTCCTGCGTGCTGCTCGGGAAGAGGCACAGCTTGCTGAGCCGCTGGTCGTCGTCCGCTCCCTGGTAGATGCCTTCCTTGAGCACGCGACCATGGGCGTCGAAGAACGTCTCGTAGTCCTCGCGCTCCTTCTCCAGCATCTCGCCGAGGGCGCCGAGCACCTTGCTGACCAGGTGCTTCTGGATGCGCCGGGTGATCGGGTTCGCCTGGAGCGTCTGGCGCGAGACGTTGAGCGGCAGGTCCGGGCAGTCCACCACACCGCGCACGAACCGGAGCCACGGGGGCAACAGGTCGGCGCAGTCCGGCATGATCAGGACCCGCTTGACGTAGAGCAGCAGCTTGGACTTCGCCTGCGGATCCTCCGCGAACATCATCGCCTTCTGCTTGGGCACGTATAGCAGCGCCGAGAACTCCACCGGCACCTCGGCGCGTAGGTGCACGACGCGCCCGGGCTCGCTGAAGTCGTGCGCGATGTGGCGGTAGAACTCGTTGTACTCCTCGTCCTCGATCTCCTTGGGATCACGCGACCAGAGCGGCTTGCGGGAGTTGAGCGTCTCCGTGCTCACGACGGTCTTCGTCGCGCCGCCCTCCTTCGGCTTGCCCTCGTCGTCGAGCTCGGGCTCCTGTCGCTCGACCTCCATGCGGATGGGGTGCTCGACGAAGTCCGAGTGGCGCTTGACGACCGAGCGCAGCGTCCACGAGTCGGTGAAGTCGGGATCCGTGTCGGCGTCCCCCTCACCCTCGAGCGGCTTGAGATGCAGCGTGACGCGCGTGCCGCGCTCGGCGACGTCCGTGTCCTCGAGGGTGTACGTGCCGTCGGCCTTGGAGGCCCAACGCGCTCCCGTGTCGCTGCCGGCGCGGCGCGACGTGACGACGACCTCGTCCGCGACCATGAAGCTGGAGTAGAAGCCGACGCCGAACTGGCCGATCAGCTCGGCCGCCGCCTCGCCCTTGGCCTCCTTGAGGCGCTCGAGGAAAGCGCGCGTGCCCGAGCGCGCGATCGTGCCCAGGTTCTCGGCCAGCTCGTCGCGCGACATGCCGATGCCGTTGTCGATGACGCTCAGCGTGCGGGCCTCCTTGTCCGCCTCGAGGCGGATCTGGAGCTCCTCGTCGGCTGCCAGAAGGCCCTCGTTCGTCAGGGCCTCGATGCGCAGCTTGTCGCACGCGTCGCTGGCATTGCTGATGAGCTCCCGGAGGAAGATGTCCTTCTCCGTGTAGAGCGAGTGGATCATCAGGCCCAGGAGCTCCTGGACCTCCGCCTCGAACCGGCGGGTCTCCGTCTGCTGCGTGGTCATGGCGGCGCTCTCCGTCGCGTGGGTCTGGAACCCCTCAAGGTACGGCCCCGCGAGCGCAAGGCCGAGCCCGAGGCGGTGTGCTACCGTCCCCGCCGGAGGTCCCCATGAGCACGCAACAGGCCGCCACCCTGGATCCGGAGGCCCTCCGCGGCTTCGTGGGCGAGATCTGGGAGAGCCAGATCGTGCCCGAGATCAGCGAGTACATCCGGATCCCGAACAAGTCGCCCATGTTCGACGCCGACTGGGCCGAGCACGGCCACATGGAGCGGGCCGTCGCCCACATCGAGCGCTGGTGCCGCGAACGTCCGATCGACGGTCTGAGCGTCGAGGTCGTGCGCCTCGAGGGCCGCACCCCCGTCATCCTCATGGAGGTCCCCGGCGAGGTCGACGACACGGTACTGCTGTACGGGCACCTCGACAAGCAGCCGGAGATGACCGGCTGGCGCGAGGACCTCGGACCGTGGACTCCCGTACGCGAAGGCGACAAGCTCTACGGCCGCGGCGGCGCGGACGACGGCTACGCGGCCTACGCGAGCCTCACGGCCATCGAGGCGGTCCAGCGCCACGGCGGTCGACACGCGCGCTGCGTCGTGCTCATCGAGGCGTGCGAGGAGAGCGGCAGCTACGACCTGCCCTACTACATCGAGGCGCTGAAGGACCGCATCGGCACGCCGTCGCTCGTCGTGTGCCTCGACTCGGGCGCCGGCGACTACGAGCGCCTGTGGCTCACGACCTCGCTGCGCGGCATCGTCGTGGGCACGCTGCACGTCGGCATCCTCGAGGAAGGCGTGCACTCCGGCGACGCGGGCGGCGTCGTGCCGGACAGCTTCCGCATCGCCCGCCAGCTGCTGTCGCGCGTGGAGGACGAGAACACGGGGGACGTGATGCTCGCCACCTGCGCGGTGGAGATCCCCGAGGAGCGGGCGGACCAGGCCGAGGAGGCCGCCGAGGTGCTGGGCGCCGGCGTTGCGGGGAAGTTCCCCTTCGTCCACGGGGCCGGACGCGCCGATCGTCCCGCGGACGCGCTCGTGCTGGACCGCACGTGGCGCTCCTCCCTCGCGGTGACCGGCCAGGACGGACTACCCGCGCTTCCCATGGCCGGCAACGTCCTCCGGCCGCACACGGCGCTGAAGCTGTCCTTGCGCGTGCCGCCGACGGTGAGCACGAAGGAGGTCGCCGAGGAGCTCGAGCACGTCCTCCTCATGGATCCCCCCCACGGCGCCGATGTCCGCTTCGAGCTCGACATGCCGGGCGACGGCTGGGAGGCCCCCGCCTTCGCCCCGTGGCTGTGGCAGGCCGTGGGCGACGCCTCCGAGCGCCACTTCGGCAAGCGCGCCATCGCGATGGGCGAAGGCGGCTCGATCCCGTTCATGGGCATGCTGGGCGAACGCTACCCCGAGGCCCAGTTCCTGATCACGGGCGTCCTCGGACCCGGCTCGAACGCGCACGGCCCCAACGAGTTCCTGCACATCCCGATGGGCATCAAGCTCACGTGCTGTGTCGCAGACGTGCTGGACGCGCACGCGCGCCGCGCCTCAAGCTGACTCCGCCGGTGCCTTGAGCGCAGCGAAGACGGCCTGGTTGCCCTGGCGCCAGAGCGCGTCGGCCACGGCGAAGCCGGCCTCGCGCAGCCAGTAGAGCTGGTCGCCGAGCCGATCCGGGAGGTCGCCGCCCTCGCGTTCGCGGGCGGTCCATGTCTCGTGCGTCACGCCTGCCGGGCACGGCTCGAAGCCGTGCTCCGCGCGGTCGCGGTTCCAGAGCGCGACGTGATGCGGGAAGAACGCCGGCTCGACCTGCACGCGATCGTTCAAGATGAAGATCCCGCCGGGAACGAGCAGGGCGTGGACCCGCCAGAAGAGCGCCTGTTTCGAGACGTCCTCGAGGTGGTGGACGGCCTGCGAGGCGAGCACCGCGTCGAAAGGCCCGCCGACCTCGGACTCCCAGGATTCGTCGAGGTCCTTGCAGCGCAGCGTCACGCGCCCTTCGTACGGCGCGAGGGCCTCGGCGGCGCGCTCGAGCATGCCGGCGCTGGCGTCGATCCCAACGAGCGTCGCGTCCGGAAAGCGCTCGAGCAGCCGCGCGTCGACGTCCCCGATACCGCACCCGAGATCGAGGATGCGCCGGGGCGCGTGCACGTCCAGGAGGGCGAAGACGACGCCCAGCGCATGCTCGCGGTGCACCTGGCCGGGCTTGCCCGTGGGCTCCCAGTTCCTCGCCTTCTCGGGATCCGTCCAGGGGTTGCCCATGCGCGCCTCCATCGCCGCCGCGACTTCGGTACCCTACGCGCGCCCGCAAGCCCGGACGAGGAGTCCCATGCAGTACACGAACCTGGGTCGCACGGCGCTGGAGGTCAGCCGCCTGTGCCTCGGCACGATGAATTTCGGCGGCTGGACTACCGAAGAAGACAGCTTCGCGATCATGGACCAGTCGCTGGAGCTGGGCTTCAACTTCTTCGACACGGCCAATGTCTACGGCGGCAAGGCAGGCAAGGGCGCAACCGAGACGATCGTGGGCAACTGGTTCGCCCAGGGCGGCGGCCGGCGCGAGCAGGTCGTCCTGGCCACGAAGGTCTACGGCTCGATGGGCGAAGGTCGCAACGACGGCAAGCTCTCGGCGCGCCACATCATCCAGGCCTGCAACGACTCGTTGCGGCGGCTGCAGACGGACTTCATCGACCTCTACCAGATGCACCACGTCTGGCGGCACGCGCCGTGGGACGAGATCTGGCAGGCGTTCGACACGCTCATCAGCCAGGGCAAGGTGCTGTACGTCGGCTCGTCCAACTTCGCGGCGTGGAACATCATGCAGGCGAACGAGGAAGCGCGGAAGCGGCACATGCTCGGCCTCGTCTGCGAGCAGAGCCTCTACAACCTGAACGCGCGCACGATCGAGCTGGAGGTCATCCCCGCCTGCCGTGACCAGGGCGTGGGCCTCATTCCGTGGAGTCCGCTCGCAGCAGGCTTGCTCGGCGGCATCGTCGACGAGGCGCCGGATGGCCGTCGCGGCCTGCCGCGCGTGCGCCAGCGGCTCGAAGAGCACCGCGCAACGTTCGTCGCGTACGAGGGAGTATGCCGTGACCTGGGCGAGAAGCCGGCGGACGTCGCGCTCGCGTGGCTGCTGCACAACGACGTCGTCACGGCACCGATCATCGGACCGCGCACCATGGAGCAGTTGGAGAGCTCGATGCGGGCACTGGAGATCGAGCTGAGCGAGGAGACGCTCAAGCGCTTCGACACGATCTTCCCGGGCCCGGGCGGACAGGCCCCCGAGGCTTACGCCTGGTAGGCGAGCGCAGCGGCTACCTGGAGCCCTCTGCCGACCGATGCCGCTTGATCAGACCGGTGAGCATGGCTCCGACGCGGTCGGCCAGGCGCCGTAGCGCATCGACGTCGTGACCCGCTGCCATATCCAGCCGCTCGATCATCTCCAGGGCTGCATCGCACTCACCGCACTCCCCACGGGCAATCACGAAGCGGGCTGCCTTATCCCGGGCCGCCCAACGGTTCGCGCCCTCGGTGATGTTGCGCATGGTCGCGGAAGCGGCGCGCCTGACCTGATCCTTCAGGTCCGCGTGCCCGCGCGGCAGATCAGCAGAAAGACGTTCGACACCGACGGTCAGCTCCATGGCCGCATGGAAGGCGTCGAGTCGCTGGTGGGCAAAGTCGGTCGTGGACGAGTGAGTCATCGAAGTTCCTCCAAGGGTCGAAGGCGCCTGTCGCCCTCAACCTCTGGAGAGGGGCGGCAGGCGCCTGTCGGCCTGAAGGAACTGACGGCACTGGAGCTCGGCACCGGCTTGGCTCGCCAGCGACGTCGTAGTCCAAGCGATCACGAGAACGCGCTCGAGTCCGCGCTCGCGTTCGTGAGGGACGATCAACACAATCCGACGCGCGCCCGCTACTCCTCGACCGGCACGACCTCGAGGTACATCCTCAACTCCGTCGACCGATCGGCCACGCCATCCACCTCCCCCGGCAGAACGACCAGCGTCTTGCCGGCTCGGTGCTGCAGCCGCGCCTCGCCCGTCGCGAGGTCGGTGACGGCAATCGTCTGCAGCTCCATCCACGTGGGGACGGCAAGTGGCTCGTAGCGCCCCGGCGGCAAGGCGCTCCAGGTGTGGATGCGGGCCTTGCCGGGGCGCGTCCAGACGACGATGCGTCGCTCCCGATTGGGCAGGCTCTTGTCGTAGCCCACCTTGACGAGGACCACGTGCGGCTCGGTCCGCCCCTCCGCCACCGCGTCCTCGGGCGGCAGGCCCGGATCCTTGCCCGCCGTGTCCACGCTCCACCGAAGCTCGAGCGTCTGTCCCACAGACGCGGGGATCCACGGTCAGGTGTGTGCGGTCTCCGCGCCCGGCACACGGAAGCGCACCCGGCACGGCGCCCCGAAGGTGAGCGTGAAGCCGGTCTCCCCGGACCTGCGCTCCAGGATGCGCCACGAGACGATGTCCTTCGACGGCGACGTGGAGGGCGGTGCGTCGTCACCGCATGCGCTGACGACAGCCAACGCCAGGAATAGGCTCAGCACGCGCAGCATGTCAGCGGAAGACCGGGTCCTTGTAGCGCTCGCCGGCGTTGATGCCGAGCGGGCCGGGCTCGAACGACAGCTCGATCGTCTCATCGCCACGCCGCAGCACGACCGGCACCGCATCCCGCTTGCCCTTCTCAGCGGCCTTCTTCGCCGCTTGGAGCTCCACGCGGGTCTTGATCGGCTTGCCGTCGTAGCTCACCAGCACGTCGCCGATCTGCGCCCCGAGGGCCTTCGCCTGTCCCTTGGGTCCCAGGCGCATGATCACGAGCGCGACCACCTCGAGCTGTTCCTGCCAGGCGTCGACGTCGAGCGTGTCGCCCCGCTCGCGTCCGGTGAACCGCTTGGCGCTTCGCTTCTCGCGCAGGGCCTTCCGCCGCAGGACCTCTTTCACCGCGCGGTACGCGTTGATCAGGCCGTGGCCGGTCTCGTGGTCGTAGCCCTTCGCGGCCACGTCCATGGCCGTCGACGTGATGATCTCCCGCAGGTCCCAGGGCAGCAGATCCGGATCGGCGGAGAGCATCAACGCGATCGTGCCGCAGAACATCGGGCCGGCGAACGAGTTGCCGCCGAGCCCGCCCTCCGTGACGCCGCCGCTCAACTTGAGGAACGGCAGGTTGTGGTTGAAGGCGCACACCTCCGGCTTGTCGACGAGGCCCTCGTCGTAGTGCTCCGTCGTCCACTCGACCGGGCCTTTGCTCGAGAAGAGGGTCCGCGACAGGTCGCGCTGCACGCCGGCCGCCGAGAAGACGACGTGCGGGATGTCCTCCGGCTGTCGCATCTGCACCGGCACCTTGGCCTGCTGCGCGAAGTTCCCGGCGCCCGACACGAAGAACACACCGCACAGCGCGCCGTGCTCCATGACCTTGCGCCGGTGGGAGCGGAACTCCTGCTCCCCCGGCTTCGAGAAGCTCATGCTGTACGTGTCGGCGCCCTGGAGCACGGCCCACTCGATCGCCGCCTCCAGCCGGCGCTGGCTGATGACGCCGGCCCAGCGCGCGTCGGGGGCGATGCCCAGCTCGTACGGGCGCTCCTTCGCTCCGACGCCGCAGATGATCGCCGCGCACATGAAGCCGTGCATGAGACGGCCGTTCGTGGCGTTCGGCCCCACGGGGATGGCGGTGAGCTTGCCGGAGGCATGGTCGAAGTTGTAGCCATGGACGTCGTCGACGCAGCCGTTGCCGTCGTCGTCGACGCCGTTGTCGGGCTTCTCCTTCGGGTTGCGATACACGTTCGGGACGACGTTCGGCGAGAAGAGGAAGTTGAAGTCGTGCACGACGTTGAGCGTGCCCTTGCCCGTGACCCCGAGCTCCTTCCAGACCTTGTCCACGAGGAGGCCGCGCACGTACCACGGGTGCCGATGGCGTTCGGGATCGAAGGCCTCCCGCGAACCCTCCACAAAGGCCTGCCCCGGTCCCTGGGGGCTCTGGCCGCCGGGTCCGAAGCGGGTCGCGAAGACCTTGCGCACGCCCTTCAGCTTCTGGAGTGCGTCCAGGCCCTCCTTCGTGACGCCGACCGTGAACCCGTTGACGATCCAGTGGCGCTCGAGATTCCGGAACGCGCCCGAGGCGACCTGCTTCTCGACGCGGGCTTCGACCTTCTTCCAGGTGATGTCGCTCAGGTTGCGCAGCGTGGCCAAGGCTGCCGTGCGCAGCTCGCTGCGTTTCCAGCCGACGAGCTCCTTCGCACGACGCAGGTAGGCCTTGCCGTCCCCAAGCAGCTGCTCCTCGAACCAGACCGTGACGCGCACGCGCTTGGCCTTCTGGATCCGCTGCTCGAGCACGGGATCGAGCCACACGCCGCGGCCGGGGATCTTCTCCGTCGCGAGCAGACCCTTCCCTCGCGGTGGGATGCGCTTCCCGGAGCGCGCCTCCACGCCGGCAGCCTGCGCGAGGATTGCGCAGAGCAGGATCAGGGCCAGGAGGGCTTGCCTCATCGAGCGCGTCTCCGGGAGCGACGCGCCAGCCTACCGCACGCACGCTCGCGTTGTGCGCCCGCGGGGACGCTGCTACCGTCGTCTGCGTGACCCGTCTCCTCCGGCCCCTCCTCCCGATTCTCCTCCTCGCTGCGCTCGGCGTGCAGGCGCAGGCCGAAGACGACCCGCTCGAGGCCGCGAAGTCGCTCGTCGAGCTGGGCAAGACCCTGATCGAGGTCGGACAGGACGTTGGCGACGAGAAGCGCGTGCGCGAGGGCGTCGCCAAGCTGCGGGAGGCGAAGAAGCGCTTCGAGGAGGCCCTCCGGAAGCCGGGGCTCAGCGAGGTCGAGTCCAACCGCATCCAGGCCTGGCTGGTGGACGTCGAGTCCCGCATCGACTGGTACACGCCCAGCAAGGCAGCCGGCGGCCCCGACCGGGTGCCCGGCAAGGTCTTCAGCGGCGAGGTGAAGATCCCGGAGATGAAGCCGGGCGAGCGCATCGGCTCCTGGTGCCGGCGCGTCCGCAAGGTGTACGACGCCTCCGACGATCCCCTGGGACAAGCCGCACTCGCGCGCGGCATGGCCACGAAGGGTGGCGTGAACGCCCTGCCGACGCTCTACGACCTCTTCCAGAAGGAGGCACACGCGGAGGCGCGCGTCGGCGTCCACGAGGCGCTGGCCACGGTCGGCACATCACGCGTCGCCAACAAGATGGCGACGTACGCGAGCCGGTCGAAGGAGAAGCACTGGGCGAACGCGCTCGACGTGATCTACCTCTGTCTCGAGAAGCCCGAGCGCAACGAGCCCGAGAAGCCCTACCTGCGCGCGATCCGCGCCTTCCACAAGCTCAAGAACCGCAAGCTGTCCCTTGGCATCCAGAAGCACCTCCATGGGATGGGCGTGCCCGGAACGGCGGCGCTGGGCGAGATCATCTACGTCGAGGACTTCGGCTATCACGACTACACGATCGGGCTGCTCGCCACCAAGCAGGACCGCCGCGCCGTGCCGCCGCTCGTCCACAAGATGAACCGCTTCAAGTTCGAGGGCCGCGTCCAGCGGCCGGCGCACGAGGCCCTGCTCAGGATGGGCTGGTACGCCGTGCCGGAGCTGGTGGAGCGCCTCAACGACAAGGCGGCCGGCATCTGGGTCTCGTGGACCCTGCGCAAGATCACGGGCGAGACGATGGGCACCGATCGCCGCAAGTGGCGCGACTGGTGGGCGAAGGAGCGCGTGCGGCATCCCGAGCTGTTCGACGATCCGGACGAGCGCCCGGACGGCGGCAAGCCGCCGACCACGACAGGCGGCTAGGGAGCACGTAAGCTCCGTCCCATGTCCGCTCCCTGGCAACCGATCCTCGAAGACCGCTTCGGCTTCCCCTCCCTGCGTCCGCTGCAGGAGGAGATCGTCACGCAGGTCATGGCCGGCGGCGACGCGCTCGTCGTGATGCCGACGGGCAGCGGCAAGAGCCTCTGCTACCAGCTGCCCGCGCTGGCGATGGAAGGGCCAGGCACGACGCTCGTCTTCAGCCCGCTGATCGCGCTGATGGAGGACCAGGTCGCCGCGCTACGCGCCAAGGGCGTCCACGCGCAGTACATCAACAGCACCCTGCGCCGGAAGGAGCGCGAGCGTCGCTACCAGCAGGTGGCCGAGGGCGCCTACGAGCTCGTCTACGCGACGCCGGAGCGCATGCAGAAGGAGGAGTTCGTCGCGGCCCTGGAATCGCGGCCCGGCGGCATCGAGCAGGCGATCCGCCTCCTCGCGGTCGACGAGGCCCACTGCATCACCAAGTGGGGCCACGATCTCCGGCCGGCCTATCGCGACGTCGGCGCCTTCCGCGACCAGCTGGGCCGCCCCCCCACGATCGCGCTCACGGCGACGGCCACGCGCCTGGTGCGCGAGGACATCCGCCGCACGCTGGGCCTCGACGAGGCCGCGATGCCCCTGTTCTCGGCGCCGCTGGATCGGCCGAACCTCCGCCTCGAGGCGCAAGAGGCCTGGGACGACGCGGCGAAGGTCCAGGCGATCCGCGAGGTGGCCGACGCGCTGCCGGGCACCGGCATCGTGTACTTCGCGCTCATCAAGGACCTCGAGCGCATGGCGTCCGACATCCAGCGTGCGCTGCCGGGGCGCCGCGTGGCGATCTATCACGGCAAGCTCGACCCGGACCGGAAGAAGGCCGTCTACGACGAGTTCATCGGTGCCGAGCCGGAGGACGGGCTCCTCCTGCTGGCCACGAACGCGTTCGGCATGGGCGTCGACAAGCCGGACATCCGCTTCATCGTGCACGCCCAGGTCCCGGGCAGCGTCGAGGCGTACTACCAGGAGGTCGGGCGCGCCGGCCGGGACGGCGAGCCGTCACGCTGCCTCCTGCTCTACTCCGAGGACGACCTCGCGATCCAGCAGCAGTTCGTGGACTGGCAGAACCCACCGCTGGACCTGCTGCTGCGCGCAGGACAGGCCATCCAGGCGAATCTGCACGCGGACTTCGATCTGGAAGAGCTCTCCCTCGACATCCATGGCAAGCGCCGCAACGACCCGCGGCTCGAGTACGCGGCGATCACGTTGCGCGACCTCGGGGTGATCGAGCCGACACACGTGCTGGGGCGTTACCGCGCAATCCGCCCGCTGGACCCGTCCGAGCTGGACGACGAGGAGATGCAGGACAAGCGCCAGCGCGACCTGCTGCGTCTGCTGGAGGTCGTGAAGATGGCGCGCAGCGACGACGTGCAGGGCTTCGTGTTGGAGTACTTCGAGCTCTAGCCCGGCGCGTCATGCGCCGGGCCCCGTATCCGTTTCCGTAACCGTTTCCGTTTCCGTCGTGGACTTAGCCCGGGGTCCGAACCCGTCCCGACTCACCGTCTCCCTCATCCCCGACTGGAGCCTGGTCGCATGTCGTGGGACCCTCCGAACGCGAGCGGGTCGGGCAACGTTCACCCTCGCTTCGCTCGGTCTCACGATGCCCCTACAGCCACCTGTTCACCGCGCGCCCACCGCCGATTTCTTTTCCCTAGGGCACGCGCGGCTCGCGGCTAGGGTCGCTCACGCATATGAGTCGCACCTACGAAGAGCTCGATCGCCGCACGACCTGCATCGGCGAGCTCGTGCTCCGCAGGCGCATCGTGCCGGGCCTCGGCCCCGACCAGCCGGTCTACGAGATCAAGCGTGACGACGAGCTGCTGATGTCGAGCCTGGTCCACGACTCGGAGGTGGCGCTCGCCCAGCTCGCGATCCCCCACGTCGGCGACGGCATCTTCGACGTGCTGGTCGGTGGTCTCGGGCTGGGCTACACCGCCTGGGCCGCGCTCGGCTACGAGCGCGTCCGCTCCGTGCGCGTCGTCGAGCTCGTCCCCGAGGTGATCGAGTGGCATCGGCGCGGGCTCGTGCCCCTGGGCACGGAGCTCGCCGAGGATCCCCGCTGCCGCCTCATGGAGGGTGACTTCTTCCTGTTCGCGACCGATCCCTCCGTCCGCGACCTGGTGCATCCTGCCGATGGCTACGGCGCCATCCTCGTGGACATCGACCACGCACCGGACGCGTGGCTGCGCCCGCAGCACGGCGGGTTCTACGGGGAGGAAGCCCTCACACGCATCGCCGAGCTCCTCCAGCCGGGCGGCGTGTTCGCGCTGTGGTCGTGCGGCGAGGCGCAGCCGGCCTTCGAGCAGGCCCTGGCGTCGACCTTCCCCTCCGTCACCACGGAGCGGATCGAGGTCTACAACCCGCTCGCCGACCGCGACCAGACCGACACCATCTACCTCGCTAAGCGCAATGGCTCGATCCCGATCCCCACGCGGGCCCGGCCCATGCGGCGCCCCGCGACGCCTCCCGCCGAGCGCCCGCGCCGCAGACGTTGAGCTCGTGCCAGGGGCTGGAGCGGCGGCGCTCCATCTCCCGTACGATCGCCCCTACGATTGTCTGCACTGGAGGGCCCCATGGAGCTTCCCTTCCGCGAGAAGGGCGACGAACTGCTGCGTCCGGGCGCCATGCTCGACATGCGCGCACGCCTCCGTGAGCACGCGAAGCGGCATGACCTCCGCTCGGTCGCGGCGTACGCCTTCGATCACCGCACGCGGATGCTGCCGTTCTACTTCGTCGACCGGCGCATGTCGCCTGGCGGCGTCCGGGCCATCGGAGGCTCGTTCCTCGAGGCCGGCTTCGAGAAGACGCGCGTCGTCCTCCAGACGTGGAAGAAGCGCTTCCAGCCCTCGCTCATGCAGCTGGACGGCTCGACGCCGGACCTCTTCATGACCTCGAGCATGTGGATCCACTCGGGGCGCATGCGGGACATGCTGCGTGACATCTGCCGGGTGGATGCCGAGCATCGTCCGCTTGTCATCGCGGGCGGACCGCACATGGTCTACAACCCGTGGGACGCCTTCAGCAGCGACGCGGCCGATCCGTGGCGCGCCGACGTCGCCGTCACCGGGGAGCTCTACGTGCTGCTGGAGCTCATGGACGTGCTCCTGACCGAGCGCGCCCACGGCGAGCCGCTGCGCCGCACCTTCCTGCGCGTGCGGGACGCGGGCGGTCTCGACCACGTGCCCGGCCTCGTCTACGCGAACGGCGCGGACGGCGCTGTGCCGGAGGAGCTCGTGGACACGGGTGTTCAGCGCCTGCTCCAGGACCTCGACGAGCTGCCGCATCCGGTGCACGGCTACAAGGTCCTCGAGCCCGCAGGGGGCGGCGCAACTCTCGCCAAGCACCCCATCCCGACCGAGCGGGTCGGCAAGCACAGCCCGATCGCGTCCATCGAGATGACGTACGGCTGCAAGTTCCGCTGCAAGTACTGTCCGATTCCCGCCTACAACCAGCACCAGGATCGCGAGAAGAGCCCCGAGCGCATCGCGGACGAGATGAAGCGCCTGCGCGAGGAGTACGGCATCCGCTTCTTCTTCGGATCGGACGACAACTTCTTCAACCGCCACGATCGCGCGCAGCGCATCGTGGAGACGCTCGCCGCGACCACGCTCGACGACGGCACCCCGCTGCGGAAGGCCCTGGGCTGGGGCACCGAGGCCACGGTCCACGACACCATCAAGATGAAGGAGCACCTGCGCACGGCCAGGCACGGCGGCATGAAGGCGCTCTGGATGGGCGTCGAGGACATGACGGCAACGTTCGTGAAGAAGGGCCAGTCCGTCGACAAGACGCGTGAAGCGTTCCATCTGCTCTGGCGCAACGGCATCAACCCGATGCCGATGCTCATGCACGACGACACGCAGCCGCTCGTGAGCTTCCGCAACGCACGCGGCCTGCTGAACCAGGTCCAGCTCCTGCGCAACGCCAGGGCAATGAGCGTGCAGGTGCTGATGCTCTCGCCGGCACCCGGCAGCAAGCTCTACGAGGACACCTACAGCGGGCTCGCCTTCCGCTCCGTGAACGGGCGGCCGGTCGAGCCCCACCTGGTGGACGGCAACCACGTCGTCGCCTCGCGCCACAAGCGACCGTGGATCAAGCAGTTGAACATCCTGTTCGCGTACGCGTACTTCTACAACCCGCTGCGGCTCCTCAAGGCCCTCGTCCTCCCGAAGAACCGGCGCGGTCACTTCGCCGACGCGGGCGCGCAGATCATGGGCATGTGCGGCTGGCTGCAGAACCTGTGGCGCACGCCGCGCTGGCTCTATCACCTCATGCGCGGCGGCATCGAGCGATTCGAGCAGCCGCCGGCCAGCCCGATCCCCTTCCGGAGCGCCGCCGGCGGGCGCGCCGCACACGGACTGCCGAACCAGACCGTGACGCGCACGGCGCCGACGCCCGAGGAGCCCGCCCGGCTCTCGTAGCTACCTACCGTAGATCCATGAGGTAGGCCTCGACGGTCTCGGTGAAGGGCACGGCGCCCCGCCCTTCGATGAGCTTCTCGAGCTTGGCAATCGTCTTCTCGATCAGCTTGTCCGTGCGCTTGTCTTCCTTCACCTTCTCGAAGCTCTTCACGATCTTGCGGAAGGCCTTCTCCATCTTGACGGCAGCCGACAGCGTCTCGGACTCTTCGTAGACCTCGAGGGCCGCGTCGACCTCGGTAGCGAGCTTCGTGCCTTTGAAGGTCTTCGCCAGCGCCTTCGCCTCCTTGATGACACGACCCGGCTCTGAACCCTGCAGCTTCGCGATGCGCTTCAGCTGATCGTCGCGGTGACGTACCACGATGGCGCGGAGCCGCTCGAGCTCCTTCTTCGTGGCGTCGTCCGGCGGCGCGGCCAGCTGCTTCTCCATGCTCTTGACGGCACTGCCCAGGCTCTTGCCGCTGCTGACCTTCTTCGCGAGGGGGGCGATTTTGGTGAAGGGCTCCGGCCCCAGGTAAATCGCGGGCGCCTCCTTCAGCAGCTTGTCCACCCACTCGATCATCTTCAGTCCATCCCCACCGTGGTACGTGCCGCACATGTGGTGGTGGACGAGCTTCCCGGTGTGGTCGAAGACGATGTAGTAGGGCACGTAGCCGTTGCCGCGAACGTCCGGATGGCGGCCCATCTTCGTGATCGTCAGGTTCGGCGCAAACGGCGACATGCCGTTGTTGCGCAGGTACGCGATGACCTCCTTACGCGACGACGTGTCCTGACAGTGCGACGCGATGAGATGGAAGGGCTTGTCCTCGAGACGGCTGGCCAACCTGACCAGGTGCGGCGTGATCTGCCGGCAGCCCACTCACGAGCCCCAGGTCTCCCAGAGGACCACCTTCCCGCGTAGGTCCTCGATGTTGACCTTCGCCCCCCACCAGTAGGTGCCGAGCTCGAGCTGGTCGACCGTGCTCTTGCTGGTGTCGCTCGCCGGAGCGTCCTCGGCGCGCACGCCGGAGGAAGCCAGTCCCAGGGCCAGCACGAGGGTGGCCGTCGCGAGAGTCCGCATGATTCGCCTCCGCGGCCGGTTCCTTCCCGGCGCGGTGACGATCCTACGGTCCGGTCGCGGCTCTCGCCGCTACTTGCGCTTCCCGAGGCGCGGGGGCTTCAGGTTGGGCAGCGGCTTCATGCTCGGGACCTTCGGCTTCATCGTCTTGATGAGCTTCTCGATCTCGGTGAGCGCCCGCTCCATCTGGGGGTCCTTGCCGGCCTTCCAGTCCTGGGGCTTGATGTCGACCTCGATGTCCGGATCGGTGCCGTAGTTCTCGACGCCGTAGCCGACGTCCTCGAACCAGTGTGCGAACTCGGGCTGCGTGGGGATCGTGCCGTCAACGAGAGCGTGCCGCGGCCAGATGCCGACGACGCCGCCCCAGGTGCGCTTGCCGACGAGCGGCCCGAGTCCATACAGCTTCCAGCTGTGGCTGAAGATGTCGCCGTCCGAGCCGGCGAACTCGTTCGTGATGCACACCATCGGCCCCATCGGCGCGGCGTCGGGGTAGGAGTCCGTGCCCATGTGGCGCGACGGACCGTAGCCGATGCGCTTGCGGCGCAGCTTCTGCAGCAGCAGCTGGCTGACGTGACCGCCGCCGTTGTAGCGAACGTCGACGATCAGGCCGGGCCGATCCACCTCTTGCTGGTAGTAGCGGTGGAACTCGCTGAAGCCCCACGGCCCCATGTTCGGCACGTGCACGTAGCCGACCTTGCCGCGCGTGGCCTTGTGGACGCGTTCGCGATTGGCCTCGACCCAGTCGCGGTAGCGGAGCATCTGCTCGCTGCCGAGCGTCTGCACGACGACGTCGCGCTTCTTCTTGCCGTCGCGTGCGACGGTCAGGCGCACGGCCTTGCCGGACTGGTTGACGAGGCACATGGCCGGCGAGACCTTCGCGCCGACCTTGCGGCCGTCGACCGCGAGGAGCTCGTCCCCCTCGCGGATGCCGAGTCCCGGCGCGGCGAGCGGCGAGCTCGAGGTACGCACCCAGGAGTCGCCGCGCGGGATCCGCTTCACGACCCAGCGCTTCTTGCGAGCGCTCCAGGTGATGTCCGCGCCCAGCTGGCCCTGATGCCAGCCGGGCGTCGGCGCGTAGTCGCCGCCCATCTCGTAGGAGTGGGACGTGCCGAGCTCGCCCTGGAGCTCCCACGCGAGGTCGGAGAACTCGCTGCGTGTCGCCACCCGCTTGACGAGGGGACGGTAGCGGTCGTGGACGTCCTGCCAGTCCACCTGCGACATGCCCGGCTCCCAGAACTGGTCGCGCTGGAGTCGCCACATCTCGTCGAACATCTGCCCCCACTCGGCCGTCGGATCCACCTGCACGCGCAGGCGCTCGACGTCGAGCCAGCCGGACTCGCGCCCGGCGTCGCCCTTCGCGGGAATCTCCTTCGGGCCAAGCATCGTGGACAGGGCGCGGAGGCGGTAGCCCACGCGCACGAGGATCGAGCGCCGGTCGCTCGAGAGCGCGAAGCCCGTGATGCCGTTCATCCAGGTCTCGGTCTTCTGGTCGGCGAAGGTGTGGACCTGCAGGACCTGCTTCGCCGGCGGAGCGCCCTGGGCGGACCAGTGCACGTTGAGGAAGCCCTCGACGGGGTGGTGACTGAAGAACACGCGGCCCTTGCCGGCCTCGATGCGCGAGTAGCGCTGCTCCCCCACGGGGAACGCCACGATGCGGTCCTGGATCCCGGCGAGGTCGATGCGCACCGCACCGTCGTTGTCCTTGGCGTCCTTCTTGTCCTTCGGCGGCGGCGTCTTCACGCCTGCGGGGCCCTGCGGCGTGCGCGTCGCCGCCGAGAAGGGCGACGGCGTGTCGGCCGTCAGGGTCACGAGGCACGGCTGGACGCCGCGGGGGAAGCCGAGGTCGAAGTACTGGTTGTCGTAGACCGGGTCGTAGACGCGGTGGGACAGGAAGCACAGGTACTTCCCGTCCGGGTCGAACGACGGCGAGAAGTCGATGAAGTCCGGTCGCGTGATCTCGTGGACCTTCTTCCGCTGCGTGTCGTACAGCCGGATCGACGCGCTGCTGCGCGACGTGAAGAAGCTGTAGGCGAGCCAGCGGCCGTCCGGCGACCAGCTCATCCCGCCGGTGCGGTGGTGCGGGCTGCGCTCGACCTCGACATCCTTGCCGGTCTTGAGATCGACGACCCGCACGTCCTGGCGCTGGCTGGTCAGGGCGACGCGATCGCCCTTCGGCGCCACGACCATGTCCAGCGTGCGGCCGAAGTCGCCCTTGATCACCTTGGGGCGGCCCGAGCCGTCGGCCTTGGCCACGACCAGCGCTTCCTCGCCCGATGCGTCACCGAGCATGACGACGCGCTTGCCATCGGGGAGCCAGCGCGTGAGACGGCGACGCTCCGACGACACGTCGCCGTGACGCAGCGGCGCGCCCTCGAAGAGCGGCATCGTGTAGGCCCCGCCGCGCACGGTCAGGGCGATGCCGCGGCCCTCGGGATGGAGGTCGGCGCTCTCGAGGAACCGGGCCGCCTGCACGTAGCGCTGCTTGCAGCCCGTGCGTGCGCTCTGCATACGCACGTCGACCTTGCGGGTCTCGTCCGTCGCCGGATCGAAGACGTAGAGGTCGGCGCCGGCGTGGTAGACGATCCGCTTGCCGTCGCTCGAGGGGAAGCGCGCGAAGTAATCCTCGTGATCGGTGTGGCGCGTCAGGCCGCGGCCCGTCGGCGTGCACGAGTAGAGGTTGCCGTGGCCCTCGTGGTCCGACACGAAGTAGATGCGCTTGCCGATCCACATCGGGTTGCCGAGGTTGCCGTCCGGACGGATGAGCGGCTTGAACTTGCCGTCGCCCTTGCGGTCGATCCAGATCTGACCCGCGGTGCCGCCCTTGTAGCGCTTCCAGCGGCCGGGGTCGCCGGTGTTGATGCCGAGGACAACGCCCTTGCCTTCCGGCTGCCAGTCGATGTACCGCGCGGGGCCCACGGGCAGGGTCTTCGGGTGGCCGCCCGGCTTGATCTCGTACAGCAGCGTGATGCCGAGGAAGGCCTGGCCCGCGTTGCTGCGGGCGACGACCTTCTTGCCGTCCGGAGTCCAGCCGACCGGCGCCGTCAGCATGCCGCCGAGGTGCGTGACGCGCTCGGACGGACCGCCTTCGGCGTCCATCACGTACACCTCCGCAGGACCCTCGTCGCGGGCCGCGTAGGCGAGGTGCTTGCCATCCGGCGAGAGGCGCGGGAACGCCACGGGACCGCGGTCGGTGGTCAGACGGCGCGCGACGCCACCCTCGGCCGAGACCGTCCAGAGATCGTCCTCGCACACGAAGACGATCGTGTCGCCGTGGATCGTGGGCTGCATGTAGTAGCCGGCTTGCTGGGCCATGGAGTCCTCCGAGCCGAGGACTGTAGCCGGACTACGGCGGTGCGTCCCTAGCTGCCCGTACGGCGTGGGCCCGGCCGAGGCCGAGCGCGAGGACGGCCCAGAAGCCCGTCAGGGGCAGGGCCACCGCGGCCACGGGCGCGATGGCGGCACTCACGGTCCTGAGCCCGAGCAGGATGCCGGCCCCCGCCGCGTCCCCCGTGCGGTACACGAACGTGTCGATCACGGCCTTGGCCTTGTACTTCTCCGAGCGTGGCACGACCGAGAACAACACCTCGCGGGCGGGCTTCGAGATCGCGTAGCGTGCGCTCCGCCTCAGGCTCTGGGCGATCAGGATCACCCAGAAGCCCGGCCAGATCCACACGGCCGCGAACGCGCCGGCCGCCACGAGGGGCAGGATGCCGAGCGTGCGTCCGACACCGAAGGTCGCCAGGAGCCTGCGCGTCAGGAACAGCTGCACGAGCAGGGTCGTGCTCTGGGTCACCACGTCGATCAGAGCGAAGGCGCGCGTGCGATCAGCGGCCGACGCTGCGTGCTTGCCGACGATGTCGGCCTGCAGGAAGTAGAGCAGCGTTCCGGTCACCGTGTAGCACAGCAGGTAGCCGCAGATGCGCAGGAGGTAGGGCGAGCGTGCGACCTCCTTCAGCCCGTCCCACGAAGCTCCGCCGACACGCGAAGGCCGCGCATCCAGCGCGCCGCCGCCGAGATCCGGCTGCGTGTCGAAGCGCGCCATGACGCGCTTCGCGCAGAAGACCGCGGCCTCCAGCACCACCACCGAGACGAGCAGCAGGTAGGGCACGACCGCGGACTGGGAGTCGCCGATCAGCCAGGCGACGAACGGCAGTCCATGGAGTGCCGTCATGGAGCCGGCGATCGAGCCCAGCGTGCCGCCGACGGCGATCCAGGCGTAGAGACGCCGGGCCGAGCCGCTGCCGAAGTTGTCGGCCATGAAGCTCCAGAACACCGACACGACCCACAGATTGAACACGCTGACGAACACGTAGAACCCGTAGCCGAGCCACGTCAGGCCCTCGCCCTCGAGGGCCATGAGCAGAACGAACAGCACGAGGAGCAGGGCCGCGAAGAAGCGATAGACGAGCGGGATGAAGCGCCGGCGCGTGAAGCGGGACACGACCGCCCCGTACAGCGGGTTGAGCAGCAGCATGACGAGCCACGTCGTCAGGAACAGCAGCGGCAGCTTGTCCGGCCCTGCACGCACCCCGAACTGCTCCCGGATCGGGCGCAGGATCGAGAAGCTGGCGAGGACGAAGAAGAAGTACGCGCCGGCCCACAGCACGACGCGCAGCTCGGCAGGCGTGACCGCGATGCGAGCACGCGTCTCCTTCGAGAAGAGTCCGATCACTTCGCCTTCTGGGTCTCGTGCCAGGCCTTCAGCACCGCCGCCTCACGCTCGGGCGCCAGCTTCCAGCGCCAGCGCTCGCCGGCCTTCTCTCGCTGCTGGAGCTCCCAGGCGAGCGCGTCGCGCACGGTGTCGGCGATCGGCCGGAACGTCAGGCCGGCCGCGATGGCCTTCTCCACGCCGACCCAGGCGAGCACCTTCTCGGGCATCCAGTTCGGCATGTGCATCCACGGACGGATCTTCTGCTCCTCGAGGAAGCTCTCGGGCAGCCAGGTGAACGAGCAGTCGGTGCGGATCGAGCACTTGCAGCCGTGGAGGAACTCCTCGAAGGACAGGTGCCCGGGGAAGCCGTTCGCGTTGAACACGCCGGCCGTCTTGTCCTCGGCCAGACGCACACACCAGGCCCCGAGGTCCTTCACGTCGATGAACTGGCAGTGGCCCTCGGGGTTGCCGGGGGCGATCAGCTCGCCGCCGCGATGCACGCGCAGTGGCCACTCGCCGAAGCGCCGGGTCGAGTCCCGGTCGCCGACGATCAGGCCCGGACGCACGTTCGCCACGCGCCCGGGCATGGCCGCCTCGCAGGCCTGCTCACAGAGCGCCTTGAAGGGACCGTAGATCGCCCCGAAGTTGCTCGTGTCGGTGTACTCCTCGCGCTTCTTGAGGCCGACGAGCTCCGTCTCCTCGGTGATCGTCTTCGGGTCCTTGCCGAACTGTGGGTAGACCGAGATCGTCGAGACGAAGACGTAGTGCCCCACCTGCTGCGCCAGCTGCTTCGAGGAGACCTCGACGAACTCCGGCCAGTAGCCGGACGTATCGATGGCGGCGTCCCAGGTGCGCCCCTCCAGCGACTTCAGGTCCACCGGTACGGCCTTGCGCCCGCGGCGCGGATCCGCGTGCGCACCGCGGTTGCCGCGGAGCTTCTCGAGGTCCGGATACATGCCGGGGTTCGACCGGCCGCGGTTGAACAAGGTGACCTCGTGGCCGCGCTCGAGGGCGTAGTCCACGATGGCCGGTCCGAGGAAGCGCGTCCCACCCAGCACGAGGAGCCTCAGCTTCTTCTGGGGGCCCTCGGCGGCGGGGTCCTTCTTCTCGTCGGCGGCCAGGCCTCGGGCCATCGCACCGGCCGCCAGCACGGCCCCCGCGCCCAGCAGCGCACGCCGCGTCGTCGCATCCGTCATCGCCGTCTCCCTCCGGTCAGCGCGCACTCTACCGGAGTCCGACAGGGCTTGGGACCCGGGTCGGCACGGGCGTACGCTGGGAGCAGGAGGGCACCATGCGCACCTGCTTTGCGATTCTCACGTGCCTGATCGTGCTCGCGGCCTGCGGCGGGGTCGACAAAGAGGCGATCAAGTCGCAGATCAAGGATCTCGAGAAGAAGCTCCGGGCGGCCAACGGCGAGAAGGCCGCGCTGATCGACAAGAACACCAACATCAAGACCGCGAGCTTCAAGGCGACGGCCCGCTACAAGTCGGCCAAGCGCAAGGGCGACGAGTCGGCGATCGCGGAGGCGAAGGCCAACATGGAGGCCGCCGCCCAGACCGCGCAGGCGGCGCTCGACGCCGAGAAGGCGCTCGACGACCGCATCCGCGATCTGAAGGACAAGATCAGCGCGCTGAAGAAGAAGATCCGCTGACGCGCCCGGTCGGGCCCGCTACTTCACGGCCCGGATCGAGATGATCGTCACGGGCTCGAGCGGCTTGAAGGGGGGCTTGCCCCGCTGGCCTGTCGTCTTGACGCCGGCGATCTTGTCGACGACGTCCATGCCCTTGACGACGCGGCCGAAGACCGTGTGCTTGCCGGTCAGGTAGACGGGGTCGCCGACGTTGATGAAGAACTGCGAGCCGTTCGTGTTGGGGCCGGCATTGGCGAGAGCGAGGGTACCCCGCGTGGGCTTGCGCGAGCGGAGCTTCGTGCTGTAGCGGAAGCCGAGGACCTCGTAGAACTCCTTGAGCGTCATCGAGAAGATCTTCTTGTTGATCTCCGCCTGGCGCGCGCGGAACTGCTCCGCCGAGGTGATGCCCATCGAGCGGACGATGGGCGCGATGATGCGCTGGTTGAGGTCCTGCTGGCTGCGGACGTTCAGCCACGGATGCGGCTGGTTGTTGTTGACGATCTTCAGCTTGTCGAGGCCGAGCCCGACGGCGTTCATCTCGTCCGCGAACTTGAAGCCGGCGTCGCCCGAGCCGTTGGCGCGCGGGCAGCCGCCCTGGAGCATGAACCCCTGGATGACCCGGTGGAACGTCAGGCCGTCATAGAAGGGCTTCGTCAGGGTCACCTTCTGCTTCGGGTTGCGGACGTCCGTGAAGGTGCCCTTGCCCTCGGCCAGGCCCAGGAACACCTCGACGGTCTTGGGCGCGGCGTCGGGCCACAGCTCCACCTCGATGTCGCCCATCGAGGTCTTGATCAGCGCACGCGGAGCGGCCGCGGCCTTGGCGGGCCCCTTCTTCGGGGCTTCGGCCCCCTTGGCCTCGGCCCGCAGGGCGGGGGCGGTGGCAAGGGCGAGTAGGACCAGGGGCAGCAGGATTCGGCGCATGGGGGCTCCTCGGGCTCGGGCGGCGATTCTCCCCGCGGCCCCGGGCGTGCGAAGAAATCGCTGTTCGAGGCCTCCGGGGGCGTCCCCGGGCTTGCTCGCAACCCCTTGCTCTGCCTACCCTTCCGTCGTCGCGTCCCATTTCCTTGAGCGAAGCGGAAATGGCCCGGGCCCCCTCCCGCTTAGGAGGTCAAACGGGACTTGCTAGGGCTTCCCCGTACGGGGTGGCCGTAGCTGGATGGCACCCGAACCAACGACATCAGGAGGTGAGACATGACGAGGAGAGCGAACTACGCCGGCGTGGCGTGGGCCGTGATCTTGGCGATCACGCTCGCGGCATGCGGCTCGGATAGCACTCCCACGACGACGCCGGTCACGAGCGCGAACATCACGTTCAAGACGGACCCGGCCGCGTCAGTCTGGATCGACGGCGAGAACCAGGGCGTGACGCCCATCGTGGTCGCCGTGGAGGCAGGCTCGCGCGAAGTGGTCCTCAAGGCCGAAGGCTTCGAGGACATGAAGGAGACCATCACGGTCGAGGCCGGCAAGGACCTGACCGTGGACACCGGTCTCATGCTCGCGGGCACGGAAGTCGCAGACTACAAGCGACTCCTGGCCACGCTGGGCATCGAGCACGAAGGCTACGGCGAAGCGCCGAAGGCCCACCGCGGCTACGGCGACAAGTCCGTGATGCTCTACTGGCCGCAGGGCACGATGCGCCGCGCCTCGCTTGGCACGTACCGCATCGAGGTCACGCCGGCCTACGAGGACGACGGCTACATCGTCTTCAAGAAGGGCAAGAACGAGCTGCACCGCGAGAAGTTCGAGGCGCAGGACCTGATCACGGAGAAGGCCCTGCCGGCGAGCGTCGTCGAGGCGATGAAGGCCGGCGGCAGCTACAGCTGGGGCATCTACTACGACTCGAAGCGCAAGAAGCCCGACGTCGCGAAGTTCAAGCTCGCGACGAAGAGCAAGGAGCGCGCCTTCGACAAGAAGCTCACCAAGATCAAGAAGCGCAAGTCCTACCAGCGCTTGGATCCGGTCATGAAGGCGATGGCCAACGTCGACCTGCTGCGCAACAGCCGCTACTACAGCGAGGCGCTCAGCTTCTCGATGAGCATGGTCAACACCTGGCCCGACACGCAGATGCCCTTCAAGAGCATCGCGTTCTGCCTGGAGCGCCTGAAGCTCAAGGACACCGCCCTCTACGAGGCGGTCGGCGAGTCGCTGCGCGGTAGCGGTCGCTTCAGCCCGAAGAAGAGCGGCTTCGGCGGCATCAAGACGGACCTGGGTCACCGCAAGGGCGGCCAGTCCTTCGGCATCCCGACGCCTCTCGTCGCGCCGCGTGTCCGCCCGGACACCGGCGGTCTGAAGGGCCCCGGCGGCATGGGCGTCCAGCCCACGCCGGACGCGCAGAAGCGCAAGCCCGGTCCGATCGTTCCTGGTCCGACCGACGAGGGCCCGAGCGACACCGGTCCCACGGACCCGCGTGGCCGCACGGAGAACCCGCGTGACAAGCAGATGGAAGGTCTGATCGAGGACACGAAGACGCAGATCGCCGAGGGCGAGGAGCTGCTGGGCCACCTCGAGGAGGCCCAGGCGGCCGAGACCGAGGCGCTGGCCGAGGCCAAGCGCATCGAGGCGATCGAGCGTGGCCTGCAGAACGATCTCCAGAACGCGCAGAGCGCGCTGAGTGCCCTCGAGGCACAGGAGCGTGCGACGCCCGGCTCCGTGTCGGCTACCGACATGCAGGCTGCCAAGGACGCCGTGGAGACGGCCCAGGGCAAGGTGCAGCAGGCTGCGGAGCACGCGGCACGCGCCTTCGAGAGCGCCCAGTCTGCGGCTCGCCGCAACCAGGAGCTGAAGGATCAGCACGGAAGCATCGAGGACAACCAGGCGAAGCTGCAGGGGCTCAAGGACGAGCTCGAGCGCCTGGAGACGATGCCCCAGCCGGGTGTGCCGGGCACGGGCGTACCGGGTACCGACCCGCGCACGACCGATCCGAAGGATCCGCTGAACCCGAAGCTGCCCACCCCCGAGGACGAGGCTGCTGCCCGCGAGCAGGCTGTGCAGAACGCCCGCTCTGAGCTGGCCAACGCGCAGGACTCGGCTCGCCGGGACACCCAGTGGATGCAGGATGCCGAGACCGAGGCGAACCAGGCCCTCACGGACCTGCGCGCAGCCGAGGCGGCCCTCCAGGCCGGGATCGACGGCGGCGCCACGCCGGCCCAGATCACGGCCCTCGAGGAGGCTCTCGGCCGGGCGAGCGCCGAGGACGCACGAGCGAGGATGAACCTCGAGCGCGCGCAGGCGGCTGTCGGCCAGTCCCAGCAGCGCATCCAGGACGCGGAGGCTGCCCTCGAGGCGGCTGAGTCGCCCTAGCCCACGCAAACGAGCCCGTACCGGCCGGGTGCCTCAGCCCGGCGGCGGGTGCCATCCACGGGGCGG
>JASJDY010000254.1 GCA_030065025.1 Planctomycetota bacterium
GCTCACCACGAAGTGGCGCGACTGGCTCGGGGAACTCGCGCGCCGGCAGATCAGCGCCGGCCCCCTCGCCGGCGCCTTCGACCGGGTTCACGGCCGCTACCTACGCGGCGGCGGCACCCTCCTCACCACGGCCTTCGCGCTGCTCACGATGGAGCACGCCCTTTTCCTGAGGTGAGCGATTGAGGTGAGCGATTGAGATGAGCGTTTGCGCTGAGCGCGGGCGCCCCCGGGGAGCGCCCGCGCCGTCTGCTCAGACGTAGTGGCTGTACTCGTGGGGATCGAAGATCAGATCCCCGACCACGCCCTCGATGTCGTCCGTCTGCGCTGCTCGGGCCAGGCCGCGCTCGTACGCGATCTCGGCGACCCGGATCGCGATGCGACGGGAGACCTCGCGGATCATGCCCAGCGAGGGGTAGATCCGGCCGATCTGCAGGTCGCGGTCGGTCACCATCGACGCGAGGACCTTGGCCGCCTCGAAGAACATCTCGTCGGTCACCTCGCGGGTGTCCGCGGCGATGGCGCCCAGGCCCACGCCCGGGAAGATGTACGCGTTGTTGCCCTGGCCCGGCACGAAGGTCCGGCCGCCGTAGTCCACGGGGTCGAAGGGACTGCCGCTCGCGAAGATCGCGCGTCCCCGCGTCCAGGTGTAGGCCTGGCGGGCCGTGCACTCGGCCTTGCTGGTGGGATTCGAGAGGGCGAAGATCATCGGGCGCTCGCTGATCTCGCCCATCGCCTCGATCACGGGGCGCGTGAAGGTCTGCGGCACGCCGGAGACCCCGATCAGGCCCGTCGGGCGGACCGCCTTCACGGCCTCGAGGAGCCCCGTGAGCGGCTCGTGGTCGTGGGCGTAGGGGAGCTTGTGGTGGGCGAGGTCCTTGCGGCTGCTCTCCACCAGTCCCTTGCTGTCCACGAACCAGCAGCGCTTGCGGGCCTCGGCCTCGTCCATGCCCTCGTCGACCATGGCCGCGACGATCAGGTCCCCGATCCCGATGCCGGCCTCGCCGGCGCCCAGGAACAGGAAGCGCTGATCGAGCAGCGGCTGCTCGGAGATCCGGAGGGCCGAGTAGATGCCCGCCAGGGCCACCGAGCCGGTCCCCTGGATGTCGTCGTCGAACGAGGCCACCTGGCCCCGGTACTTCTCGAGGAGGTGGAAGGCGTTGGCCGTCGCGAAGTCCTCGAGCTGGACCACGGCGCGCGGGAACCGCTTGGTCACCGCCTCCATGAACTCCTCGAGGAAGTCCTCGTAGGCCTGCCCCCGGAGCCGTCGCCGCGGCAGCCCGACGTAGAGCGGGTCGCGCAGGAGGTCCGGGTTGTCCGTGCCCACGTCCAGGGTGATCGGCAGGCACTTGGTGGGGTGGATGCCCGCGCAGGCGGAGTAGAGCGAGAGCTTGCCCACGGGGATGCCCATGCCGTCGGCGCCTTGGTCGCCGAGGCCCAGGATCCGCTCACCGTCCGTCACGACGATGATGCGAACGTCCTCGTGGGGCCAGTTCATCAGCATGTCCCCGACGCAGCCCCGGTCCTCGAGCGAGATGAACATGCCCCGCGGCCGGCGGAAGATGTGCCCGTACTGGACACAGGCCTGCCCGACCGTCGGCGTGTAGATGATCGGCATGATCTCGTCGAGGTGGTCGACGACGACCCGGTAGAAGAGGGTCTCGTTCCGGTCCTGGAGGGACACCAGGTAGATGTACCGCTCCAGGTCGGTCGTCTTCCCGCGGACGTTGTCCATCACGCGGCGGACCTGGATGTCCTGGTCCATCACACGCGGGGGCAGCAGCCCTCGCAGGCCGAGCAGGTTCCGCTCCTCGAGCGTGAACGCGCTGCCCTTGTTCCGGACAGGATCGTGGAGGAGCTTCACGCCGCGCGGAAAGTCCGGCGGCACCTTGGGCATACGAGGGGTGAGCGTTTCCATGCCGCGAACCCCAGCAAAGCCAGCACCAATTGAGAGCGAATCCGACCGGAATCCGCGCCCCCGCGCGGGGCTCCTTACGTTCCCCACGCGTGGTTGAATGAGCCCTCCGGAGGTGCCCATGATCCGACTGGCCACAGCCCTCGTCCTGGTCGTCCTGACGACCGCGTGCAGCTCTCTGCAGACCTACGAGGGACCCGAGCGGGACGACTCCCAGGTGGCGCTGATCGTCCCCGAGAACCAGCGCAACCGGCAGCGCGACGCGGGCCCCTTCGGGGCTCCGAAGGACGGCGGCCGCGTCATCGTCCGCATCAACGGCGAGTCCCTGCGCCCCTTCAAGGACCGCTTCTCGGTCCTCCCCGGCCGGACCACCGTGTCGGCTATCTACGCGGACAAGCGCACCCCGTACCCGGAGAAGGCGCTGGTGACCGAGGCCGTCACCCTCACCTTCGACGCGGTGGCCGGTCGCACGTATGCGGTCCGGGGCCGCGCCACCTGGCCGAGCGGCAAGGCGGCCGTGACCATCTGGGTCGTGGACGGCGCCACGGGGCGGTCCGTCGCCTCGGTGGCCATCCCGGAGTCCAAGATCCTGCTCAAGGACGACTACTCCGACTTCGCCGACTACTAGCGAGGGCCCCGGCGCGGCCGGCGATAACCGAGCCGTGACGAAGGACCGCATTCTTCACGCGATCCTCGCGCGCAATTGGGCCTTGCCGTTGGCCTCCGCAATCTGGTTGTTCGGGCGGCCCCGGGCGAACGCTAGACTCATTTCGTCGTGATCAGGTTCGCTTCGATCGCGGCCTGCCGCGCCGACGGGGTGGCAGCATCGAGGCCAAGGGGGCCCGCGGCCCCCGTGCGAGAGGAGGTGATCGATGGATAAACGTGGCTTGCGGAGGTCGACACCGTAGGAAACGACCATTCGGCCGACTCCTTCAGGTGAACAGCGGCCTTCTACACAGACACACGGGCGGAAGCCGGACGCGGCTCTCCGCCCGTTTTTTTCGCCCTTTGGTAGATTCGGGGCATGCAGCAAACGCGCGCGACGGCCTGGTTCGGGGCCCTGTTGGCCCTGCTTCTGCTCCTCGGTCTCCTGTCACCTGCCCCGCCATCCCTGGCGATCGCTGACGAGGAGCCCGCCGCCGGGGACGAGGACGACGGGCCCAGCGACTTCTTCGAGGGCGACACGACCTTCAGCGCCCAGCAGGTCAACAAGGCCATCGCCAAGGGGCTCGCGTGGCTACGCAAGAAGCAGGCGCGCAGCGGTTCCTGGGGCGAGGTCAAGAGCGCGGGCGTGTACGGCGGCGGCCAGGGCGAGGCGTACAAGCACCCTGCTGGTCCCACCGCCCTCGCGCTCTACACCCTGCTCAAGTGCAAGGTCTCGGCGCGCGATCCGATCGTGAAACGTGGCTTCCAGTTCATCAAGAAGCGCTGGAAGAAGCCCGGCGGCTCGTACGAGACCAGCGTGCTGCTCCTGGCGGTCTGCGCCACGGCCGACAACATGAAGACGGCGCGCGCGAGCAAGGCCCGCAAGGCGAAGCCCAAGCTCAAGGGCGAGTATCGCAAGTGGGCGCAGCAACTCGTCGACCACCTCGTCTCGAAGCAAGTCGATCGCGGCTGGCGCTATCAGGTCAACGAGCCGGGCAGCACGCACGGCGGTGAGAACGACCTGTCGAGCATGCAGCTCGCGGCACTCGCCCTGTTCTCGGCCCACCAGTTGGGCATCAAGGTCAAGTCGAAGATCTGGGAGGACATCCTCAGCTACTCGCTGGACCAGCAGCAGGACGACGGGCCGCAGAAGGCTTACCTGGATCCGGCGACCAAGGAGAAGCGCACCGACCGTGCGCGGGGCTTCTCGTACATCAAGGGCGATCCGGCGCCGAAGCACGGCGAGGCATGCGGCAGCATGACGGCGTGCGGCCTGGCCAACATCATGATGGCTCGCTTCGTACTCTCCGACGGCGGACGCCGACAGGAGAAGTGGGCCAAGCGGCCGGACGCGGCGAAGGTCCAGCAGTCGGTCTACGACGGTCTCGCCTGGCTCGACCACAACTGGAGTGCGTTCGAGAACCCGCCGGGGAACCCGTTCAACTACCACGTCTACTACATGTACTCGCTCGAACGTGCGATGGACCTCATCGGCGACCACCTCGTCGGCAAGCACAACTGGTACAGCGAGATGGGGCAGGGTCTGATCAACGCCCAGAACGCCGACGGCCACTGGAACACGAACTCGACGCACGGTCCGGAGGACACGCTCGACACGTGCTTCGCGCTGCTCTTTCTCAAGCGTGCGACGAAGGGCTCGATTCCGTTCCCGAGCGTGACGGGCGGCAGCGACGAACCGCCGGCGGATCACCGGTAGACGGACGCGATCGTGTTCGTGCTCGCGATCGCGCACGCGCTCGCAATTCGGGCAGGCCATGCCGTGTGTCGAAATTCGAGCATGAGCGCGAGCGCGAGCGGGATGTGCCTGCATAGACTGGCGTCATGACGCGTGGCCTGCTTCTCGTGGTGCTCCTCATCCTGCCCGTCGTGGCTGTGCAAGCCGCCCCCGAGGAGCGGCCCGAGGTCACCCGCGGCGAGCTCAAGGACCTCGTCAAGAGGTTCGCCAACGACAAGATGAAGGGCCGCGAGTCCGGCGAGCCCGAGTGCGACCAGGCCGCGGACATGATTGCCGCGGAGTACGCCCGCCTCGGCCTGCGTCCGCTCGGAAACGACAGCGGTTCGTTCTTCCAGCCCTTCACGAGCCCGCGCGGCATCAGGGTCCTCGACACCACCGCGCTCTCTGCCACAAACGCGAAGGGCAAGAGCACCGCCTTCAAGATCCTGAAGGACTTCGTGCCTCACGACGAGGCCGGGAGCGGCCGCGTGACGGCGAAGGCCGCGTTCGCGGGCTACGGCATCGCCGACGCGCAGCTGCAGTACGACGACTACGAGGGGCTCGACGTCACGGGTCGCGTGGTGATCGTGCTTCGGCGCGCGCCGCGCTGGCAGGACAAGCGCAAGAGCCCGTTCGCGCCGCAGCACGTGATGATGCGCGTCGGCACGTTCAAGGCGAAGGTCGACGCCGCCGTCGCGAGAGGGGCGGCGGCGCTGATCGTCGTGAACGACCCGGCCTCCACCTCGAAGTCCGACGACGAGGTCGGGCGTCCCGGCGGTACGGCCAACGGCAAGATCCCCGTCATCCACATGACGTACGCGGCCGGCAAGCGCCTGGCCTCACGGCTCGGTCTCTCCCTCTCGAAGCTGCAGCGGCGGATCGACGCGAAGTTCTCGCCCCACAGCAGCCTGGTCGACGACGCGACGGTCACGATCCACTGTGACCTCGAGCCGGACCAGCGCA
>JASJDY010000062.1 GCA_030065025.1 Planctomycetota bacterium
GCCCTCGTCGGGCGCTCGATGGGCGCGGGGCAGATCAAGACGGCGGAGCGGTCGGCCTGGCGGGCGGCGTACCAGTGTTGCTGGCTCTGCGTGGTCTGGAGCCTGGTGCTGTTCTTCTTCGACGAGGAGATCGCCGGGCTCTGGGCCGAGGAAGCCGACGCCCAGGCCCATGCGGCGAGCTACTTCCGCATCGTCGCTCTCTGCCTGGTGCCGCAGGCGGTGGCCCTGGTCATCGACGGCGCCTTCAGCGGGGCGGGCATGACGGTGCCGCCGATGATCACGGGCGTGATCTTCACCGGCATGCGGATCCCGCTGGCGTGGTGGGCCGCCTTCGACTGGGGACTCGGCGTCGACGGGATCTGGATGGTCATCACGGTGACGGCGGCGCTCCGGGGGGTCGCCGTGGGCATCTGGTTCGCGCGCGGGACCTGGAAGACGCGCTCGGTCTGAACCGTGGGCTTGGCTTCCGGCCGGACCTTGGGGTATCCCTTGTGCGTCCCGCGGCCGAGGGAGGCCGCCCGGTAGGAGGAGTGAGCGATGAACCAGAAGTTCCTGACGATGGTTGCGACGATCTGCGGCCTGGTGATGGTGGCCGCCCTGTTGATCTTCCCCCTGGTCACGTGGGGTGAGGGCGATCACTCCGGCTCCGCCAGGGCCATCTCGGCTCCCTCCGGCAGCTTCCTGCTCATGTTCACGTGGCTGGCCGTCGGTTTCGCCGGCTTCGTGTTCCTCAACAAGACGAAGGTCATCGGCATCGGCGAGAACGCCTGCCGCATGTTCTCGCTCCTCGGCTTCAAGCTGGCGGCCTTCTTCTTCATCGCGATGCTGATCGACGGCGCGAACCGCGGCAGCTGGGGCATCGGCTTCTGGCTGGGCTTCATCGCGAGCGTGATCGGCGCCTTCGCCATCTACCTCACCTTCAACCCGGACCTGGCCGCCAAGATCGCCGACGCCGCGAAGTCGGATGACAACGGCGGGGACAAGCCGGCGGAGTCGTCGGGGGACTAGGACCTCCATCCGCCGTCGTCAGCAGCCTGCCGATCCGTCCGGAGCCTCGGGCTTTCGACGGAGACCGAAGGCGAGGCGTGAACGACGGCGGTTGCTTCTCGGCGGATCGCCGGCCTCTTCGCCTTCGATTCGAGGTCGAGGCGGCCATGTGCCTGCACGCCGCTCGCCGGATGGACTGCACCCTCGCACTCGATTCGACTGCGAGGCGCCATGGACGGCGACTGCACTGGGACGGAGCGGAGGCGTCCTCGCCTTCGGCCTGGATCGATTGCGCCGTGTGCGTGGCCGTGGCCGTGGCCGTGATGGTGTGACGCCTGACGGCGTCAGGCGTCACCCCATACCGTCGTCCCAGGGTGATTCGCGTACCACCCATACCACTCGCTCATCAGCCCGCGCAGCGGCGTGAGCCGCCTGCCGGCCAGGCGGCCCTCGACGCATGCGCCGTCCATCGTCCAGCGGCTACCCGTGTCCCGATCTCGCAGCACGCCCGCCTCGTCCCGCTCGAAGGCCAGCGTCCGCGCGCCCAGCCTCCGGTCGAACGCCGCCGCCGAGCGCGACGCCGCGTCGAACCACACCGTCACCGGCAGCGCGCCGAGCAGCTCCTCGACCACCGGCGTCTGCGCCAGCCGCTCGAACGGATAGGCGCGCGCACGCCCCTCCACCACGACGCCGTACAGCAGGGCATGCGGCGCGAAGCGCCCGTCCACGGTCTGGATGGTCGGCGTGAACGTCCGCGGAAAGCCCGCCGCGCCGCTGCGCGAGCCGTCCCGCGGGAAGTAGCCCTGGTCGCCCGGCTGGTCGATCCAGCGCTTCTCGCGCGCCAGCACGTCGGTCTCGGGGTGAAGCGCGCGCCAGTCCGCCCACGTGGTGTGCCGCCCCGTGGGGCTTCGGGCGAGGACGGTGCCCGCCATCTTCCCGGCGAAGCACTCGCCCGTCAGGTGCATCCAGAACGAGTTGCTCTGGTGGTCGTAGAGCACGGCCGTGCCCTGGTAGATGCCCTCGAAGCCGAAGGTCAGCCGCGTCCCTTCCACCACGGGATCGAAACCGATCCCCGACGAGCAGATCACTCAGTAGGTGACGGCGATGGGGATCCCGGCGATGACGTCGTTCACGACGTGGTGGTAGCTGATCATCGGCACCGGATAGGCCCGTGCGCGGCCGCCCAGCACCACGCCGAAGACCTCGTCGTCGGGGCGCAGCCACGTCGCCTCGTCGGCCGGCACCGTGCGCGGATCCGTCGCCGGCAGGAAGCGGTCGTGCTCGAGATAGAACTGCGAGAGCGGGAAGCGCCCGAGATGCGGCTCCGGCCGCGGCGTGGTGGCCTCCTCGTCGCCGGAGCCGGTCAGCCGCCACGCGCCGAACGCGAGCATCGCGAGCACCACGATCCAGAGGACGACTCGCACGCGAACTACCGCGGCCGCCCCGTGCGGAAGACCACGTCCCACAGCGGCGAGCTCACGCCGTACATGCGCGTCCAGTACTTGTGATGGTGCGCGAGGTGCCACGCCTTCAGGAACTTGCCCCAGCGCGTCTTCGGACGCGCGTGATGCGTGTAGTAGTGCGTCATGTCGTAGACGATGTACCCGGCGAGCAGCCCCCCCATCGTGGCGAGCGCCTGGGCCAGCGGCAGCGGGATCAGAAGCAGGCCGAAGATGATCGCGCCAACGCCGAAGCCCGCGAGCGGCGGGAACACCAGCCGCGTCGGATCCCACGGGTCGAGGTGGTGGATCCCGTGCGCGAGGAAGTGGAGCTTGCGGCCGAACGCGCTGCGCGGCCGGTAGTGGAAGAAGAAGCGGTGCAGCAGGTACTCAGTGAGCGTCCAGAGGACGAGGCCGCCGAGGGCCCACAGGGCCGCATATCCCCAGGCAAGCCCGGCCCACGCGATGGACCCGCCGATCAGCAGGGTCACCACCGGCACCCAGATGGCGAGGATCGTGCGCCACTGGGGGTGGCTCAGGGACTCCAGGAAGTCGCTGCGGAAGATGCGCACCGAGTCCGGCCAGCGGGTGGCGATCTTGTCGCCCGCCTCGAGGCGTGCCGCGTTCTCCTGCCGCGCGCGCTTGGGCGAGATGCCGTTGTGGACCCACGCGTCGTAGCCGTCGCCGACGTCCGCGACCTGCTCGAGGATCGGCTGCGAGAGATCCGGCGTGCGGGCCTCCTGCACTTGCGCTGCAACCGTCATGCGTCCTCGCTCCACTCGGTCGACCGGGCGTCGGCGCGGATTGTACCCTTCGCCAGACCGCATGTTGCGTGAAGCGCGCGTCGCCCTCGCGACAAGTCCTGTAGCGGCCGCGGGTTGCGCAGTCCGCAGCGGCGGATCAACTGCAACAGTGTGTTCTCGCGACGGATTCGCGTCCGAGGTCGAAGCCGAGGGGAGGAGGCGGGGCTGATCCCCCCTCTGACGAGCCTCGGCAATGAGATCGGGCGCGAAGACGAGCGAGAACCGCGCGACTCGGCCTGTGTTCATGCAACATGCGGGCTAGGGGACGAGCTTGCCCTTCGCGTCGTAGCGGACGACGAAGACGTCCATGTCGCCGAGGCTCTGCAGCAACACCTGCTTGCGCGATGGGTCCGCGTCGAACGAGCGGTAGAAGTTGCCGACGACCACGACGTCGCCGCCTGTGAGCGACGCCACGCCTTGCGCGCGCGTCATCTTGCCGGGTCCGCTGATCTTGGGGCCCAGCGCGTGCGCCCAGCGCACCTTGCCCTTGGCGTCGTAGGCGACGACGAACGCGTCGGTCGCGCCGCCCGTGCCGCTCGAGCGCAGGATGCGCTTACGGCGGCCGGGATCCACGTCCATGTCGCCGTGGAAGCGACCCGCGACGACGACGTGTCCCGACGACGTGAGGCACAGGTCATTGGCCGCATCGAGCCGGTCGCCGCCGAAGGTGGCCGCCCAGCCATACGTGCCGTCTTCTTCCAGGCGCAAGACGAATGCGTCCCGTGCACCCTCGGTCTTGCGCTTGTCCTTCTTGGGGCCGGGATCGAAGTCGACGGTCGCGCTGAAGTCGCCGGCCGCGTAGACGACGCCCTTCTTGTCGGCGGCGAGCCCGCCACCGAGCACCTGGTCGTCCTGCGGGCCGCCCCAGGTGACGACGCGGCGGTAGCCGCCGCTTCGATCCAGCCACAGGACGAACGCGTCCATGCCGCCCGCGGACAGCTGACTGCCGGCACTGCGCTTCGGATCGAAGTGGACCATCTCGCTGAAGCACCCGCCCACGAGCAGCCCGTCCTTCGGCGCCAGAGCGATCGCGTGGCCCTGGTCGCTGCCGCGGCCGCCGTAGCTCCGCCCCCACCGGAAGGCGCCGCGCTTGTCGAGACTGACGACGAAGATGTCGCGCGAGCCCTCCTGGCTGGTCACTTCGCGCGTGCCCGGGCCCGGATCGAGATCGATCGTGCCCCGGTACATACCGACGGCGTACAGGTTCTCGTCCGCGTCGAATACGGCGCCGCGGATGCCCTCGCTCCACTCGACGGCCAGCTCCTTCGAGCCCTTCGGCGCGATGTCCTCGTCGCCGAAGCAGCGCGCCCACAGGAACTCGCCGTCGGGTGTGTAGCAGGTGATGAACGCGTCGCGCCCTTGCCCGGTGCGATAGGTGTCCTCTTCGTCGGGCGGATCCTGGGGATCGAAGTCCATGGTGCCGGAGAAGTGCCCCGTCACGCAGACCACGCCTTCGTCCGAGACGGTGACGCAACGCGCGATGTTCGTGCCCGAGGCGCCGAGCCCGCGCACCCAGGCGAAGCGTCCGTCGGGTTCGTAGCGCGCGAGGAATGCGTTCATCCGTCGGAGATCCGACGGCTTGTCGAGGCGTGCGCGTTGCGCCGTCTTCGCGGCGGTCGCCGGATCGAAGTCGCTGCGTCCGGTGTAGGCGCCCACGACGTAGAGCTCGCCGGCGGGTCCGGTCGCGGCGTGCATGGCCATATCGCGCTGGGTGCCACCGACGCGGAAGGTGCGCGGAGGAGGCTCGTCCTTGGCCGCCGCGATGGTGGCGGAGAGGAGGAGCAGGATGAGCACGCCATGGCGCATCGTGGGGGCTATTGCACTACCGCCGGGGAGTAGGCGTCAACGTCGGAATGCTCGTTTGCGCTCCTTGGGCGTGAATCGACCAGGGGTCGTGAATGAGGTGACGTGCGCGTGAGCGTTTGCGTGCGCGTGAGCGTGGCGGCCGTGCGTTCGACGCAGAATCCAGGTCGTCACGCGAACGCTCACGCGAACGCGCTCGCGAACGCGGATCACGCCTACGCCCACGCACACACGCACATTGCTCGGCGCCCGACCCGTGGTGTGCGCCTCCGTCTCGAAGGGTCCCAGGGAGCATGGACGGGCCGGGCAACGTTCCCGCTCGCCGTGTCCCTTCGACTCGCTGCGCTCGCTCAGGGACCTCGTCTCGCGGATCACGATGCCCCTACATGTCTCCGGAGGTCTTCGTAGGGGCATCGTGAGCCTGAGCGACCGAAGGGAGTCGAAGGCGAACGTTGCCCGACCCGTGCATGGGTAGGGGCCCGGTCGGTTGGAAGGGCCGGGCAACCACTCCCCCTCGCTCCGCTCGGGGTCGGGATGCCCCTACGAGGGCCAGCAGGCAGCCGCTCAGTCCGCCGCGATCCCGCCCACGAAGGGGGACTGGAGCTCCTCGTCCATGTAGGCCGTCGCCATCGACGGCGTGTTGAAGGAGAAGCCGATCGAGCCGTCGCGCCCGATCAGGATCACGCCGCCCCGCCCGTAGAAGCGCTCCTCGAACTCCTTCAGCGCCAGCCACGTCGCGTCCATCGCGTTGTGCTCGCGCGCCAGGTCGACAGCGCGTCGCGCGAGACCCATGCGCAACAGCGGCTCGCCCCAGCCCGTGCACGCGGCGCCCGCAGCCAGGTCGTCGGCGTAGTAGCCGGCGCCGGGAATCGGCGTGTCGCCCATGCGCCCCGGCGGCTTGCCGCAGATGCCGCCCGTGGAGGCGCCCGCTGCGATGCGCCCGATGCGGTCAATGGCAACGGCGCCGACCGTGTCGCCCGGCAGGTTCACGCCCGCATGCCCGAAGTCGAGACCGTCGCCGGGATCACGCTGGAGCGCGTCGACCAGGCGCGCGCGCTCGCGCTCCTCGATCAACGACTCGGGATCCACGGTGGGCACGCCGTGCTCGTCGAGGAACTCCATGCCGCCGAAGCCGGTCATGAGGACGTACTTGGTCTTCAGCACCTCGTACGCCGCCTCGATCGGGTTCTTGCGGTTGCGCACCGCCGCGACGGCGCCGCAGTCGAGCGTGGTGCCGTTCATCAGACCGGCGTCGAGCTCGACGTGCCCGCCGCGCGTGAGCACGCTGCCGGAGCCCGCGTTGAGGTTGCGGTCGTCCTCCATGGAGCGGACCGCGGCGCGCACCGCGTCGATCGCCTTGCCGCCCTCGACCAGGACCGCCCAGCCGGCCTGCACCGCGGTGAGGCAACCGAGACGGTGGACTTCCTTCTCCTCGGGCGGGATCGCCCAGGCTCCGGCGTGGACGATGATGGCGGGACGGGGCGGGGGCGGCTTGTCCATGGCTGGCCGCGTACTGTACGGACACGGGGCCCGAGGAGTGCATGCAAGAACGGGATCGTCTCGATGCTGACGACATCCGCCGGATCCGGGCTGGGGACAGCGCTGCGTTCCGGGGGCTGGTCGCCCGGCATGCCCGGCGCGTGCACGACCTGGCCCGCCGCATGCTCCGGGACGCTCACGAGGCCGAGGACATCGTCCAGCACGCCTTCCTGAACGCATACAAGGCCCTGGATCGCTTCGACCTGGAGCGCCCGTTCCGGCACTGGCTGCTCAGGATCGCCAGCAATCTGTGCCGCAACCGCCTGGCCGCCCGCAAGGCGCGCCGCCGCACGCCCCCTCCGACCGGGGGCGACGAACCGCTACCCGAGCCGGCCGAACCCGCCAGGCCCCTCGCCGTACTCTCCGACCAGGAGGAGCGCCGCGAGGCCGTGCGCTCCGCGATCGAGACGCTGCCCGAGCGCTACCGGCTCGCGGTGGTGCTCTTCTACGTCCACGACTGCTCCGTACAGGAGATCAGCGAGATCGCCGAGGCGCCGCCGGCGACCGTGAAGACCTGGCTCCACCGCGGCCGCGCGGCGCTGCGCGGCCTGCTCGAGGAGCCTGAAACCCCGCCGGACGGCGGCGGTATGGAGGATTGAAATGACCACGCCCGAGGACCGTGAGCTGGAAGCCCTGCTGCGCGAGCAGACCCTGCTCCCGCTGCCGCTCGCCCTGGTGGGCCGCATCCTCGACGAGGTGCTGCCGGTCGAGCCGGTGCGGCCGTGGGCGCTGGTGGGACGCGCCGCCGCGGCCATCGTCGTGTTCTGCGCGTCGTGGCTTGCGCTCTCGGGCGACGTGCCCGCTTTCGCGGATGTGGCTCCTGAGACCCATGTCGCCGCAGCGCTGCCGGCCCAGCTTCCCGCCGCCCCCGCCACGACGAAGGTGCTGGACGTCGCGACGGCGACCCCCGACGGGCATCCGGCGCTCTGGCTCGGCCTCGGCCTCGCGCTGCTGGCGGGCGGACTCGTTGGCGGCTGGCGACTCCACCGCCGTGCCGCGGAAGGAGGTGCGCAGTGATGCATCTCGCCACCGTGCTCGCTGCCGGCACCACCGAGCAGCTCGTCCAGGTCCTGCTGGTCGTCGTGCTGGGTGCGATCGGCTGCGTAGGCTTCGGCGCGGCCATGCTCCTGCTGCGCGTCATCCTGCCGGGTGTCGCGCGCTCGGCCGACGCATCGCTGGGTCGCATGCGTACCGGACGCTTGCTCGTCGTCGGCATCCTGCCGCTCGTGGGATCGGCCCTGCTCGCCCGGGGCGTGGAGCTGGCCAAGGTGGAGGCACTCGAGACCGCGTACCTGCTGCTCGTCGCCCTACCGCTCGCGCTGGCCCTGCTCGTCGGCGCCATGAGCGGCCTGCCGCACGTCGGCGCACGCGTGCTGCGCGAGGGCGCCGATCCCTCGCCCCTGGCGCGCGCGAGCATCGGCGGGCTGGTCATCGGCCTCGCCATGGTCAGCTGGGCCGCCCCGCCGCTGGGTGTCCTCGTAACCGTTCTGCTGGCGGGCTGGCTGCTCGGCATCGGGCTGGGAGGGCTGATTCGTGAGCCCCGTCCGAGCCCGACGAGGTCTGGGGAGTAGATCGCAAACGCCATCCCAACAGATCGCGAGGGATCGCAGGATCGGTCGGCTACGATCGCGTCGAATGAGTGAGCTCGGCGCCCTCGCCCTCCGTCTGTCGGAGGCGACCGACATCTCCACCGCCGCGGAGCGGCTCGCCGAGCACCTCCGCGAGCTGGCTCCCGGTGCGGGCGCGCGTGTCTACCTTCTGGCGCCGGGTGACAAGTGCGGCGCCTGCCCACGCGCGGAGCGCTGCCCCGACCAGGACTTCTGCTTCCACCTCGAGGCAAGCCTGGGTGAGTTCAGCCGGCCGGTCATGCTCGACCAGCGCGTCCCGCGCGGCGGGACCTCGTGGGGCCGCGTGTACGAGTCGCCTACGGGGCCGCGCGCCGACGAGATTCCGCCGGAGCTCGAGGGACCCGCGGACGGGGACGACACGGTGGCTCTGATGCTGCCGCTCGAGGCCGGTGGCGAGACGGTGGGCGTCGCGGGTCTGAGGGTGCACGAGGAGCACGCGACGGAAGCCGAAGAGGAGATGCGCATCGCGTGCTTCCTCACGGCCACGGCCATTCGCCTGCTGCGGAGCCTGTCGACGGCGAGCCGGCGCTACGAGTCGCTGCTCATGGTCAACGAGCTCGGCCGCAAGGTGAACTCGATCCTCAACGACGAGCTGCTGCTGCGCCAGGCCGCCGTCGACGTCCACCGCACCTTCGGCTTCCACAACGTCATGATCTTCATGGTCGACGAGGAGCGCTCGACGCTGGAGCTGAAGGCCCAGGCCTCCCGCTACGCCAGCCCGATCCAATCGCACGAGCACGTCGCCGTGGGTGAAGGCGTCATCGGGCACGTCTATCAGACCGGCCGCACCGAGATCATCGACGACGTCACGAAGGAGTCGTCCTACGTCCGCTGGTACGCCGATACGAAGAGCGAGATGGCGGTCCCGATCCAGATCGGCGGCGTCATCGAGGGCGTGCTGAACGTCGAGTCGGACGTCGTCGGCGGCTTCGGCACCTCCGACCGCCTGGTGCTCGAGACGGTCGCCAACCAGCTGGCGATCGCGATCGAGAACGCCCGCCTCTTCGGCATGGTCAAGGAGCGGGAGGATCGCTACCGCACGCTCGTGGAATCGAGCCCCGGCGCGGTGCTCCACCTCGACAGCGAGGGCCACCTGATCTACGCCAACCCGGCCACGACGGACGTGACGGGCTACTCGAAGCGCGAGCTCCTCGCCAACTTCAAGCGTCTCGAGGACCTGACCGCCGACGAGGGCCGCGAGGACGTCCAGGCCGCGGTGGAGGACTCGCTCCGAGGCGAGAGCCGGCCCGACCTCGAGTTCCCGGTGCGCCACGCCGACGGCGGCCAGCGCTGGGTGATTGCGTCGCTCCAGCCCTTGCGCGGCGAGCAGGGCGACCTCCAGGGCGTCGTCGTGCTCGCCCGCGACCGCACGCGCGAGAAGGAGCTCCAGAACCAGCTCAACCAGAGCGAGAAGCTCAGCGCCATCGGCACCCTCGTCAGCGGCGTCGCGCACGAGCTGAACAATCCGCTCGCCGGCATCCTCGGCTTCGCGCAGTTGCTCCTCGCCCGCTCCCCCGACGACTGGGGCCGCGGCGACATCGAGAACATCGAGATCAACGCCCGCCGCTGTCAGCGGATCGTCGAAAACCTGCTTGCCTTCGCCAGGCAGAGCCGCATGACGAAGCGCCGCGCGAACCTCAACGAGGTGATCGACTCGGTGCTCAACCTCAACGAGTACCAGTTCCGCATGGACAACATCGAGATCGAGCGCGATCTCGACTCGTCCATCCCGCTGTTCCCGATCGACGTCAACCGCTGGCAGCAGGTCTTCATCAACCTGGCGAACAACGCGCACCAGGCCCTGCTTGCGTCGAAGACGGCGCCGCGGCGCATCCGCTTCCACACGCGCAGCCAGGGCGACGCGGTCGAGATCCGCGTGCACGACAACGGCCCCGGCATCCCGCCCGACGTTCGCAAGCACATCTTCGATCCCTTCTTCACCACGAAGGAGTCGGGCACGGGTCTAGGACTGGGCATCTGCTTCGGCATCGTCGAGGAGCACGGCGGCACAATCACGCTCGACGAATCCGTGGAGACGGGCGCCTGCTTCGTCATCAGCGTGCCCGTAGCGGAGGCTCGCGTGTTCCCCGTGGAGCTCCCGGGTGGTCCGCGCAAGCCCTCCTCGAACGTGGGCGCCGGCCAGACCGTCCTCATCGTGGACGACGACACGTACGTCTGCGACGTCGTGGCGCGCGTGCTCCAGAACCACGACTACACGACCGAAGTGGCCAACGACGGCGAGCAGGCGCTGCGCATGCTTGCCGGGCGGAGCTATGACCTCGTCGTCACCGACGTGCGCATGCCCGGTGACTACGACGGCATCGACATCCACGACAAGCTGATCGCCCACGATCCGGAAGCGAACCGCCGGATGGTGTTCATGACCGGCAACCTGCTGGACGGCCGCACCATGGAGCGGCTCCAAGCGCTCCACGTCTGCTGCGTGGAGAAGCCCTTCGACATCCACGCGCTGGCCGAGTCGGTCAACGAGGTGGGGCGCAACGCCGCGGACGTGGCGCACCTCACCCTGAAGCCGCAGGCGAACGACGGGGGCCCGCCGGAGATCGTGGACCGCCGCCCGCCGCCGGAGGCGGCTGCGGGGTAGTCCTTCGGGGGCACGGGCTACGGGTGACGGATGACGGGCGGGTAGAGGCACCGGCACCGGCACGGGCACGGTAGTAGGTGGTCACCACGCAGCGCAGCTAAGCTGCGCTGCATGGCGACCACCTACTGGGACTACATTCGAGTCGAACAGCTCCTGCGCCTCCAGGGCGGCATCCCGGACGACGAGTCCGAGCTGACCGACCACGAGGTCCTGTTCATCGTCGTGCACCAGGTCTTCGAGCTGTGGTTCAAGCTCGCCCTGCGAGAGCTCACGACCCTGCGCGACCTCTTCAAGCAGGACCCCGTGCCCGAGGAGAGCCTCTCCGGCGCCGTTGCGAGCATGGACAGGCTCGCGCGCATCTTCCGCTCGGCCGTCTCGCACTTCGAGGTGCTCGAGTCACTCAACACGCGCGATTACCTCGACTTCCGCGACAAGCTCTTCCCGGCGAGCGGCTTCCAGTCCGCGCAGATGCGCGAGATGGAGGTGCTGCTCGGCATGAAGGACGAGGACCGCATCGGCCTCGGCGCGGACGGCAAGTACCTGGAAGCACTCAAGGATCCGACTGGGCAGTCGGAGTCCCCCGCCTTCGACCGCGTCCGCCGCCGTATGGCGGACACGCCCTCGCTGCTCAGGGCCGTGGGCACGTGGCTCCACCGCACCCCCATCCGCGGCTCGCAGCCGACCGATGGCGATGACGAGGCCGTCGTCGACGCGTTCCTCGAGGACTACATGGTCGCGCTGCGCAAGGCCACCGACGAGACCGTCGCGCAAGTGCTTGGCACCGGGCTCATGCCGGAGGAGAAGGTGCACGCGCGCTACGACGCGGAGATCGAGCAGGCGCGCACCTTCTTCTTCTGCGAGGACCGCCGCCTGCGCCGCATCCGCGCGGCCGTGCTCTTCATCGAGAGCTACCGCGAGTTGCCGCTGCTGGCGTGGCCGCGCAAGATGCTCGCCAAGCTCGTCGAGCTGGAGCAGTCCATGGTCGTCTTCCGGCAGCGTCACGCGCGCATGGTCGAGCGCGTGATCGGGCGCCGCATCGGTACCGGCGGGTCGAGCGGCGTCGACTACCTGGACGAGACGGCGCTGAAGTACCGGGTGTTCAAGGACCTCTGGGCGGTGCGCACGTTCCAGATCCCGGCCGACGCACTACCGGTGCTCGAGGATCCGAGCCCGTACGAGTTCAGCGAGCGCTTCGACGCCTGATCAGCGCGGCTCTGCCACCACGCGGAACCCCAGGTTCGGCTCGTAGCGGTAGGGCTGCTCCCTGCCGCGGAACGCGGACCGTGTCTCGCGCACCGGCGTGTCGAACGCCCCGCCGCGATGGATGCGGTGACGGCCCCCTCCGGGTCCGGACGGGTTCTGGACGACGCTCTCGTCGTAGGGCCCGGCCCAGTCTGCGCACCACTCCGCGGCGTTGCCGATCATGTCGTACAGGCCCCAGGGGTTGGCGCGGTAGCGCGCGACCGCCGAGAGGCCGGCCCGCCGATCGCTGCCCGGGAACCAAGACCAGTCTTCGCGTTTCTCGGCACTCGCACGGATCCGCCTTGGCCACTCGGTTCGGGCCGCCGAGTCTGCGACGTTGGCGTACAGCGTCGCCGCGGCCCGCCCCCCCTGCCAGGGGAACGGTCCCGAGCTGCCCGCGCGGCACGCGTACTCCCACTCGGCCTCGGTCGGCAGTCTGTAGGTGTGGCGGCCGTCCTGTTTCGTGAGCCATGCGCAGTACGCGTTGGCTCCGTCCCAGGAGACGGACGTGACGGGGGCGGAGGCGGCCAGATGCCCGGAGAGCCCGGACGGCACCTGACCGAGGTGGCTCTTCCGGAAGCGGCGATACTGCGCGTTCGTCACCTCGGTGATCGACATGTAGAACGGCTTGGTGATGACGACGTTGTGCGGCGTCTCGTCCTCGCCCCGGCCCGCCTCCCCCATCGGGGAACCCATCACGAACCCGCCCGGCGGGATGAGCGCGAGGCGCATGCCTTGTGCGTTCTGGATCGAGACCGGTAGCCCCTGGCGGGATGCAGCATCGCGCTGCTGCACGGAGAAGGGGCGTCGCGGCACGGGCCGCTCGACGTTGCGCCCCTTCAGGATGCGACGGCGCATGGATCGCTCGAACGCCTCGCGCTGACGATCGAGATTGCGCTTCGTACGCTTGCGCCGGCTCTCGTTCAGCTGAGAGCAGCCGTACAGCAGGGCGAAGATGACGAGCGCGACGGTCCAGCTGCCGCCCTTCGACCGCTTGCGCCGCCAGGCCTTCTTCGTGCGGTGGGGCGCGTCCAACAGCGGGGGCGCCGTCCTGGGCGCCGGAGGCGGCACCGGCTCGTGCTCCGGTTCGGGCTCAGGATCCGGCTCCGGGACCGGCTCGAAGCGTGGCGGCGGCGGCGGCACCGACGGGACGACCACCGGAGCGGTCGGCGCACGCGGCTCGGGCGCCGGATCCGGCACGGGATCCGAGACCGGCTCGAAGGACGCACGCTGCGGTTCGGGCTGCGGCGCGGGCTCGGACGTGCTGACCTCGCGCACCGGCGCGGCGACGGGTGCCTCTTCCTCTTCGCGCTCGGACGCCCGCTCGCGCCGGCGCTCGGCGCGCCATGCGTCGAAGCCCTGATCGATGACGGGCGCGATCTCGTCCAGCGACTCCCACTTGTCGGGGACGTGGTAGATCGTCGGGTGGTGGTGCCTGAGCACACGCTCGTAGTCGGCGCGGTAGCGTCCTGTGGCGTAGTACCACTCGGCGAACGCGCGCCCTGCGGGGCTGAGATGCTCCTCCGTCAGCCGTCCGTCCATGAACTGGATGAGGTAGTCGCGCCCCGTGTACCAGCGGCGTTGCAGCCGGGCGTACTCCACGTCCTGCTGCTCGTGGTGCCAGTCGCTCGTGAGCTCGCGCTCGACGCACCACGCGAGAAAGATCCCGATGTGCGTGCCGCCGGCCTTGCGCGGAACATCGCCGGGCAGCTCGGCCCGATGCGCGTCGACCTCGTCGTAGACCCTCATCTGCGCCCCAGTCTCGCATGCGACCCCGCTCCGTGTCGGCAGGCGGGCGGGGCGGTACCAGGATACGGCGCGTGGGACCGTTTGGGCGGCATGGACGGGATGGGAGGCCCCCCGAACCCGCGGTGACGAGCGCTGGCCCCACGTAACGGCAACGGGCCGGGCAACCACTCCCCCTCGCTGCGCCCTTCGAGTCGCTACGCTCCCTCAGGGACTTCGTCTCGGGGTCGGGATGCCCCTACAGGTCTCCGTGCTTGCGGAGGCCACCGGGGACGTCGGGCGTGTTCACTTGTTGCGGAGGTACTCGACTGCCTTGGCGGCCAGCTCGCGGACGCGGGCATCGACGAGGTCGTTGTCGGCGAAGCGTTCGAGCTGCGGAACGACGCTCGCATCGCCGAAGCGCGCGATGAGCTTGAGCGCTTCGGTGTGCGTCTTGGGATTGACGAACGAATCGAGCTTCTCGGCGTAGCCGCGCGCCACGTACGCACGCTGGTCCTCGGGGATGCCGCGCTGCAGCCCCCAGTGCGAGCGCGCCCTGATGGCCACGTTCTCGTCGCCCAGGTGCACGAACAACGCGTCGATGACGGCGCGCGACTTGTCCTTCACCTGACTGAGCCCGTGATGAACCGCTTCGCGACGTTCCGCAGGACGCGTCGCCATCTCGATGAGCGCGGACTCGGCGGCAGGCGGCAGCGTCGTGCCGTGCAGCGCGCGCAGCGTTCCGCGGCGCACGTCCCGGGTGTCGTCGCGCAGCAACTTCGCCAGGACGCTCGCGGCCTCTCCCTCGAAGACGCCGCCAGTGTGCATGCGCACGACGCGCGCCAGGTGCTGGCGCACGAGCGGCGAAGCGTCATCGATCCGGGCCAGCGTGCGCTCGAGGTCGCCGGACTGCGCGCCGGTCGCGTGCAGCGCGTACAGCGCGGAGCGCCGAATGCCTGCGTGCTCGGACGACCAGAGATCGAGGACCGTCGCGCGGAAGCCGCTGCGATCGATCTCCGTGGCCCGCAGCGAGTGCAGCGCGCTCAACGCATACTCGACCGTCGTGACGTCGGTGCTGCGCAGCGCGGTGTCGAGCTCTGCCAGGCCTTCGCTCCTGAGTCCCGGGTCCTTCACCTGCAGGATCTTCTGGACCACCGCCTTGATGTGCTCGAGCACCTCGCCCTGGTGCTTGCGCAGGGCCGCGGCGCGAGCCGCTTCCTCGGGGTCCGGACTCGCCTCCCCACCATCGGGGGGTTCGGCCTGCTCGGAATCCGGCTGCGGCTCCGGCCCCGGGCGTGCGGTCTCCGGGGGCGGCTGCACACCGCGTAGGCCGGGCAGCGCGCTTCCGGCGTCGGCCTTCAGCCGCTCGACCTCCAGCTGCAGGTCCGCGACCTGCTCTTCGAGCGCCTCGCGCTCGAAGAACGGATCGTCGACTGACTCCTCGCGATCGAACCACACCACCAGCCATGCAGCGTTGCTAGCGAGCAGGAGCAGAAGGACGATCCAGGCTGTGCGCGTCATGGGACCTCGTCGCCAGGGTAGCTAGGCGGGTACCCTGGCGCATCCTGCGACCGCAGTGCGAGGTACGCCCGATGATCACGATCTACCTGTGGCTGAACGCCGTGATGTACCTGGGCCTCGGCGTGTGGTGCACGGTGGCACCGGACACGACCTCGAAGTCACTGGGCTTCGGCTTCACGAAGCCGGGCGCGCGGTCGGAGTACATCACGGTGTACGGCGGCATGGAGTTCGGCATGGGCGTGTTCTTCCTGCTGTGCGCGCTGAACGACGCATGGCGCGACGCCGGCCTGCTCTTCGGCTTGTGCCTGTACGCGGGGCTCGCACTGTGGCGCGTCTACACCTTCCTCACGGTCGACGGGATCACCGGGTTCCCGCGCATCGCGATCGTGCTGGAGATCGGCCTGTTCGTCGCCGCGATCGTCTTGTGGCTGCGGCGGTGACGCGCGGGGCGCACAGCGATTTGGCGCGGCCCCTGTAGGGGCGGCCGGAGGCGTCGCCGGAAGGCGACGGCGAACGCCCGCCCGCGCATGTCGGGTGGCGCTACCATCCCACGCCACCCGTGGTCGCAGAGGGCGGGCGTTCGCCCTTCGACTCGCTCCGCTCGCTCAGGGCTCCGGCCGCCCCTACAGGCTCACGACGATGCGGATGAACGAGGGTGTCACCCCCCGATGTAGCTCATCTCGATCTTCGGGAGATCGCGCGTGTCGTCCGAGCGGATCTCGGAGTAACGGTCGTCGCGTTTCGCCCAGATCGTCGCGATCGCTTCGCGCAGTCGCGCCGGATCCGCGTCCTCGTCCCGAATGAGCGTCTGGAGGTCGTGACCCTCGGTTGCGAACAGACACGTATACAGCTTGCCATCCGCCGAGAGACGCGCCCGGTGGCACGTGCTGCAGAACGGCTTCGTCACCGAGGAGATGAAGCCGATCTCGCCCCTGCCGTCGGCATAACGGAACCGCCGCGCCACCTCACCCGGGTAGTTCGGCGCGATGGGCTCGAGCGGTAGCTCCGCGGCGATGCGTTGGAACATCTCCCCCGCCGGGACGACGTCCTCGAGTCGCCAGCCGTTCTGCGTCCCGACGTCCATGTACTCGATGAACCGGAGGATGACCGGCTGATCGCGGAAGTGCCGTGCCAGCTCCACGATCTGGTCGTCGTTCTGCCCCCGCTTGATGACCGCGTTCACCTTGACGGGTGTCAAGCCCTCCTCGATGGCGGCGCCGATGCCCTCGAGGACGCGCGACACGGGGAAGCGCACGTCGTTCATCGCGCGGAACGTCTCGTCGTCGAGCGCGTCGAGGCTCACGGTGACGCGGTCGAGGCCCGACTCCTTCAGCAAGCGCGCTTTCTGCGCCAGCATCGAACCGTTCGTCGTGAGCGCGATGTCCTCGATGCCGTCGATCGCACGCAGGCCGCGCACGAGCCACTCGAGCTCCTTGCGTAGGAGCGGCTCGCCGCCCGTGAGGCGCAGCTTGCGAACGCCCAGCGGGACACAGGCCTTCACGATGCTGCCGATCTCGCCGAAGTGCAGCAGCTCATCCCGCGGCATGAAGGCGAAGTCCCGGCCGAACGCCTCCTTCGGCATGCAGTACGGGCAGCGGAAGTTGCAGCGGTCCGTCACGGAGATCCGCAAGTCACGGAGCGGCCGGCCGCGGACATCGAGCGGTGAGGGGTGGGCTGCGTTCACGGCGGGCATGATACGGGCGACCGACTCAGGGCTCGAAGGCGTCGGAGAGGCCGAGTCGCCCGGGGCCGCCGTCCTTGGCCTCGAGCCGCAGCGTGAAGTCGACGCTGCGCACCCGGCACGCTCCGTCGTCCTGGCAGACGTAGTACAGCAGGCGCACATCGAGCTGGTGGCGCCCCGCCGGGAGCGCGGGGATCTCGAACACGGTGACCGCACCGCTGACGGCCTTGTCGATCAACTTGGCGCCCATGCGCACGCGCAGCATCGAGGGCGCGCCCTCCGTGAGCTTCCAGCCGGGCGGCATGGCGAGCGTCATCGTGGCCTGGATCGCCTTGCCCGCCGTGACCGTCTGCTCGATAGGCGGCGGGTACACGGTGCCCGGCAGCTCCGGCCAGATGCGACCGACGCCGCCGGCCTTCGCCTGCGCACGGGGTATGGGGATGCCGGCGAGCTTCACCGTGCGGACCTTGGACTCAGCGAGTGTCACGCGCCGCAGGACGTGGTTGTTCGTGTCGGCCACGAACAGCCCGCCCTCCCACGCCGCGAGACCGCTGGGCTCGCTGAACCGCTCGCCGCGGAACACGTCGTCGAGGCCCGCGCTCCCTCGACCGAGCAGCGTGCGCACCTCACCAGTGGCGCGGTCCACCGTCTTGATCTTGTGGTTGTAGGCGTCGGCGACGTAGAGCGTGCCGCGGTGGAAGAGCACGTGCATGGGGTGCTGGAACCGGCGCCCCTTGCCCGCGCCATCCACGTCCCCGTGATGGAAGAGGTCCTTCGGATCCTCGCTGGCCCCGGCGAGCGTCTTGACGCCCTTGGTCAGACCGACGCGCACGATCGCGCTCGACTCGCTGTCGGCGATGTACAGGTGCTTGCCGTCCCACGTGATGCCGGAGGGCTGCGCGAACGCCGCCTTGCGCAGATCCTCGTGGTCGAGCCGTCGCTCGGAGCCGTCGCCGGCAAAGTGGGCGACCGTGTTCGCCTTCGGATCGAACGTCCACAGCGTGTGGCTGCCGGCCATGCAGACGTAGCCCGTGCCGTTCACGAAGAGGATGTCCCACGGCGAGCTGAGATCGGTCTCCTTGCCCGGCCAAGGGCCGTACGCCTTGCGGCTCAGGAGCGCGTAGTGGTTGCCCTTCGCACCCGTGCCCGCGACGGTCGTGACGGCACCCGTCTCGAGGTCGATCCGCCGCAGCACGTGGTTCGCGGTGTCGCAGACGTACAGCGCGCCTTGGTGTTCGGCCAGGCCCTGCGGGCGGAAGAAGCGCGCCTTCCCCGCGGGACCGTCGACCAGGCCGCGCGTGCCGTCGCCGAAGGCGCGTCGGAAGCGGCCGTCGAGACCCACCTCCACGATGCGATTGTGGTTGGAGTCGGAGATCCATGCGCGGGAGCCGTCGGACGCGATGGCGACCTTGCCGGGATAGGCCAACTGGGCCGACGCGCGCGTCGAGGACTCCAGCCGGAGCGGCAGCGGCTTGGTGTCGAGCTTGCCTTCGAAGCGCTCCAGCAGCGCGAGGATCAGCGCCTCGAGCTCTTCACGGCGCCCCTCGCCGGAGAGGCGTCCGACGTACACGCCGCCCGGAGCGACGAGTGCGAAGGTCGGCCATGCGCGAGCGCCGTAGCTGCGCCAGACGGCGAACTCGTTGTCATTGACGACGGGATGGTGGATCTCGTAGCGCCGGATGGCCTCGCGGATCTGACGCTTGCCCTTCTCGTTCGGGAACTTGGCGCTGTGGACGCCGACGACGGCGAGGCCCTTGTCGGCGTACTTCTTCTCGAGGTACTCGAGGTCGGGCAGCACGTGGATGCAGTTGATGCAGCAGTACGTCCAGAAGTCGAGGAGGACGATCTTCTGCTTCAGGTCGCGTTCGAGAGAGAGCGGGCGGCGGACGTTGAGCCAGTCGAGTCCCTCGGGGAAGTCCTCGGCCTGGACGGGATCTTCGTCGAGCCGCGCGGCGACGGCATCACGCGCCCAGATGAGCGCGGACTGGGACGGTCCGTCGTCCTTGGCGAGGGCGGTGAGGGGTACGAGGCAGACAGCGATCAGGAGTGCGATGCGCATCGCGGGCATCGTACGGCTGGCTCCGGGCCTGCGTCTGCGTGCGGGAGTGTGCCTATCTAGTTCCGATAGTCGTCGTGGCACATCTTGCAGTTGTTCTTCAACGCCCCGAACAGCTTGTCGGCCTCCGCAGCATCGCTGGCGCGGATCGCCTTCTCGAGCTCGATCGCGAGCTCCTCGCCCTGCTTCAGGATGCCGAGGTACTTCTCGCCCTTCGCCTGGGTCTCGGTGTCGGTGCGACCCATCTCGCGATAGAGCTCCCAGAGCATGCGCGCCTCGTGCGGCGGCGAGATGTCCGGATGCTCGTCCGAGGCCTTCCAGCGCGACTCCTTCGCGATCTTGAGGTGATCCCAGCGGAGGTTGACGTCGACCATGCCCGCACGCACGCCCTGCGGCGTGACCTTGCTCGGCAACGGTTTGACGCTCGCGAGCTTCTCGGCCGACGGCGCCTTGTAGGCCAGGATGTCGCGGTACAGGCCGTCGTAGTTCTTGCTCGTCTTCGAGATCTCCATCTCGTGGACGGCCTGATCGTTGGAGATCTTGTCCTCGCAGATGCGCAGCACCATGGCCGCGGCCGGCCCGCGGTGCTTGCCGTGATGGCAGTGCACGAAGACCGGCCCTTCGGTCTGCTCCAGGATGGCGGCGATCTGGAGAGCGCTCTCCTCGGGCACGCCGTCGTAACCGATCGGGATGTGGATGTAGCGCAGGCCGTGCTTCTCCGCACCCTCGACGTCGGGGATGGCGCCATCCACGCTCAGGACCGTCGTGTAGCCGAGCGCCTTGAGGTTGCGGAAGGCGATGTCGCCGGCCGGCTGCGCACCCTGGCCGACGCGGTCGGACCAGCGGCGGTGGCGGTGGATGCCCTCGGGATCACCGTGCTCGTCGTAGGTGACCTCGACCGCCGGTTCGGTGCTCGGCGGCGCCTTGGGGCTGTCGCCGGACGGGGTGGTCGCGTCCTCGCCTCCACAGGCCGCGAACGCGAGGCCGGCCAGGAGGACCGGAACGAGGAGGAAGAGGTTGCGCATGGTCATCGATTTCCGCAGAGGTGCTTGGGAGGCTGTGGCCTCAGCAACTGCCGTACCCCGTCCAAAGGCCCGATCTTCCGGGCCCGGGCGTCGCCCTGGGACGTCAGGAGTCTCCGAACCGTAACGCCGGGCGTTACGCGGCTACCCGGCGGCGGGATCTGCTCAGGCGAGGCCGTTCTCGATGGAGAGGACCTCGAGATCGCGGGTGTCGCCGTCCACGTCGAGCTTCACGTGCTCGCCGGGCCCGCGCCCCATCAGCGCCTGCCCGAGCGGGGTCAGGTAGTTGATGACGCCGTTGGCGACGTCCGTGTCCGGCGGGCCGAAGAGCGTGTAGGTGAGCTCCTCGCCGCCCCCGTCGCGGAGGCGCACGCGGGAACCGACGGAGACGGCGTCCGTGCGGACGATCTCCGGCTGGATCGCCACGGCACGTGCCAGGTCACTGCCGAGCGCGTCGGCCTTGGCCTGCAGCAGCGAGGCCTTCTCGCGCGCAGCGTGGTACTCGGCGTTCTCGCTGAGGTCGCCGAACTCGCGGGCGCGGGCGATCTCCTTGGCGTTCTCCGGGATCTCGACGTTCTTGATCTGGTCGAGCTCGGAGCGCCAGCGCTCCATGCCCGCACTCGTCATGTAGATGGTGCCGGTGCCGGGGTCCTCGCGGTCGGCGTGCACCGGCTCGCGAAGCGCATCCGGATGCTCGCGCAGGATCGTCTCGAGGAGCTTCTCGCGCGCACGGCCCTTCAGGCCGCGGTTCTGCCCGAGCATCTTCGTGAGGTGGTGCGCGGCGTCCTCGTCTGCGGCGGCCGAGGCCTCCTGAACGAGCTTCGCGTTCTTGTCGGTGAGGATCTCGATGAGGCGCGTGACGGCCTTCTTGTCCGAGGCGCCCCCGCCGCGGCGTGCGCGGTACTCGACGGCGTCGATGACCTTGAGGACGCGCAGCGAGAGCGGCACGGCCTCGTACTCGCGACCGTGCCAGCGGCCGAGCTTGAGACCGCGGCAGTACCACGCATAGAGGTGCGGGTACTGGGCCGGCCTCGCGTCGATCTTGTCGAGCAGTCCCTCGAAGAGGTCACCGTGGCCCAGCTTGGACAGCTTCTCGCCGGCGACGCGGGCGGCAGCCGGGTCGTCCCGGAGCGCGAGATCGATCAGCTTGCCGGGACCGTCGTTCTCGAGCGCGAGCAGCGCACGCGCGGCTTCCGCGCGGGTCGGATCGTCGGGGATCTCGCTGACGGTGACGACCGGATCGGGCGTGAGGGCGAGTGCCTCCGTGAGGCGCTCGGTCGCGTCGACGCCGGTGACGGCCGAATGGGCGATGACCCAGCCGACGCGCTCGGCGGGATCCCGCGTGATGTTGAGCTCGCGCTCCGCCGCGGCGGCCAGGATCTCCTTGGCCTCGTCGTTCGTGGCGACGACGCCGAGCAGGTCCATGACGGCCTTCTGGCGGCCGGCGGCGGTCGCCTGGCCCTTGATGGCTCGGTCGACCTGCGACTGGAAGTCGGCCTGGGCGATGTCGTGGAACGTGATGCGCGGATCGCGGCCCGGGCCCACGTCGATGCGCGGGTCGAGCAGCGCGTGCTTTTTCGCGTTCTTCCACCACGTGCTCCACGTGGAGGGCGCCACGGCATCGGGCACGAGCGCCTCGCGCACGTTGCGCAGCGGGCAGCTGTTGTTGTAGCGCGCGAGCACCTGCCGGATCATCTCCAGCGGCTCCTCCTTGGCGCGCTTGCGCAGGCCGCGGCCGTCGGCCACTGCCTGCACGCGGATGTCGTTGCCGTCGAGACGCTCGAGCAGCTTGGCCGCCGCTTCGACGTCCATCTCGTGGCCGGGCCGCGTGCGGAAGTCGATGACGCAGCGGCCTCGCTGCGGGTCGTACTCGACGATCTGGCCGACGCCCCAGCCGGACTTGTGGAAGACCCACGCGTCCTTCTCGATCTGCAGCAGCGAACGCAGCGACTGGGCCTGGGTCTCGAGCTCGGCGTTGGTGCCGCCGCGCACGCCGCTCTTCTCGAGCAGCACCTCGAGATCCCCGCGATCGGGGTGCGCCTTCTGCGCCACCTCGATGACGCGTCCGCGCAGCGTGCCGTCATCGGGCGCGTAGCCGGCGATGCGACCGAGCACGGGCAGGAGCGCGTCCCAGCGCTCCTTTTCGGTGAGGTGGTCGTTGAGCAGCCCCAACAGGCTGCCCGCGAGGCGCTTGCCGCCCGACTGCTTGGCACAGAGGTCGGCAGCCTCGAGGAACGGTACGGGATCCTTGGGATCCGCCTCGAGGAGCTCGAGCCAGATGCGCTCGACGGCATCGGTGTCGCGAGCGATGATGGCGCGGCGAAGGTCGTCCCAACGAGCCATGGGCACGTCTCCGAATCGTTGTGGTGAAGAGAACGGTCGGGCCGCCGGGCGCTGCCCGCCGACCCTTGGGTTTTTGCCGATTTCGTAGAACGAACCCGGCGGCCCCATGAAGGGACCGCCGGGATCGTCGTCTGGTACGCCCTAGAGGATTCGAACCCCTATCCCCGGCTCCGGAGGCCGGTGCTCTATCCCTTGAGCTAAGGGCGCGTGGGGTGGCTGATTCTAGAGGGCAATCGCCTCAACGGTAGTAGCGGCGCCCCCGCCTCGGCGGACGATCGCCGCCCTGCCCGTCTCGCGGGCCGTCCCGTCGCTCGCCGCGGCGTCCGCCGCGCCCCGGTCCGCGCTCGTCCCGGCGGCCGTCGTCACGTCCGCCCGAGCGGCCGCCGTCGCGCCCGCCGCCCCGGCCCCCACCACGGGCGGGACGTCCGGAGGCGCCCTTGTGGCCCCCGCGAGCGCCCTGTCCGCCGCGGCCTCCGCCCTGCGGGCGACTTGTGCGACGTCCACCGTGCCCACCGCGGCCTCGTCGCGGGCTGCCGCCCGTACCGCGCGGCCGCCGGCCACGCTCCTGCTGGGGCAGCTCGGCGTCCCACAGTTCCTTGTTGGCCTCGTAGAGCCGCTCCGCCTCGTGCACGAAGCGCAGATCGGCCGGGCCGAGCGCCAAGCTCTGCCCCGGCGCGAGCGTGCCGAGCTCGAGCGGGCCGATGCGCGTGCGCAGCAGGCGCCTGACCTTCATGCCCACCTTCGCGAAGACGCGCCGGATCTCCCGGTTGCGTCCCTCGAAGAGGGTCATCTCGAGGAGCGTGTCACCGCGCTTCGGGTCGTAGGCCAGCTGCTTCACGGACGCGGGCGAGCTCTTGCCCTCGGCGAGCCACACGCCGCTCTCCAGCTTGGCGAGCTCCCGCCGGCCGACCCGCCCGCGCACGACCACGTGGTAGCACTTCTCCACGCGGTAGCGCGGATGGCAGATGATGTTGGCGATCGTGCCGTCGTTCGTGAGCAGGATCAGACCGCGGCTCTCCGCGTCCAGCCGGCCGACGGTGTAGATGCGCTGGTGGCGGTCCGGCACGAGGTCCATCGCGCGCGGCCGCCCCTTCTCGTCCGAGTTCGTGCAGATGTAGCCGCTCGGCTTGTTGAGCAGGTAGTAGACCTTGCGCTCGGGCGAGACGCGCTCGCCGTCGAACATCACGACGTCTTCGCCGGCCGTCACCTTGACGCCCATCTTCGTGACCGTCTTGCCGTTGACGCTCACGCGCCCTTGCTTGATGAAGGTCTCGCACTCGCGTCGCGAGCCTGCGCCGGTGGACGCCAGGAACTTGTGCAGGCGCTCAGGCTGCGGACCTGCATGACTCTTCTGGGCATCGGACATGGTTCGTTGCCTTTCCGTCCCGGTGCCTCACGGCGTGGGACGTTCTTTTCCGATGCATGCAAGATAGCCGCGGCCCGCAGAGCCTCAAAGGGAGGCGGCGGCGATCGTCCAACCCTCGGACTCCAGGACCGTCGTGGTGGGCGGAATCCACGCCGTCCGGCCGGGGGGCACGTCGAACGTGCCGTGCTCGCCGTGCTGGATGAAGCCGCCGCGCGGGAAGAACACGACCTCCGCGTGCGGAGCCTTGATGGTGCCCGGCGGATGCAGGTCGATGGTGAAGTGTCCCGTCACCAGCCGGCGGCCGCCGGCCTCCAGCGGCGCCGGAACGGGCGTCCCGCGGGCCAGCACCTCGGTGGCCTGCTCGACGTGCAGCGCGCGCGACTTCCCTTCCGCATCCACGCGCCCGTGGTCGTCGAGGCGCCACGTGACGTCGGCCCGGTTCTGCACCTCGAAGAGCAGCGTCCCGGCGAGGATCGCGTGCACGGTGCCGGGTGGGATGTGGACCATCGTCGGCGGCTGCGCGCGCTCGGCCGCGCCCGCGTCGAGTCGCACGCGAGCGAGACGCTTGAGCCACGTGCCGGCCGAGGGCAGGTTACCGCGCAGGTCGACGTCCGGCGACGCGACGGCCACCTCGCCGCCGTCGGCGAGGGCGACCCAGGCCTCTTCCTTCACCTGCCCGCCGGACGCGGCGTCCGGATGGAGTTGCACGGAGAGATGCTCCGACGCGTCGATCACCTTCAGGAGCAGCGGGAAGGGATGGCCCAGGACGTTGCGCAGCGGCTCTCCGTTGAAGCGTCCGCCCTCGACCCGCGAGCAGTGCAGCTCGTCGTCGATGCCGTTGCCGCCCAGGTCGAAGAGCTCCCAGGACTCGCCGACCGGTCCGTCCGGCAGATCCTCACGCCCCAGGTCTTCCGCGAGACGGCGTCCGCCCCACGGCTTCTGCACGTAGTGCGGTCGGAGCAGCAGGGGCGGCAGGTCGGCGAGCATGCACGGCCGTTGTACCCGGTGGCCGTCTCCAGCGAAACGCGCTCGCTACGGTGTGTCGCCCGGTGTGTCGCCTCGCGTTCCCTTAGCGCACGCCGCTGAGACGCACGCGGCGCTTCGGCGGGATGCCCCCGCGCGCGTCGCGGCTCGGCGCCGGACGCTTCGGCTTGGCCTTGGGCGGCTTGACGCCCCGCGGCTGCGCGGCCGGCGGCGGGAAGCCGTCGGGCGAGCCGGGATCCTCGGCGCGACCGGCCGGCGGCGGCCCCACGGGCTGCGGAGCAGCCGGGGCCGGCGGCAGGGCCTCGTCGGGTCCGAGCGGCGCGGGCGGCAGGGCGCCGGTGGGCGGCAGCGCACCGGTGGGTGCGTCCCCGTCGGGACCGCCATCCGGACTGCCGAACGGTGACGGCGCGGACGGCTGCGGCGCGGGCGGGCGCTGCGTGCCGTCGTCCTTCGGGTTGAAGGGCTGCGGTACGTCGTCCGGGAACGTGGGTGCCTCGGGCAGGTCCGCGTTCGGATCCGGCTTGGGCAATGTGGGCAGGCCGACGCTCTCACCGTCTTCGTACGCGCGCGCTTCCTCGTTGAAGCCGAGCTTGCGCAGCGAGTCGGCGAGCAGCTTGCGCACGATCATGTCGTAGGCGGGCGGCAGATCGGGCTGGAGGGCCTCGCGGAACGCTCGGGCCGCCAGCTGATAGCCCTGCGTCGAGCCGGCGCGCGCGTAGTTGCGGCCGCGCATGATCTGACGCCACACGGTCTTGCCGAAGCGGTGACCCGTCGCGCGGAACGAGAACACCTCGATCGCCGGCTTGCCGCGCACGACGTCGCGGATGCGTCCGGTGATCTCGAGACGGGTGAACGCGGGCAAGCGCACGAGCTCGGCGCGCTGCGCGTTCGTGCGGCGCAGGTAGAGGAACGGCAGGTCGCTCTTGAACGTGCGCTCTTCCCACATCGGGGCCCCGTCGGGCCACACGGAGAAGTTCAGGTGGCGCTGCTCCGAGAACGCGGTGTTCGGCGGGTAGTACTTGAACTGCCCGTCGGCCGTGTGGAACACGCAGAAGAAGGTGATGATGCGATCGCGGTAGTCGCGCGGACCGCGGATGACATCCGCCAGCGAGACGGCCTCGCCCTCGTCGAGTCCCCCCCACCAGCCTTCACCGCCGGCGGCCGGGACCGCGCCCAGGCCGAGGACGGCGACCAGGGCCAGGGCGAACAGGACCGGTCGGGCGTGGGCTGCGCGACGCCTCATGCACTCCTCCTATCGGTCCCATTGAACGGGCAAGGAGGGGCAATGCCAACGCAGAGGTGGTCGGGGCGTGAAGGCGAGGGCTTCCGAACAGGGCCGCTAATCGAGGTCGAGGAGGCTCTTGAGGCCGCCCATCACGTCGGCCTCGCTCGGGTAGGTCCCGTTGCGGATGGCGTCGCGGAGCTCCTTCAGGCGCTCCGGCCCGATCGGCTTCAGATCGCTGTGCCCCTCCGAGCGCAGCACCTGGCGGCCGCGTGAGGCGGGAGCCCGGCGGCGGGGTTTGCGAACGGGTTTCGAGGTCGGCAACACGATATGGATCCCAGGGGCTGGGCCCCGGCAGCGGGGCCTTGTCAAAAGGCACAATCGGACAGTACCGGGCCCCGCTTGACAGAACACGGCCCTGAATCGGGGGCTCAGGCCCGGGCGAGGAGGGCGTAGGCCGCCGAGGCGACGGCATTCCTGCGGACGACCGTCCAGGCCGGATCCTCCGGGAGGTCCATTCGTTCGGGGATCTTGAGCACGAGGAGCCCCTCGGGGCCCAGGCAGCCGAGCGCTCTGCGGATCAGGCGGGCGGCCCCGCCCCCCTCCCAGAGGGCATAGGGCGGATCGAGAAAGACGAGGTCGAAGGGGCCCGCGGGCAGGCCACCCCGCGTGACGTCCCGGCGCTGGGCCCGGGCCTCCTCGCGGACCCCGGCGGCGTCGATCCAGGCACTCAGCGCCCGGACGGCGCGGGGGTCCTTCTCCAGCAGGAGCACCTCCGCGGCGCCTCGGCTGAGCGCTTCGAGCCCGAGGCCGCCGACCCCCGCGCAGAGGTCGAGGACGCGGGCGCCCTCGAGCCGCGGCGCGAGCACGCTGAAGAGGGAGGTCTTGAGCCGCCCCCCCACCGGGCGCGCCGAGCGCGCTTCCGGTAGCCGGCGGCCCTTGAAGCGTCCTGCGCTGATCCTCACGAAAGCCCCACGCCAGCACTCTCCCCCCGACTGACATCGCCGGCGGCTGATCCCTATCTTCGCAGCATGATCCGTCTAGGTGTGAACATCGACCACGTGGCGACCGTGCGCAACGCGCGCGGCGAGCCCTTCCCCGAACCCGTTGCCGCGGCGCATGCGGCCGTCCTCGGCGGCGCTGACCAGATCACCGTGCACCTGCGCGAGGATCGCCGGCACATCCGCGACCTGGACGTGGAGCTCATCAGCTCCGGCGTGGCCGTCGACCTCAACCTCGAGATGGCGTGCACCGACGAGATGATCGCGATCGCGAAGGAGATCCGCCCCGACCACGTCTGCCTCGTACCCGAGCGCCGCGAGGAAGTCACGACCGAGGGCGGCCTGGACGTCGCTGGGAACCAGGACCTGATCGCGAAGACGGTCGGAGAGCTCAAGACCGCGGGCATCGGCGTCTCGCTGTTCCTCGATCCGGACGAGCAGGCGCTGCTCGCCGCGGGCGAGGTGGGCGCGGACGCCGTCGAGCTGCACACCGGCCGGTACGCCAACGCGAAGGGGGAGGGCGCGGTCATGCGCGAGCTGCTCGCCGTGCGCAAGGCCGCGACCACGGGCAAGCAGCTGGGCATGCGCATGCACGCCGGCCACGGCCTCGACTACCGCAACGTCTGGCGCATCGCCTCGCTGCCGGAGATCGAGGAGCTCAACATCGGTTTCGCCATCGTGTCGCGCGCGCTCTTCACGGGCCTCACGTCGGCGGTGCGCGAAATGCGCGATGAGATGTTGCGCGCGCGGGAGCTCGTGAGGGACGATCTCTAAGACGGGAGGGTCCCATGGCGGAGCGGACGATCCAGGGCACGGGCACGGCGGTCGTCACGCCGTTCACGAAGGGCGTCGTCGACACGGACGCGCTGACGCGGCTCGTCGAGGCGCAGATTGAGGGCGGCGTCGACTTCCTCGTGCCGTGCGGCACGACGGGCGAGTCGCCGACGCTCACCGATCCCGAGCGCAGCATCGTGATCGAGACGGTGGTGCAGGCCGCGAACGGACGCGTACCGGTCGTCGCCGGCACGGGCACGAACGACACGCCGCACTCCATCGCCATGACGAAGGCGGCGAAGGCCGCGGGCGCCGACGCATGCCTCGCCGTCGCGCCCTACTACAACAAGCCCACGCAGGAAGGCCTCTACCGCCACTTCCGCGCGATGATCGACGAGGGCGGCCTGCCCGCGATGCTCTACCACATCCCGGGTCGCACGGGCATCCACATCACACCGGAGACGGTCGCGCGCACGGCGGAGGCCGGCGGCGTCATCGGCCTCAAGGAGACCGAGACCGTCGACCGCATCACGCGCATCCGCCAGCTGACGGACGTGCCGATCTTCAGCGGCGACGACGGCCTGACGTTCCCGATGATCGCGCTGGGCGCGGCCGGCGTCGTGAGTGTGGCGAGCAACGTCGTGCCGGCCCAAGTGAGCGCGATGGTGCGCGCGGCGCTGGCGGGCGACGTGGCGGCGGCGCGCGCGCAGCACGAGCGACTGGCGACGCTGTTCGACGTGATCTTCCACGAGCCGAACCCGCAACCGATCAAGGCCGCCTGCAAGCACCGCGGCCTGATCCCCGACGACGACTGCCGCCTGCCGATGGTGCGCTGCTCGGACGCGGTCCGCGCCGAGGTGATCGAGACGCTCGAAGCCCTGTAACGCCCTGGGCAACGCGCCCTGCCGTTTCGACAGGCCGCCTTGGCACAGGTCTGCGCGGACGTTTGCGCGGTCTCGAAGCAGAGGGCCGGAAATCAGGCCTCTGCGGCCCGCGGAGGTTTGGCACCCCCGTTGCGCTAGGGCAGGCACCAACACGACGACAGGGTCCGCGCTGCGAGCCGGACCGAGGAGATGACAACCATGGCAACCGAACTCATGAAGCGCGGCAACCGCGAGGTGTTCCCCTTCCCGGGCTTCGGACGCTTCTTCGACGACATGCTCACGACCTGGCCCGCCCAGAACACGCGCGGCCTGCGCCCGGCGATGGACATCGTCGAGGACGAGGACAAGCTCACGGTGAAGACCGAGCTGCCCGGCATCCCGAAGGACGAAGTGCACGTGATGATCGAGGACGGCGTCCTCACGATCACGGGCGAGAAGAAGAGCGACCGCGAGGAGAAGAACAGGAACTTCCATCTCGTCGAGCGCACGTTCGGCTCGTTCCACCGCTCGATCACGCTGCCCACGGGCGTCGAGGCCGACAAGGCCGAGGCTTCCTTCGTTGACGGGGTCCTCGTGATCGACATCCCGAAGAGCGAGCACACGAAGCCGCGCAAGATCGACATCAACTGACCCCATGTGCGTGTGCCCATCGGCGCACGCACGCCGGCCGGGCTCGTGCGTCCGCTTTGGAGCACGAGCCCGCGCCATGCCCGGACGATTCGTGCGTCGTCCCAGGACCCTGTAGGGGCGGCCGGAGGGCGCGCGAAGCGCGGCCGAACGCCCGCCCGCGAACCACGAAAGACTCACGATGAACCTCGACAAGCTCACCCACAAGAGCCAGGAAGCCCTCCAGGCCGCCCACGCCGCCGCACGCGAGGCGGGCCACCCGGAGCTGCTGCCCGAGCACCTGCTGCATGCCCTGCTCACGCAGGAGGGTGGCATCGTGCCTGCCGTGCTCACCAAGGCCGGGACGCCCGTCGAGGACCTCACGACACTCACGGCCAAGGAGCTGGCACGCCTGCCGTCGATGCAGGGCGGCAGCGAGCCGGGGCTCTCCCGCCGCCTCCACGACGTCATCCAGGCCGCGCAGAAGGCCGCAGCGAAGACGAGCGAGGAGTACACCTCTACCGAGCACCTGCTGCTCGGCATCCTCAGGGAAGGCAGCGGCAACGCGTACGACCTGCTCCGCACGCATGGCGCCGACGAGAGCGTCGTCGAGCGCGTGCTGCAGGAGGTCAAGGGCTCGCAGAAGGCGACGGACGCTTCGCCCGAGGGCCGCTACGCGGCACTCGAGAAGTACACCGTCGACCTCACGGCGCGTGCGCGCGACGGCAAGATCGATCCCGTCATCGGTCGCGACGACGAGATCCGCCGCGTCATGCAGGTGCTGGCACGCCGCACGAAGAACAACCCCGTCCTGATCGGCGCGCCCGGCGTCGGCAAGACGGCCATCGCCGAGGGCCTCGCACGGCGCATCGTCGCAGGTGACGTCCCCGAAGCGCTCAAGGGCAACCGCCTGCTCGCGCTCGACCTCGGCCGTCTGCTCGCGGGCACGAAGTTCCGCGGTGAGTTCGAAGAGCGCATGAAGGCGCTGCTCGACGAGATCGAGAAGCACGCCGGCGACGTCGTGCTCTTCATCGACGAGCTGCACACCATTGTCGGCGCCGGCTCCGCGGAAGGCGCGGCCGACGCCGCCAACCTCATCAAGCCCGCGCTCGCACGTGGTGACCTCCACTGCATCGGCGCCACGACGCTCGACGAGTACCGCAAGCACGTCGAGAAGGACAAGGCGCTCGAGCGCCGCTTCCAACCCGTGTATGTCGGCGAGCCGGACTTCGAGGAGTCCGTCGCGATCCTGCGGGGTCTGAAGGAGCGCTACGAGGTGCACCACGGCGTCCGCATCCAGGACGCAGCGATCGTCGCGGCGGTGCGCCTCTCGACGCGCTACCTCCCCGACCGCCAGCTGCCGGACAAGGCCATCGACCTGATCGACGAGGCCGCCTCGGGCCTGCGTCTCGAGATCGACTCCGTACCGCAGGCGCTGGACACCGTGCAGCGTCAGGTCGCGCGCCTCGAGATGGAGCGCTTCGCGCTCGCCAAGGAGAAAGACCGCGCGAGCAAGGAGCGCCTCCAGCAGATCGAGAAGGAGCTCGGCGACCTCGGCGAGGAGAAGCAGCGCCTGACCGCCCAGTGGCAGGCAGAGCGCGAGGAGCTGCAGTCCGTCCGCGAGCTGAAGGAGCGCCTCGAGGAAGCGCGCGAGCGCCAGCAGCTGCTGGAGCGCCAGGGTCAGCTCGAAGAGGCGGCCAAGCTCCGCTACCAGGTGCTGCCGCGGCTCGAAGACGACATCCAGGAAGCCGACGCACGACTCGCCAAGGGCGGCGAGGGCCGGCTGCTGCAGGAGGAGGTCGACGAGGAGTCGGTCGCCAAGGTCGTCGGTCGCTGGACCGGCATCCCCGTGAGCCGCATGCTCGAGTCCGAGGGCCAGCGACTGCTACAGCTCGAGGACGAGCTGCGCGCTCGCGTGGTCGGACAGGACCAGGCGCTCGAGTCGGTCGCGCACGCGATCCGCCGCAGCCGCACGGGCCTGTCCGAGGGCACGCGCCCGCAGGGCAGCTTCCTGTTCGTCGGCCCGACCGGCGTCGGCAAGACCGAGCTCGGCCGCGCGCTCGCGGAGTTCCTCTTCGACGACGAGCGGGCGATGGTGCGCATCGACATGAGCGAGTACCAGGAGCGCCACAGCGTGGCGCGCCTGATCGGCGCGCCTCCCGGCTACGTCGGCTACGAGGAGGGCGGCCAGCTCACGGAGGCCGTGCGCCGGCGCCCGTACAGCGTGATCCTGCTCGACGAGGTCGAGAAGGCCCACCCCGAGGTGTTCAACAGCCTGCTGCAGGTGCTGGACGACGGCCGCATGACGGACGGTCAGGGCCGCACGGTCGACTTCACGAACGCGATCCTCATCCTCACGAGCAACCTGGGCAGCCAGCTGCTCGCCGAGGAGGAGCTGACCGCGTCGGAGATCGAGTCGCGCGTGGACATGGCGCTGAAGAGCCACTTCCGCCCGGAGTTCCTCAACCGCATCGACGACATCGTCGTCTTCCATCGACTCGGCAAGGACGTGCTCGCAAAGATCGTCGAGATCCAGATCGGCAAGCTCGCATGGCGCTTGGCCGAGCGCGGCATCAGCCTCGAGCTGACGGACGCGGCGAAGGCGCAGCTCGCCGACGACGGCTACGACCCGGTCTACGGTGCGCGGCCGCTGAAGCGTCTGATCGAGCGCGCGATCCAGAACCCGCTGGCGCGCAAGATGCTCGAGGGCGAGGTCGGCGCGGGCGACACGATCCGCGTCGACTTCACCAGCGACGCATTCACGTTCGACACGCGCCCGCTTGCCGAGACCAGGTAGGGGCGGCCGGAGCCCTGAGCGAGCGAAGCGAGTCGAAGGGCGAACGCCCGCCCGTCGAACGCAGCTGGTTGTCCGCCCGGGCGGGCTTTCATCGGCACCTGCGGTGCCTCCTCAGGCCGCCGCTACGGCAACGCCATCCGATACGCCACGTTGCCGTGGACAGTCGCCCGGAAGCCCGCCGGTCGCTCGTCATCCTCCATCCGCACGAAGCCCGCCCGCTCGTAGAAGCGATGCGCAGCCCGGAAGCTCGGATGGCTGTCGAGCACGACCTCGCGCAGGCCCTCGGCCTGCGCCTCGGTGAGCAGCGCACGGAGCAGCCCGCTCCCGAGCCCGCTCACGCCGCGGTGCTCCGCGTCCACGAACATCGCGCGCAGGATGCCGATGTGCTCGTCGAGGTGATCAAGGGCAACGCAGCCGACGACGTGTTCGCCCTCGAGCGCGACCCAGAACGGCCGGCCGGCGCGCAGCGCATCCCGCAGCGACGCGATCACGTCGGCCGTGCCCGAGAGCCCGTACTCGTCGGCGCGCACCTGCTCGATGAGGCGCACCATGCCCTCGATGTGGGCGTCTTCTCCGCGAACAACCGACGGCTTGCTCACTGAGGATTCGTAGCCCAGACGCTGGTCTCGGTGATGAACCCACGATCAGGCAGGGCAAGCATGTCCACGATCGCCTGCGCGATGTCGTCGGACTGGAGCTTCGTCGGGTTCGCCTTCGGCTGCATGCCCGAACCGAACTCCGTCTGGACCTCGCTCGGATTGATCTGCATGACGCGAATGCCGTGCTGCCTGAGCTCGGTACGCCAGCACTCCGTGAGGCCGCTCAACGCGAACTTGCTCGACGCGTAGACGCTGCCGCCCGCGAAGCCCTTGCGAGCCGCCGTCGAGCCGACGTTGAGGATCGTGCCGCTCTTCTGGCTGATGAAGTGGCGCGCCGAGGCCTGGGCCGCGAGCAGCGCGCCGAGCACGTTGATGCGCCACACGCGCCCCATGTCCGCCACGTCCGTGTCTACGAGCGTGGCGAACGTGCCGATCGCGGCGTTGTTCACGAGCGCGTCCAGGCCGCCGAGCTCGCGGATCGTGCCCGCGACGAGCGCTTCGACGTCGTCGGCGTCCGACACGTCGGCACGCATGCCGGAGCAGCCCAGCTCCTGGGCCGCCTGCTCCACCACCTTGCCGTTGCGCCCGCAGATCATCACGCGCGCGCCGGCGTCGATCAGCCGCTTGGCGGTGGCCTTGCCGATGCCACGCGACCCACCGGTCACGAGCACACGTGCACCTTCGATCTGCATGCGGATCTCCTCGCGTGGTCGCCGAGCTGGGTACGCGTCAGAACTTGAGCCTGAGGCGCACGGTGGAGCCGCGCGGAACCAGGGTACCGGCGGCCGGCGTCTGGGATCGCACGCGCGTGCCGATACCCGACGTCGAGACCGAGAAGCCGGCGCGCCTCAGCGTGTCCATGGCGCGGTTGATGCTCTTCCCGGTGACGTCCGGAACGCGCACGCGCACGCCGATGGCCGAGCGGTAGCGCCAGGTGATGGTGACCGTGGAGCCGCGGGCCTTCAGCGTGCTGCCGAGCGGCGACTGGCTGATGATCTCCGTGCGCGTCGGTCCCGGGATGGCCGGTCCAGAGCGCACGCTGCGCACGTTGAACCCAAGGCTCTGGAGACGGCTACGGCCCGCATCCCGCGTCATGCCGATCACGCGCGGCACGGTCACGAACGGCTGCAGACCGGGGCCGACGAAGCGGTAGCGCGCCTCGACGGTGTGGCCGCGCGGCCGCACGGTGCCGCCGATCGGACTCTGCGAGATGACCTTCGTGCCGCCCGTCCCGAAGGAGATGGCGCGCAGGACGGCGTTGAAGCCGGCGCCGGTCAGGACCTGGCTCGCACGCTCCTTGGTCATGCCGACCACATTGGGCACGGGCACGAGCGGCGTGGGGGCGGCCTTCATCCGGTACCGGAAGCGCACGAGCGTGTTGCGCGCGATGACGCTATCCGCCGGATGCTGCTGCCAGATGACCTCGCTGACGCCGCCTGCGATGCGCGGGCCGATGCGCTCGGCCAGCGCCTGGAGGCTCGCGTCCTGGAGCAAGCTGATCGCCTGGGTGCGGGTCTTGCCGCGAAGGTCCGGCACCGTTGCGCGGTACGGGACGTAGTAGAGCACCTCGGTGCCGAGGCGCTTGCGTACGCCGGCGCGCGGATCCTGGCGGAACACGCGGTCGATGGGCTCGCCGGCGCCGGTATCCCGACGCAGACGGGGACGGAAGCCGGCCGCAAGCAGGCGCACGTGCGCCTCGGCGGGCCGCAGGCCGTCGACGTTCGGGACGGCCACGACCGCAGGCGTCCAGTTGCCGGGGGGGGTCGCGGCGATCTCGACCTCCACGCGTGCGTTCGCACGGAGCAGGACGCCGGGGTTCGGATCCTGACCGATCACGGTGCCGGCCTGCCTGGACGACGGGCGCTCGATGATCCGGATGCGCACACCCATGTGCGTGAGCAGGTCGACGGCGTCCGCTCGGGTCAGGCCGTAGAGAGCCGGCATCCGTGCACCGCTCTGCATGCCGGCGGGCTTGGCGACGTC
>JASJDY010000255.1 GCA_030065025.1 Planctomycetota bacterium
CCCGTCTTCCCGCGCGCGGCTGAGCAGCGGCAGTCCGCCGGGAACGAAGAGCAGACCCAGGAGCGCGGGGAGCGCGAGCCACGGCATGCGGCTGGCGCCAGGCGACGAGCGTGCTGCCGCCAGCACCGCCACGCCGTACAGGACCCACCAGAGCCCGGTCGGGCGGGCGACGTCCCACGCGTGGAGGCGCACTGCGCTCGCGGCTTCGAGCGCAGCACGCAGGGCCTCGGCCGCGAGCTCGAACACGCCGCCGGCCAGGCTGGCCAGCGGCGGGAGGGGAGCGGCGAGCAGCACGAGGCAGCCGGACGCCAACAGCACGGCGGTCAGCGGCAGGGCGACCAGCGAGAGGGCGGGCCCTGCTGGACACAGGCGGCCGATGTAGGTCGCCACGAACGGCGCGGTGCCCAGCCAGGCGGCGGTCGAGATCGCGAGGGCGGAGCGCAGTGGCGCGCGGCGTGGGGGCAGCAGGCCGGGAATGACGGGACGTTCGGGGACGAGGCGGCGACGCAGCGGACCGCCGAGGAGGAAGATGCTCGCCACCGCGGCGAAGGAGAGCTGGAACGCCGGCTCGCCGACGGCCGCAGGGCGTCCGACCACAACGAGCACCGCGACCGTGGTGAGCACCGCAGCACCTCGCGGACGTCGACCCGCGAGGCGTGCGAGGAACCAGGTCGCAGCGCCGAGCCCGGCCCGCACGACGCTCGGCTGGGCTCCCGTAAACGGCACGTAGAACGCCGCGGCGACGATGCCCGTACTCCACAGCAAGCGCGGCGAGGCGCCGACGACGCGGAGCAGCAGCAGGAGGCCGCCGAGCAGCAGGCCGACGTGCAGTCCCGACACGGCGAGGAGGTGAGCCTGGCCGGTGAGGCGGAACAGGCTTCGATCGCCATGATCGAGACGACCCCGATCGCCGAGGAGCAGGGCGCGAGCGAGGCCGTCATCGCGGCGGTCGAAGCGGCGCGAGAATGACCATGCCGCACGTCGGCGCAGCTCGGCGACGGCCCGCTCCGTCTGCCCGGCCGGCTCCACGACGTGCACGGCGCGGCGGTCGTGGACGTAGGCCCGCAGGCGCCCACGCCGCTCGTACACGCGAGCGAGCACGTCGATGCGTGCGCCCGGCATCAGGTCGCCGTCGCGCCACGGCGCCGGTCCGCGCAGACGCAGCCGCACGTCGACCCTCGAGGCCCGAGCCAGGGCGCGACGCTGCGCGCCGAGCCGATCGACGTCGAGCGTGAAGGCCTGGGTGCGCGACGCCGTGGGGTCGATCTGCAGGATGCGTCCCTCGAGTCGGTAGACGGCCGGAAGCCGGGCCCCGACCAGCTCCGGCGGACGCGCCACGGGCGCCGAGGTCAGGCGTCCCAGCAGGAGGCCGAGCAGCACCGCGAGCAGCGCCGTCCGCATGCGAGGCGTCAGGACGAGGAGGGCGAGGATGCAGGGCAGCGCGAGGGCTGTCACCGCGGCGCCCGAGGGCGCGTGCGCCATGGCCGCACCCGCGGTCGTGGCGCAGGCGACGGGGACGAGCGGCAGGCTTGCGCTGCCCGGCTGACTGAGGGCGGACGCCATGCGTCCCCTCGGACGAGAGGTTCATCCGGTCACACTCCGAGCAACCGGGCGCCCTGCCCGTATCCTCTCGGCACGCCATGCCGAAGAAGCCTCACGAGATCGGAGCGGACGTCGTCGCCGGGGAGCGCGATGCGCTGGATGGACTCCTCGCGCGCATGCCTGCGCTCGCCGAGTCCTTCGACCGAGCCGTGGAGCTCATGCTGGAGTGCCAAGGACGCGTGATCGTCTGCGGCATGGGCAAGTCGGGGCAGATCGGGCGCAAGCTCGCGAGCACGCTCGTCTCGACCGGCACGCCCGCCTCGTTCCTGCACCCGGCCGAAGGCTTCCACGGCGACGTGGGGCTCGTCACCTCGCGGGACGTCGTGCTCGCCATCAGCAACTCCGGCAGCACGCGTGAGGTCATCGAGCTCGTGCCTGTCATGCGCAACCTCGGCGCGAAGATTATCGCGCTCACCGGCAACGACCAGAGCCCCCTCGCGAAGGCCTCCGAGGTGGCGCTGTGCTGGGGCGAGATCCGGGAGGCCGACCCGACGGGCCTCGTGCCGACGGTTTCCGCTGCGCTCACCCTGGCGCTGGGCGACGCGCTCACGGTTGCCCTCATGGAGCAGCGCGGCTTCGGCATGGGCGACTACCGCCTCTTCCACCCCAGCGGGGCCATCGGCACGAAGCTCACCCTGCGGGTGGTGGACCTGCTCCGCGGCGAGCACACCAACCCCTGTGTGCGTGCGGAGGCCTCGTTCGCCGAGACTCTCGACGTGGTGACGCGCAACACCCAGGGCGGCGTCAACGTGGTGGACGAGAACCACAAGCTCGTGGGCATCCTCACGGACGGTGACGTGCGCCGCACCATGCAGGTAGCCAGCGGTAGCGTCAGCGACCTGCTCGCCCGGCCGGTCAGCGAGCTCATGACGCGTGAGCCCACGTCCGTCACGGCACGCGCGCTTGCCATCGACGCCCTGCGTCTGATGGAGGACCACAAGCCCCGGCCGATCTACCTGTTGCCCGTCGTCGACGACGAGGGACGCGCGGTCGGTCTCGTCCACATCCACACGCTCGTCCAAGCGGGGCTCGCTTCGGATCGCACCCGCTGAGGGAGAGCCACACCGTGCAGCTGAAGCCCACCCTCTTTCGTGAGTACGACATCCGCGGCCGCGTGCCCGAGGTCTTCCCCGACGCGACGGACGAGCTCTCCGACGAGGGCATGCGCATCCTCGGACGCGGCTTCGGCACGCTGGCGCTCCGGCGCGGCCTGGAGCGCGTCGTGGTGTGCCACGACCTACGCCACTACAGCCCGCGTCTGCGCGACTACTTCGCCGAGGGTCTGGCGTCGACGGGCATCACCGTCGTGGACATCGGTTGCGGCCTGTCGCCGACGCTCTACTTCGCGCAGATCCACCTCGACAGCCCTGCCGGCGTGATGATCACCGCCAGCCACAATCCCCAAGGCTGGAGCGGCCTCAAGATGTCGCTCAACTACGTTCAGACACTGCTCAAGCCGGAGATCAACGAGCTGGAGGAGATCTGCCGCAGCGGTGCATTCACGGAGGGTGAGGGCCGCATCGAGACGCAGGACCTCACCGAGGCCTATATCGACGACATGGTCGGTCGCGTGTCGATGGCCAAGCCGCTCAAGATCGTGCTCGATCCGGGCAACGGCACGGCCGCGCTGTTCTGCGTGCAGGCCTTCGAGCGCGCGGGTGTCGACGTGGTCCCGCTCTTCTGCGAGCCCGATGCCGACTTCCCCAACCACTTCCCCAACCCGAGCGAGCTCTCGGCGCGCGAGGCCATCCGCGCGAAGGTGCGCGAGACGGGCGCCGACCTCGGCTTCTCGTTCGACGGCGACGGGGACCGCCTCGGCGTCCAGGACCACGAGGGCAACGACATCAACGCCGACCGCGTGCTCATGCTCCTCACGCGACCCGTGCTTGCTCGCAACCCGGGCGCACCGGTCGTGTTCGACGTGAAGTGCACCGAGGCACTGCCTGAAGACATCCGCGCGCACGGGGGCCGCCCCGTCATGTGGAAGACCGGGCACTCCTACATCAAGACGAAGATGGTGGAGGAGGATGCGCCCATCGCGGGCGAGCGCAGCGGCCACCTGTTCATCCGCGACGGCTTCCACGGCTACGACGACGGTCTGTTCGCAGGTCTGCGCCTCGCGGAGTACGTCGCCTCCGAGGGCCGGCCGCTGTCCGAGCTGCTCGCCGAGGCGCCGCAGTACGTGACGAGTCCAGAGATCCACATCGACTGCGCCGACGAGGTGAAGTACGAGGTGATGGAGCGCGTCGTCGCCGACTTCAAGGAGGCGTACGGCGAGCGCGTCAACGACATCAACGGCGCGCGCGTGACGTTCGATGACGGCTGGGGGCTCGTGCGCCCTTCGTCGAATCTGCCCGAGCTCGTGCTCGTGTTCGAGGGCCGCACGGAGGAGGCGATGACGCGGATCAAGGAGCAGTTCCGCGAGCGGCTGCGCGCCTATCCGGAGATCGGGGCGACGTGGCACAACGAGTAGCCCGCGGCGCGGGAGCTCTCGGTCGCGTCCTGGACGGCGTCGGGCGCATCGCACGCCCCGTCCTCGACACGCTGTCCCGCCGGGCGGGGCTGCCGCGTAGCGGGCGCGTGAGGATCCAGGGCCTCAGCGCGCCCGTCTCGGCGCACGTCGACGCCCACGGCGTGCCGCACATCCGGGCTGCAACGGACGCCGACGCGTTCTTCGTGGAGGGCTACTTCCACGCGCGCGACCGCTTCTTCCAGATGGACATGCTGCGCCGCGTGCTGCGCGGTCGGCTGAGCGAGGTGGTGGGGGAGCGTCCGCTCGGCGCGATGGCCCTGCCGCCGTTCGGCGGCGAGAGCACGACGCTGGACGCCGACCGCCTCATGCGCGCCCTCGATCTGCTCCCTTCCGCCCAGCGCGTCTGGGAGCAAGGCGGAGACGAGGGCCGCGCGCTCTTGGGCGCCTACGTCCGCGGCGTCAATGCCGGCGTGCGGATGCTGAAGCGCCACAAGCCGCTCGAGCACCGGCTGCTGCGCCTGCCGTTGAGGCCGTGGGGTCCCGCGGACTCGATCCTCATCGCCAAGGGCATGGCGCTGGGCCTCAGCTTCAAGTGGCGCGCGGCTCCCGTGTTCGCCGCGGTCGGTGACGCCCTGCGCGACGAGCCTGAGCGACTGCAGGCCCTGCTACCGAGCGTGCCCGGCGCCGGCGCGGCGGCGATCGCCCGCTGCGTGACCGAGGGCATCGGCCGCACGCTGCGCTTCCTGCCCACCGACGCACCGACGGTCGGCAGCAACGCCTGGCTCGTCGGGCGCGGGCGCACGCGCAGCGGCAAGCCCATGGTGGCGAGCGATCCGCACCTGGAGCTCAGCCTTCCGGCCATCTGGTACCTCGCGAGCGTGCGCGGTCGTGAGTACGGCGCCGTGGGCGCCACGCTGCCGGGACTGCCCGGCGTGGTCGTCGGTCGCACGCGTGACATCGCGTGGGGCCTGACGAACGGCATGCTCGACGACTGCGACCTCTGGACCGAGGAGCTGGACGAGGCGGGCGAGCGCTACCGGGTGGACGGCGCGTGGCGCGACCTCGACATCGAGGTCCAGCACGTACCGCGACGTGGCGCGTCCCCGGCGGCGTTTCGCCTCAGGCGCACGCACCGCGGACCGCTCGTCTCGGACGCGTTTCCCGGCTACGACGG
>JASJDY010000256.1 GCA_030065025.1 Planctomycetota bacterium
ATCAACCTGTGCACGCGGGCGGCCCGCTTGCGGTCCTCTCGGAGGTAGCGCAGCCACTTGGGCACCAGGAAGCCGGGCTGCGGCAGGAAGCCCGTGCGACGCGCGGCCGCGGGAAAGACGGTGCGCACCTCCTCCGCTTCGGACTGCGCCCGGCCGTCGGCCCACAGCACGGCCGGTCCGAGCGGCCGGTCGTGCTCGTCGAGCACCAGGAGCGCGTGCTTCTGGCCCGTCAGGCCCACGGAGCGCACGCGAGCGCCCGGGGCGCCGGCCAGGCAGACCTGGATCGCGGTCGCCGTGGCCTGCCACCACGTCTCGGCGTCCTGCTCAGCCTGGAGCGGCGCGTCGGCGATGAGCGGGATGCGCTGTGAGCCGGTGGAGAGCACGCGGCCGTCCCCGGCGACGAGCAGCACCTTCACGGAGGACGTACCGAGGTCGACTCCGAGGTAGGCATCCGTGCGCGGCATGGGCCGGAATTTACAGGGGTCTCGCGCCCGCGTTGCTGCCCGGAGACGTAGAATCTGCCGCCGAGATGCGAAGCTTCGTCCTGGACTCCGCCACCGTCGGCCTGCTCCTCATCCTGGCCGCGGGCCTTGCCGGCTGCGGCGAGCCGCGACCCGTCGAGCAGCTCGATCGCACGCCGCGCTCGCACCTGTCCGGTATCGAGAGCGACGATCCGGTGCCCGGCAAGCCGGGCCACTATCAGAAGCACCTGCTGACGCGCGGCTACAAGCTCGATCCCTGGGACGTGAACATCCACACGGAGCCCTACCGCATCGGGCTGTTCGGCCGCGGCAAGAAGGTCTGGATCACCAACTGGTTCTCGAACACCGAGGACACCGAGGGCAACCGCGAGCCCGACGACATCCACTGCCACGCGATCCTCGCGGACCAGGTCACCTACGCGAACGACGAGCTCCTGTTCACGGGCATCTTCACGGACGGCTTCACGCCCCACATGCGCATGCCCGAGGGGTTCGGGATCCCCGTCGAAGCGGGTCAGCGCCTGCTCTTCCAGCCGATGTTCAACAACCGCCGCCCCAAGGGGCGCGTATCGCGCATGCGACTGAACATCGACTACGTTGTAGAGGGCGCCACCGAGAAGCCGCTGAAGGAGCTCCGCGCGTACGCCCTCCGCGGCGCCCCGCGTGACCTCTACTGGGTCGAGCCCGGCAAGATCGACACCCGCACGCGCGTCGTCGAGGTCCCGTTCCAGGGCCGCGTCCACGCCATCGGCGGACACCTCCACCCGTACGGCGAGTTCATCGAGATGCGCCGCCACGGCACGGACGAGCTGATCTTCCGCGCCGAGATGCGCAAGGCCGACAAGCTCGAGGACATGCGCCTCGACACCTACTGCGATCCCGTAGGCTTCTTCATCCGCCGCGGTGAGAAGCTGCACATCACGACGGTCTACGACAACAAGTCGGATCAGAAGATCGACGCCATGGGCGGCCTGCTCCTGCTCTACGACCCGGCCGGCAAGCCCGACGCATGAAGGTGGGAACCGGCCCGGCCGTCGCGCTCCTGGTCTTCGGCGCGTTCGCGGGCTGGGTGGGCCACCACCTGCTCCAGCCGGCGCCACTCGATCCGGAGGTGCGCGCCGCGCGGCTGCTCCAGCAGCTGGAGCGCCTCGAGACGCTGCCGCTCGGCGGCCGCGCATCTCATCTCTACGTCCTCGACGAGCGCGAGCATCCCGTGCTGCACCCGCTGCCGAACGACGGCAAGCCGATCGTGGTGTGGTTCTGGAGCGTGCGCTGCGGCTGCGTGCGCGACTGCGAGGAGCGCATCGTGACGCTGCTCGAGGACTACGGGGACCGCATCCACTTCTTCGCCGTGGACAGCAATCCCGACGACTCGGCCGCCGACATCCACGACAAGCGCATGTCGATGGGCTCGCCGTATGACGTCGAGCGCGACGTGTTCGGCACCACGTCCCGCGTCCTCGGCGTGGACGCCTCGGCGTCGGTCGCCGTGCTGGATGGCGAGCATCGCGTGCGGTTCCGAGGCGCGATCGACGACGACCTCTACGAGCCGACCGTCAGCTACGTGCACGGTGCCCTGGACGCCATCTTCGCGGGCAAGCCGGTGGTGCCCGAGACGGCGAAGACGTACGGGTGTCGCTATCCGGCGCAGTAGCCGGGCGCCCGAGCGTCACTCCACGGCGACGAGCTCCACGACGAACTCCAGATCGCTCCACGCCGGGATCTTGCCCTGCGCGCGCGCACCGTAGGCGAGGTGCGCCGGGATCCACAGCTTGCGTGTGCCGCCCACGCGCATGCCCTGGATGCCGTACACCCAGCCGTCGATCACCTTGCCGCGAGCGAGCGTGAGCCAGATGGGATTGCCGCGCTCGTAGCTCGAGTCGAACACCGTGCCGTCTTCGAGCGTGCCCTTGTAGTGCACCAGCACCCGCGAACCGCGCCGGGCTTCCCTGCCACCGCCCTCGCGCACATCTTCCGTCTCGAGACGCACCCAGCGCACGTCGAAGACGAGGTCGGAGTTCGGCGGGAGGTTGCCCACGCGGTTGGCGCCGTACGCCATGGCCGACGGGATCAGGAGGCGCCGCCGCTCACGCACGCGGATGCCCTCCAGGCCCTCGAGCCAGCCGGGGATCACGCCGCCCCGCGCCAGGACGAGCGCGCGCTTGGTCCCGCGGTCGAAGATGGCGCCGCTGACCGGCGAGTAGCCGACGTAGGCGATGTCCATCGCCTGGTCGGGCTCGACGGGCTCGCCCTGGCCGTCTTCCAGGACCTGCACCACGACGCCGCCCGGCGTCGTCTGCTCGCGCACGACCTCGGCGGCGGGCAGGCGGCTGAGATCCCAGCTGCCGGGCGGCATGGGGCCGGTGGCCTGCTCCTGCTCGCGTGACTTCATGACGATGAACGCGGTGCCCGCCATCAGCACGATGGCGAGGCCGATCAAGATGCCTCGTTCGCGACTGCTCATGGGCCGGATTCTACGCGGGCTCGCCCGCGGGACGCCGTCCCGTGCGCAGGATCGCGTCCAGCACCTCGGCGGGCGGCACGGCGATCTCGTAGACGAAGCTCTCCTCGGCGTGCGGATGCGGCGCCGGCCGGTCGTGGACCATGTGCAGCTCGCCGAACACCTCGTGCGCGCGACGGATCGGCCCCTCGCGGCGGGTCACGCCCATCTGGCGGCGCGCCTCCATGAGGATGAGGCCGAGCGCCTTGGAGCGGACCCCGAGCCGGAGGCCCGGCAGCACGGAGAACACGGAGAACGCCATCACGGTGCCGGCCTCCGGCGTGTGCAACCCGCAGAACTCGCTCACCGGCACGAGTCCGTCGTAGGCCTGCAGCGCCGCCGCCGCGTCGGGCCAGCGCTCGAGCGTCTTCGCGGCCAGCCGGTCCCACAGGTCCGCCGGCACGTCGGCCCGGCGCAGCGTGAAGCCGATCATCGCCGTGGGGAACGTACAGACGTCGAGCTGCATCCAGTCGGGCATGCCGAGGCCGCCGTAGGCGAGCGCGTTCCCTGCGTTCAGCAGCCGGAAGAACGTCAGGTGGTCTTCGTCCAGGACGTCCAGGAACACCGTGTCGGGCAGCGGCGAGCGCGCGGCCCACGGCTGCGTGAAGCGCGGCCGGCCGAGGACGAACGGGATCAGGTCCCAGTCGCGTCCGTCCCGGTCCTCGATCCGCATTGCCCCACGTTACCGGCAGCGTAGTCGCACGGGCGGAATGACCGTCTGCTCCTCCTCCACGTAGTACTCGTAGACGCGCGAATGCGCGGTCTGCGCCTCGAAGGCGTGCCGGGTGCGGTAGGGCACCACGAGGGTGCGCGCGTCGCCCGGCGCGATGTCGTCGAGGTAGAGCACGAGGTGGCGCTCGGCGCGCTCGGCCTCCTGCAGCCCCGCGCCCTTCACGTCCTTCGGCTTCACGGTGATCCCCGGCGGCAGGCCGAGCTCGACCGTCACGACCTTCGCCGGCTTCGAGCCGGTGTTCCGCACGACGACGCGGGCCTCGTACACCTGGTCGACGGCCAGCGGCCTCGCGCTCCACGTCACGTCGAGGGCGACGGGCCCGCGCGGGAGGCGGGTCTTGGGCCACTCCTCGTACGTCGTCCGTGAGAGCGTGCCGCGCAGCCGGCCCTGGGACTCGAGCCGCAGCCGCAGGTCCGCCGGGTCCAGCGTGCCGACGGGCACGCGGACCGGCTCCGTCGAGCCGCGCGGGATCTCGACCGTGCGCGTGCGCTTGTCGCCGCGCAGGACGGTCACCTGCGTCGCCGGCAGCGCCTCCCCACCGCTGCTCGCGGCGAGCAACGCGCGCAGGGCGAGCGCCGTGCTGTGGGTGGAGCCGAACCGGCCGTCCGGCATGCGCTTGGCCACGAGCGCATCGAGCGCGCCGTAGGCGAGGTCCTGGTGCAGCCCGGTCTGGAGGAGCACCAGGGCCGCCATGGCGGTGGTCTCGACGCGGGCGCCGCCGCCGCGGGCGCCGATGAACGTGCCGCCCTCGGTGGCCGTCCAGCCGCCGCCGTCGGGACCGTCGCTCTGGAGCGCGACGAGGCGCTTCGCCCAGCGCGCGCTTTCGGCGCTCTTCGGATCGGCGGCCGCGCACGCCAGCGCCGCCAGCGCGACGCCGTACGGATCCTCGACCTCGGCTTCGTTCGCGCGGAGCCAGGCGCGCGCCTTCACGGTGTCCTCGCCGGCCCGGGCCAATGCCCAGGCGACGTAGGCCGTCATGTAGAAGCGACTCTCCTTCCACGGGCCCCAGCTGTGCACGAGGTTGCCCGCGGCGAAGCTGCCGTCCTCCTGCTCGTACTTGCGCAGGAACGCCCGCATGCGCGTCAGCAGCTCGGGCTCGACGGCGTGCACGCGCTGCATGTCCACGAACTGCATGAGGCCGTAGGCCGTGAGGAAGATGCTGGGGCGTCCGCCCTTCCAGAGGGCGAAGCCGCCCGGATGCTGCTTCGACTCGAAGGTCAGCAAGCGCTGGTAGCCCTGCGTGACGTACTTCTTCGCCTTGGTCTCGAGCTCGGGCGAGGCGGTCTTCGTCTGCTGCATGTAGTCGAGAGCAAGAACCATGGGACACACGGTCGCCGAGGTCTGCTCCATTCACCCGTGCGGCGCGCGGATGAGCCCGTCGAAGCCCTGGAGCACCTCCGCGAGCGGCGACGGATAGAGATCCAGCCGCACCTCGCCGGGGCCCTCTGTGGGCATGCTCGTCGGGAAGGCCATGTCGGCCGTCACGCTGCCGCTCGTCACGGCGACGACGGCGCGCGCGTCGCGGTGGATCTCGATCACGCGTTCCTGTCGGTCCTGCGCGCCGC
>JASJDY010000257.1 GCA_030065025.1 Planctomycetota bacterium
CGCTGCAGGGTGAGCCGGCTGTCGGTCGCCGTCTGCACGAGCCGCTTGGAGGCGACGTCCCAGACGCGCACCTCGCCGTCCAAGTACAGGAGGGCGAGTCGCTCGCCCGTCTCCGAGAAGGCCGCATCGAGCACCACGGAGCTCGCCTCGGCGCCGATGTGCCACGTGGCGCCGGTCTCGAGATCGTGCACCTCGGGATACTGGTACGGCATCAGCAGGTAGCGGCCGTCCCGGTCCATCACCGGATAGTGCGCGTCCTCCGGATAGGCCTGCGCCACGCGCGAGACGCTCATGTCGTGGAGGTCGAGCACGACGACCTCGGGCAGCCGCTCCGCGAGCAGGAAGCGGCCGTGCGCGAGCGCCCACAAGGTGCGTCCCTCCAGGAGCGCGTCGACGCGCTCGTCCTCCACGATCTCACCACGCACGAGATCGACGAGGCGCGGCGTGCGCTGCGAGCCCTCGTACCAGAGGAACAGATCGTCCGCCGTGTCCACCCTGCGAACGACGGGCGCGGAGCGGTCCACGGTGCGCACGATGCTCCCGGTGGCCGCATCGACGACCATCAGCCGCTCACGCGTGTGCACCACGACATGGCCTGCCTCGTGCGTCGCGCACGCATAGCGGGCGTTGGCGGGGAAAGGCTCCGGACGAAGGGGCCGCAGCGTCCCGGACGCCATGTCGAGGACGACGATCCGCCCGTCGGTGCTGCGCGTGACCGCGTGCGTCCCGTCGCTCGAGAACCGAACGAAGCCGCTGCCCAGCCCCTCGACGCTCCGAATGCGCGCCGCGCCGTGGGCCCGAGCGCGCAGAAAGTTCCACTCGATGTCCTGCGCTTGCGCGCCGGCCTGTTCCAGTAGCTCGCTGGCGTCCGTGATGCGGCCTGTCTCGAGCGCGGACCAGGCGGCGTGCAGCTCGGCGGCGCGCCGATCCTCGTTGGCCTCGCGTGCGGTGCGCTCGGCGACCGACTGCGCGTTGATGGCCGTCTGGCGCTGGGCAAGGGCGATCGTCAGGCCCGCGATGAGCGACAGCATCAGCAGCCCGAGCAGCAGGAACGTCGTGCGGTTGCGGCGCACGAGCAGGCGCAGCTGGTAGAGCGCCGAGGGCGCGCGTGCTTCGACGGGCTCGTGCTCGAGGAAGCGCCTGAGGTCCTCGTCGAGCTCGCGCACGCTGTGGTAGCGGCGCTCGCGTTCGTTGGCGAGCGCCTTGCGGAAGACCGCGCTGAGGTCGCCCGCGAAGGCGGGGTCGCGGCTCACCAGGCTCTGCGGCTCGCGCTGCACGACGCGGCTGACGGCCTCGTGGATCGGCATGCCCCCGATCTCGTGCGGCGGGCGTCCGGTGAGCAGCTCGTAGCCCACAGCGCCGACGCCGTAGACGTCGACGCGCACGTCGGGCGGCGTGCCCGTCTGCATGGCCTGCTCGGGGCTCATGTAGGCGAGCGTGCCGAGGAAGAGCCCCGACGCCGAGAGCGCCGCGTGGCTCATCGCGTCGTCGAAGGGCCGCGCGATACCGAAGTCGAGGACGCGCGGGTTGCCCTCCGCGTCCACGAGGATGTTGCCCGGCTTGAGGTCGCGGTGCAGCACGCCGTTGTCGTGCGCGTACTGCACGGCGTCGCACACGTGACGTAGGAGCTCGAGGCGCGCGCGCACGTCGAGGTTCTGCGACGCGGCGTAATCGGTGACCGTCATGCCGTCGACGAACTCGAGCACGAGGTAGGGCACCTGGCCCGCCGGCGTCTCGGTGCGCCCCATGGCGTACACCTGCGCGATGCCCTCGTGCCGGAGGCCCGCGAGCAGATGGCCCTCGGCCTCGAAGCGTTGGATGCTGTCCTTCGTGAGGAGCTCGAGACGGATCACCTTGATGGCGACGCGGCGCCGCGGCTCGTCCTGCTCGGCCTCGTACACCGTGCCCATGCCGCCGGCGGCCACGAAGCGCTTCACGCGGTACGGCCCGATCATCTCGGGCAGGACCTGGTCGATCTGCTCGTCGGCGGCAGCCGTCTCGGCGCGCACGGCCTCCATGGCCTGCGCGTGGAAACGGTCGTCGTCTTCGCCCTCGTGCGCGCGCAGCATGTCCTCGAGACTCGTGGACACGGCGGCATCGCCGTCGCTCTGCTCGTGCACGAACGCGCGCGCCTCGTCGCCCGTCAGCTCACGCTCGACGATCTCGGCGAACGCGCGCGCGACGCGGTCGAACTGCTCGTGGGTGAGGGTGGGCGGCTTGTTCACGGCGGGCCAGGGTAACGGAGGTCGGTGGTGCGCCGCTTACGAGCGTGCGCTCAGGGTGCGGCGGGCGCCAGCAGCTCGACGCGCCCCGGCGTGTGGGGCGTGATGCCGGTGCCGGGTGCGCCGACCAGGAGGTACGCAGGCGCGCCGGGCGCAGCGGTGGACGCCGCGAGGCTCGCGCCGAAGAGCGCGCCGGGATGCGGCAGCAGCGCGCGCCAGCGATCCTCCGGCAGCGGCAGCAGCAGGCCGCCGGCACCGTCGCCATAGAACATCGTCACGTGACCCGCGAACTCCGAGCGCAGGCCGGCGGAGAAGGGCGCGCCGACGGCGAGGTCGAGGAAGCCGTCGCCGTTGAAGTCGGCGCACGCCAGCTGCGTACCGAAGCGCGAGCCGGGGCCGGGTCTGATGTCGTGGATGCGGCCGAGGAACTTGAAGCGCAGCCGTGCCGGCTCGTAGAAGAGCACGTCGACCCAGCCGGTCTTCGGTGCCCGCAGCGTGTCGCCTTCGGGCGCGCCGACGAGCAGCTCGAGCTCGCCGTCGCCGGTGACGTCCGCGAGGACGATGAACGTGCCGAAGCGGATCTTCGTGCCGACGGGCTGGGCCTTCGCGCTCGGCTTGTTCGTCGAGAGCACCTCCTCCGTGCCCGCGGAGAGGAGGCGCCACGTCTCGACGCGGCCGAGTTTCTGGCCCGGCACGCCGATCACGACTTCGGGCACACCGTCGCCGCCGAGGTCGCCTATGGCGAGCGAGGTGCCGAAGGCCGCGCCTTCGGCGGGCTTCTCGGCGAACACCGGACCGGCGACGTCCTCGCCGAAGGGTGCGCGCTGCGCGTCGTAGAACACGACCACGTGGCCCGCGCCGGCGACGCCTTCCACGGTGGCGCCCGGCGCCCCCACGACGAGGTCATCGATGGTGTTGGCGTCGACGCGTCCCGCGGCGAGAGCCGCACCGAAGGCCGCACCGGCCTCCGGACCCGCCGGGTCGGCCAGCGGACCGATGGCCTGCCCCTCGCCGAGCGGGGTGCCGCGCAGCACGTACACGCGTCCGGCGCCGGGCTGTTCGTCGACGCGCTCCCCGGGCGCTGCGATGACGATGTCCTGGAGGCCGTCGCCGTCGAAGTCGCCGACGGCCAGGGTGCCCCCGAAGGCCGCGTCTTCGCTCGCCGTCGGGAGCCAGTCGCGCTGCGTCAGCGTGCGGACGTGGCGGTAGCTGCCGTCCTCCATCGCGAGGTGCAGCTCGACGACGCCGGCGCCCGTGGCGCGCCCGACCGTCTCGCCGGGCGCGCCGATGAGCACGTCGTCCCTGCCGTCGCCATCCCAGTCGACCCAGGCCACGGTCTCGCCGTAGCGGCTCGTCCAGCCCGACGCCGCACTGAGCGGCGACAGGACCGACGGCGCCTGCAGCCTGGGCTCCTCGCTACCGGGCAGGGGCCGGAGCACGTCGGCGCCGGCGAAGCCGCAGCCCGCGAGCACGAGAGACGCGCAAGCCGCGAGTCCGACGAGGAGGCACCGCATCGTCTGGGTCTCCGTGATCGCGCCTTACCGCCCGCTGTAGCGACGCTCGGTGTAGAGCGCCTTGATCTGGTCTGTGCTCAGGGGACGGTCGTAGATGCGCACGTCATCGACGGCACCGGCGAAGGTGCCGTCCTGGAAGTTCTGCTCATCCTTGGTGCCGATCGTCAACACGCCCGTCAGGTTCGGCAGACCGGCGCCGCCAGCGCTGCTGAGGCGTGTGTCGAGTGCTTCCGCGACCGGGACCTCGTTGTCGTTCTCGTACATGCGGAAGATGTAGAGGCCCGAGCCCGGCGTCTGCGGTCGTGTGATCGTGACCGTGATCATCGTCCAGGCGTCGTCCGTGAGCGTGATGAAGGCTTGCGGGCTCGTGGACGTGCCCCCGCCCACGACGAACGGCTGGCTGCTGCCGTTCGTGCGCACCGTGAAGAAGACCTTGTTGTCGCTCGTGGCCTCGATGCGTGTCCCACCCGAGAGGGCGAGCAGCGCCGCGTTCCCGCGCTGCTGCGGTATGCCGTCGACCAGCTTCGCCCAGACGACCATCGTCATCTCGGGCGTGGGCCGGAACGGCAGCGCCGACGTCCGGACCACGTAGGGGTCGTGTAGCGCGCTGCCGCTGTCGTCCGGGTTCATGAGAAGGGACCGGTCGTACAGTCCGAAGCGATCGAGGTAGGGCAGGAGGCCCGTGTCGAAGCCGAAGCGCAACAGATCGTAGTTGTCGGGATCCGTGGGCGTCTCGCGGCGCCCCAGGCTCGGTCCGCCCGTCAGGTCGTCGAGATACGAGCGCTGGTACGTCGGCCCGTCGAAGGGGTAGTACGCGAGGAGGCCGCGCTGGGGCAGGCCGGTGCCGGCCGGCGGATCGAGAGGGCTGTCGTCGAGGGGGTCGACGGTGAACTCGTCGTTGTCGGTGTTGGCCTTGTTCGGATCGGTCCCGCGATCGTACTCCTCACCGTCGTCGGAGCCGTCACCGTCGGTGTCGGCCAGGGTCGGGCTGGAGGTCACGGTGTAGTCGGCCTCACCCGTGTAGCCACCGATCCGATCGAAGCTGATCTCCTGCCGGACCTTGACCTCGAACCCGTCGAGGAGGGTGTCGTTGTCGGTGTCGGGGTTGTTCGGATCGGTGCCGAAGAGCTGCTCCTCGCCGTCGAAGAGACCGTCGCCGTCGCTGTCCTTCAGGAACGCCAGGGTGATCTCCGCGCCATTGAAGAGCACGTAGTCCTCGAGGGAGCGGGGCCCGCGCACGGGGTTGCCGACGAGGTCCAAGATCGGCCGGCCGTCGTCCAGCGCGGACAGCGGGACGGAGTCGCCCTGACGCCCGCTGGCGAGCACGGCCCAGAGGCCGTAGGGCTCACTCGGCTCGCGCGGGTTCGGGCTGTTGACGAGGTCGTACGTGTCCTCGCCGTAGGTCGCCACGACGTTGCCGCGCTGATCCGTGATCGAGGTGAGCACGCGGCTCGTCGTGAGCGCGGGCCGGAGGAAGACCTGGTCCTGCTCGCGCACCTCCTCGGTCACCTCGACGTTCTGGGTCTCGTAGGGGAAGCCCAGG
>JASJDY010000060.1 GCA_030065025.1 Planctomycetota bacterium
ACGAAGCGTGGGCGGAGGTCATGACGGAGGCCTTCGAGCAGCTTCAGGACGACCTCGACGACGGCAAGCGCACAGTGCTCGACGCCTACGCCGCGACCAACGAGGCCGAGTTCTTCGCCGTCGCCACCGAGACCTTCTTCGAGAAGCCGCGCCGCCTCGCGCGCAAGCATCCCGACCTGTATGCGGTACTCAGGGATTACTACCGGCAGGATCCGCTGGAGCGACTCGATCGCGCCCGACGTTCCCAGGAATGAAGAAACCCTGTAACGCCAGGCCCGCGAGAAGCACTATCCCAGTGTGAGCCACGAACCCACGAGACCGGATCCGCTCCAGCCGCTCGTTCGCCGCTACCTCCTGAGCGGCGACGAAGAGGCGATGGACCGGCTCGTGGATCGCACGCGTCCGAAGCTGCTTGCCGTCGCGCGGCGCATCGGCGCGCCGCAGGATGCGGAGGACGCCGTGCAGGGCGCGTACATGGCCCTCGTGCGCAAGCGCGGCTCCGACCTCGAGGCACCGGTGATGCCGTGGCTGCTGACGACCGTGATCCGCCTCGCCTATCGCCGCAAGGCCAAGCACGCGCGTCAGCGCGAGCTCGCCTCGCGCCTTTCTCGTCCGTCGGATGGCGAGGGACCGGACCGCCGGGCGCTCGACACCGAGCGCGAGCTCCTCGTGCGCACCGCCGTCGCGAAGCTGCCCGCCACGTACCGCGACGCCGTCGTGCTGCGCCACCTCGAAGGGCTGTCGACGAGGGAGACGGCAGCCCTGCTCGAGGTCTCGGAGGCCGCCGTGCGTACGCGCCTGCACCGGGCGACGCGGCTGTTGCACGGCCGCATCCCTGCGGTGCTGCTCGCGCTGCTGCTCTTCCTCCCGTGGGGCGCGGCCGACCTCTGGCGCAAGCTCGTGCCGCTCACGCGGCCCGCGCTCGGGCATCCGCTCGCGCTCGCCGGCATCGGATGCGGTCTGGTCATCGGCGCGATCGCCCTCGTCGGGGGGTTCGCTGGATCCCCGGACGCGGCTGCCTTCATCCCCCCCCCGCCGAATGAGGCGGCGGGCGTTCAACCGCCGCAGCCGGAGCCCACAGGCCAGGACGAGGAACCGGCCGACGACGAGCCGGCAAACGAACCCGAGGACGAGCCGAGCCCGACCGAGCCGAAGCCGGAACCGCGTCCGGTGGCGCCCGCTCCCGGCCGCACGGATCCGGACGACGGCGGCCGCGGCGCGGAGCCGAACCCGGATCGCCCGCTGCCCGAGGTGCCGGCGCCCGGGGGCACGCTCGTGGACGCCGGCGGCGCGAAGCCCGCACCGGCCCCGCCCGGGATGGTGCTCCTGGAGGGTGGGCACGTACCGATCGGCTCCACACCGCAGGAGCTGGGTCGCCTCCTCGACGGCAGACCGGCCGAGATCAAGAGCCTGTTCCAGTTCGAAGCGCCGCTCCACCGGGCGTTCCTACGCCCCTACTACATCGCGCGCCACGAGGTCACGAACGCGCAGTACCTGCGCTTCCTGGAGGATCACCGCGTGGCCTACAAGGTCGGGGTGCGGACGGAGCATTCGCTCGAGTCGCTGGCCGCGCAGCTCGTCGGGCAGTCGCGCGACGAACAGCGGGATCCCGGTCAGGTGGTGTGGCTGCAGCTCTACCGCGCGAACAAGGGCGCCATCTGGCGAGCCTTCGGGGAGCGCATGGAGTCACTCTTCGTGTGGCGACCGGATCGCACCGTCGACGAAGAGCGCACGGCCCGTGCACTGCGCCATGAGCGACTGCCGATCGGGCTTACCCTCGGCTTCTACAGCCGGCGGCCGCCGGCGCACTGGCCGGCCATGAAGCCGCCGCCTGGTGAGAGCGCTCATCCCGTCCGCTTCGTGGACTACAACGACGCCGAGGCCTTCGCCGAGTGGGCCGGCCTGCGCCTTCCCACGGAAGCAGAGTGGGAGTGGGCGGCGCGCGGTGCGAAGCGACGCGTCTTCCCCTGGGGCGACGACTGGAAGAAGGACGCCTCCCGCGCCAACTGGGGTGGCCAGGTCGTGGACGAAGCGCACGAACCCACGACGCTGCCTGTCGACGCGCTCCCCGCAGGGCGCAGCTGGTGCGAGCTCCACCACCTCTGCGGCAACGTCGCCGAGTGGACCTCGAGCTGGTTCGTCCCCTACCCCGGGGCCAAGGCACAGCACAGCTACATGGGCCGCTGGGTCAAGGTGATCCGCGGCGGGGGTGCGGGCGATGGCGAGATGCTCGTGCTGCGCTCTGCGTGCCGCAACTTCGTCGGCGCAGGCCCGAATGCGCCGCCGTTCCCCGACAACCGTTTCCAGTGGGTCGGCTTCCGTCTTGCCTCGTGGCGTGAACCCGGCCGCGATCACGTGCCCCCGATCGTCCGTCGCGCCACGCGTCCGAAGAAGGTCAAGGAGGGACACCTCGACCCGGAGCGCTTCGCGGCGTTCGTCTCACGCCGGTGGGCCAAGCCCAACGCGAGCCCGCAGGACCACGTGTACGTCCACGGGCGCGCCCGGGCCGTCGCGTTCGTGCCCGTCGCCTCGCTGCTCCGCGAGGAGGGGCTCGAAGCCATGCGCAGGGCATGGAAGAAGCCTGCCGACTTCCGCAAGACGAAGGGACTCCTGCGGCGCTCCGAGGACCGACCGTGGACCCTGGGCGTCCTGCACGTCGATCTCCCGCTCGCGCGCATGCAGGTGCCGGTGCACGAACCTGCCGGCGCGCCCAAGAAGCGTCGTCGCAACACCCGCGGCTCCGCGCGTCCGCCGCGCACCGAGCCCGGCGTCGTGTCGCCGGGCACCTACGTGCTCGCGGTGCACTGGCGCCGGCTCGCGCTGTTCACGCCTTCACTCGAGTTCCGGGGATTCCTCCCCGAGCCCGCGTCCGACATTCCGTCCGTCGAGGTCAGCCCTCGCTCCACGAAGGAGCTCGGCCCTCCTACCCTGAAGCCGGCTCTCGAGCGGGGTGAGGGCGACCTCGATTTCGCCATTCCCGTCGGTGGGAAGAACGGACGGAGGCCGTACGACCTGCGTGTCCGCGTCGCGCTGCCCTTCGAGACAGGGGCGCTCTACGCGGGCGGCCCGTGGTTCACGAGCCGCTAGTCGCCCTCGACGTCCGCCCGGTCCTTCACCTCGACCAGGCTCCCCCACCAGGCGAGGTCGAGCCACGGCCACTCGGACGCCGCCTCCGCCGCCTCGGCTTCTTCGCCCTCTTCACCTTCGTCCAGCTCGACGACGTCGTCGTCCGACTCGGCGTACTCCTCCACGAAGCTCAGCACCTCGAAGACGCTGCTGAAGTCGTCGGTCCACAGGGGCCCGGGCTCGGGCAGCTCACGCACGTTGCCCTCGAACTTGGCTCGTGAGCGGATGCGCGCGTTGTTCGTCATGAGCAGCCAGTCGCTGCTGTCCAGGCCCCGGTCGTCGTTCTCGCCCGCCTCGACGTGAAGCAGGTTGACGTCGAGCTCGTCGGCGAGCCGGCGGACGACGGTCTTGAGGTTGATGTAGCGATTCGTGACGTGCAGCGCGAGCACGCCGTCACTGTTGAGGTGCTTCCAGTAGATCTCCAGGCTCTCCTTCGTGAGCAGGTGGATCGGGATCGCGTCACTCGAGAACGCGTCGATGGCGAGCACGTCGAAGCCCTCGGGCTTGCCCTCGGCGAGCTGACGCTCCATGACGAGGCGTGCGTCTCCGAGATACACGCCCACGTCCGCGCCGCGCGCCTTCGCGTCTTCGAGGAACGTGAAGTGGTTCCAGGCCCAGTCCACGACGAGGGGGTTGATCTCGTAGAAGCGGACGTAGTCACCGGGTTCGCGCTTGGCCAGCTGGACGTAGTTCTCGTCGTCGAGCACGGGGTCGATGCGCTGATTGGCGTACGCCGCCATCGTCCCCGTGCCCAGCCCGACGATGCCGATGCGGAACGGCCGCGAGCGGATCCCGAGCCGTGGGTGCAGCCGCACCGCCATACCGACGCCCGACTCCGGGCCGTAGTACGAGGTGGGCCAGTTCTTGTCCGACTGCAGCTGGAAGCCGTGCATGATCCGGCCGTGGCTGAGCGTGATGTCGTGCCAGGGTCGGTCCTTGTAGTACTCCTTGACCGTGAGCACGCCGTAGAAGTTGCGCCCGCGCACGATCACGTTGGTGTCGCGGTCGTGCACGCTCCAACCCACGGCGCCGGTCACGGCGAGCAGACCCAGGCAGCCGACGAGCGAGCCCGCGACCAGCATGTGGCGCTTCGGCGCGAGCCACCACGCGCCGAACGACCTTCCCCTCCGCCAGCGCACCGCTTCGAAGATCAGTAGCACCACCACTGGTGCGGCCCAGGCCCAGTCCCTCAGGCCGTCGAACCACGCGTGGAGGGCCTTCTTCGTCTTGGCGGTCTCGTCGGTGTCCAACCAGAAGCGCTCGCTGAAGAGGCGCACGGACGCGTAAACGACCAGCGCGAAGCAGCCGAGCCAGACGAGGCCCCAGACGGCGCGCAGCCACCACACCTCGGGGAAGGGCGCTCGCTCGCGCTCGACCTGCCGCACGGCCACAACGAGCACGACGGCGAAGCAGGCGCCCAGGAGCAGCGGGAACTCGTGGAAGTCCTCGAGCCACGTCGGGGCGCCCAGCGCAACCAGCAGACCGCCGGCGGCACCGCCCAGCGACACGATGAGGAAGAAGAACGTCAGGTACCGCGGCGTCGGCTTCGAGCGCGAGAGCTCCCCGTGGCAGCACATGCAGCACACGAAGAGCGCCACGGCGTAGCCCGCGACCTGCTGCTCGATGGGCGTGTCGACGCCGTCGCGCAGGCGGGCGAATGCGACGAGCAGCACGAGCGGCAACAGGCCCAGGAAGATCGGTCGCACGTACCAGCGCTCGTGGTCGAACGTCAGGATGAACGAGATCAGGTAGAGGCTGAGGGGCAGGATCCACAGGAACGGGATCACCGCGATGTCGAGGCACATCTGGTTCGTCGTCGCGAGCAGCAGCGCCGAAGCACATGCGGCCAGCAGGAACCAGGCGATCACGTCGCCCCAGCCCGGAGCGCGCTCACTCTCCTTGGTCGGCGCCGCGGTCAGCGACACAGCGTCCGTCTCGTCGCGGCGACGCGCTTCGCGACCGACGCCGCGGGCCAGCACCCATGCACAACCGGCGCACGCCAGAGCGAACACGACGTAGCCGATCGACCACGTGCTCGTCTGCTCCTTCAGACGCAGCGCAGGCTCCACGAGGAACGGGTAGCTGAGCAGGGCGAGCAGCGAGCCGACGTTCGAGAGGGCGTACAGCCGGTACGGCGAGCGGCCGGGATGCAGACGTGCGAACCACCCCTGGATGAGCGGACCGGTTGAAGACAGCAGCAGGTATGGGAGGCCGACACTGAAGGCCAGCACGATGAGGATGCGCCCGACCGGCGCTTCCTCCCCCGTCGGCTTCCACTCGGTGGACGGCGTGATGGGCAGTGTCAGGAGAGCGAGGCCCAGCAGCACCGCGTGCACGATGGCCTGGCGCTTGGGGCTCAGTCGGCTCACGACGAAGTGCGCGTACGTGTAGCCGCCGAGGAGCAGGATCTGGAAGAAGAGCAGGCACGTGGCCCACACGCCGGGCGAAGAGCCGAACCACGGCAGGATGTACTTGCCGATGACCGGCTGCACCTGGAACAGCAGGAAGGCGCTGAGGAAGATCGTGGCGCCGTAGAGGATGCGTCCGGTCATGCGGCGCAGAGTCTAGGGGCGGCGAAGCGCCGTCGCGAGCGCCTTGACGGCAAGGGCCGTGGCAATGAGCGGATCGTCCTCCTTCATGAGGCCGCTCTCACTCGCAAAGCTGCCGTCTTCGCGCTGTTCCCGGGCGAACGCCGCGATCAGGTCCTGACGCCAGTCCCGTCCAGCAGGCGCCTCCTTGACCCCGAAGGCGCCGAACACCTGGGCGCTCGCAGCGCGGTAGTAGTGGAGCATCGACACACCCCAGTCGACGCCCACGCCGCTCTGGAGCCCGGGGACCACGTCGACACGGTGCCGGCTCGCGAGCTGCAGGGCGTCCTCGCGCAGCTGCTCGTTGAACCACTTACCCGAGGCGCCGTAGGCAAGGATGCCGTCCGCCGTCGCGCTGCCGTAGCTGCGCCAGCCGCCTCCGTCGTCCGCACCGGCCTTGTTCTTGTCCGTGAGCACGGTCGAGAAGAAGGACCCACCGTCCGGGTTGCGAAGGCGCCTGAGGAACACGCGCGCCCCCAGCAGGGCGTGCGAGGCGGCCGTCGACGCGATGCCCTGCGACAAGGCGTCCACCGCGTAGCGCGTCATCGAGATGTCGATGTGCCCCGCGTCCGGCGGCGTGCGCGGCTCGCCCCCCATCCCCCAGGCGCCGTAGGCGGGATGCTCCTTCGACCAGCCGTGCTGCTCCGTGAGCTGCTGGCCGATGAGCCAGCGCGCCATCTTGAGGATGAGCGCGGCGTGCCGCTGGTCGCCGTGGCGGTTCTGGTCGAGGACGAGGACCTGGAGACCGAGCGCGGTGGCGTACGTCGGGTAGTCCGCGACAGCGCCTCCCAGCCCCAGGGCCCCGTCCGCATTCACGTGACGAACCACGAAAGCGACGCCGCGCTCGTCGGACGCTGCGTCGGCGCCCAGCAGCGCCCCGGCGTCGAACAGGGCGTCGAGCACGAAGGGCGTCAGGGACCCCCCGCTCTTCAGCAGCCCGTAGGTCTCGCTGTGCCAGCCGCCGTCGTCGGCCTGCTGCGCGCGGAGGTACGCGACGGCGCGCTGCAACACGACACGCCCCTCGAAGGCGGGTTTCTGCTCGCCGCAGGCCGCGAGGAGGAGGATCGCAATCAGGAGGCAAGCACGTATCACGGGCTCACTGTACGACCACGCGCTCGCGCTCGCGCTCCCGCTCGAATTCCGGGCGCACCCTGATCGTTCACGTCCACGTTCACGTTCACGTTCACGTCGCCATTGGAGGACGTGGGGTTACTTCCGGGGCACCTGGCGCTCCGCCGTCAACGTCAGCACCGCCAGACTCGTCACCGCTGTCCTGCCCGTGATGCAGTGATGCCCCGACCACGAGCCGTCACGGTTCTGGATCTCCGCGAGACGCGACTTCATCGAGCGATCCCAGCGCGTGTGCACCTTCCCGCCCATCCGCGCCAGCGCGACGTTGATGTTGGCGTAGGAGATGAACTCCTCGCCGCCCATCGAGCCGAGGCCCTTGAGCACGCGCTCGCTCTGCACCTTGTCCGCGATCTGCTCGATCTGCTTCGTGAAGCGCTTGCGCATGTCCGGCGTCCGCGTCAGCTGCTCCGCCGCCTGGGAGAGGCTGTAGAGCACGACGCCCGCGGATCCGACCGCCACGGGGCCGAGGTCGGGGCCGTCGGGTCCCGGTGTGATGACCGGCGGCTTCCCGCCGCGTCCGCGACGCTTGCGCAGCTTCTTCGGATCGACGGCCTTCTGTGCAGCGCGCGCCGTCGCGCGCAGCTGGCGGATCGTGAAGCGCTCGGCCTTCGCGAGCACCTCGTCCGTGACCTTGTGACCGCGCTTCTTCGCCTCCCAGAGCGCCTGGCTTGCGTAGGCCGTGCTGTGGATCGGCGCCCAGGTACCCGGGTGGTTCCAGCTGCCGTCGGCGGCCTGCAGACGCTCGATCGCGGGCAGGATCTCGCGCAGCGCAGCCGTCACCTGCCGGTTCTGCCGCGCCTCGGGCATGGCGCCCTCGACCTCGAGGAACAGCCGAGCCGCGAGGAAGGTCGGGGCGTAGCGGCCGATCTTGCCGTGGATCTGGGTCGTCGGGTTGCGGCCCGTGGGACGGGACGTGCTCGGCTTGCGGTCGACGTTGGCGAGCACGTACAGGACGGCGCGCTTCAGCGGCCCCTGAAACGTGCCCTTCGACGGCGTGCTGCCCGTACCCAGTATGGCCAGGGCGGCGAAGCATGTGTTGCCCACGTCGCTCTTGCGCCAGGTCCCCACCGGACGCGAGACCTGCTTCTGGTTCTTGGTGAGGCGGCCCTCCTGTCCCCAGCCGCCGTCGGCGTTCTGGTTGACGATGAGCCACTTGATGCCCTTCTTGGCGGCGGGCGGCAGGGGCACGTTCTCCCAGCCGCGGGCCGTAGAACGCTTCTCCGCGACCGAGTTCGACTCCGTCTCGAAGCGTTCCTTGGGACGCGGTTTGGCCGCGTCGTCGCCGGCCTGCGCGGCCGGGCCGCTCCAAGCGAGCAGGCCGAGAAGCGCAGTGATCACGAGCGCCATGCGGACGAAGTACGGCATGGTGTCCTCCCGGGGCCGGGTCCTCCCCCCTGGAAAACGCCGCAATCGGGCGAACGCAGCGGAATCCTGGGGCCAGCCGGCCAGTGTACGCTCCGCGCCCCCGGGACGTTCGAGTCCGGGAGAAGGAGCATCCATGTCCCAGAGAGTCGCACTCGTCACCGGCGGCGGCACCGGCATCGGCCGGGCCATCGCCAAGCGCCTGGCCGACGACGGTTTCCAGGTCGTGATCACGGGCCGCAGCGAAGGCACGCTGACGGAGTCCGCCGGCCAGCACGAGTCCATTCGCCATGTCGTGGCGGACGTCACCAGCGAAGACGACATCAACCGCACGATCGAAAGCGTGAAGTCCGAGAACGGGCGGCTCGACGTGCTCGTCAACAACGCGGGCATCGCCCCGCCCGGCCCCCTGGCCGAGGTCGACGCAGCCCACATCGACGCGCTGCTCGGCGTCAACGTGAAGGGCCTGGTGCTCACGACGAAGGCCGCCCTGCCGCTGCTCAGCGACGGCGGCGGCGCCGTGATCAACATCTCGTCGGCCGTGGGCGACCGTCCGATGCCCGGCTTCTCCGTGTACTCGGCCACGAAGGGCGCCGTGAACACGCTGAGCAAGGCGTGGGCACGTGAGCTCGCGCCCGCCGGCATCCGCGTCAACATCGTGAGCCCCGGCCCGATCGAGACGCCCCTCTTCGACGCGCTGCAGATGTCGCAGGAAGAGGTCGAGGCCATGGCCGCGGAGATCACGCAGATGGTGCCGCTCGCCCGCTTCGGCCGGGCCGATGAGGTCGCGACCGTGGTCGGCTTCCTCGCCTCGGACGACGCGAGCTACGTCACCGGCGCCCAGTTCCACGCCGATGGCGGCTTCGGCGCGTAGGACCTGACGCCGGGTTCAGACTTCCGCAACACCTGATCCCAACGAATGGGCGCCGGCCTCGCCGGCGCCCGTTCTGCGTTTTGGGGCCGGAACTCGTGCGGACGCGAAGGGGTACATGCCCACACCGACGCAATGCTGCGGCGCCCGCGCGCCGAGCCAACAGGAGACCCAGCCATGAAGACCATCCTCCGAGCCTCGACCGTGCTCCTGCTCGCCGTGGCCCTCGCAGCCCCCGCCTTCGCCGAAGGCCAGGGACGCGGCGGCAAGGGCAAGGGCAAGAAGAAGGGCCACAAGATCGCTCGCCTCTTCGCCAAGTTCGACAAGGACAAGAGCGGCTCGCTCACCAGCGCCGAAGTGCCCGAGCGGCTCTGGAACCGCATCAGCAAGGCCGATGCGAACGGCGACGGCGAGGTGACGAAGGCCGAGCTACGTGAAGCCCGCAAGGGCCGCAAGGGCAAGCGCGGCGGCAAGGGCAAGCGCGGCGGTTCGGGCGGCGGCTCGGACGGGTAGCGTCCCAGCCGGCCTCCGCACGCACCCATCGCAAGCGGCGACTCCAAGGCGGGAGCGATCTTCACGGATCGCTCCCGCCATCTTCATGTTGACCTCGTGGACGGAAGTCCTCGGGGCGAGAAAGCCCGAATTCGGCATGGAACCCTCACCCACGCGTACGTTCTAAGGGGTGAAGGGGGTGTTGCGATGCGTTGTCCCTGGAACGTATTGCGTGCGCTGTTGCTCATCAGCGCCTTCGGGTTGCTTACGCCGCAGGTCGCGGCAGAGGGTGAGACTGCCGACGCACTGGCCAAGCGCCTCGTGGATCTGACCGAGCAGGTCAAGTCGCACCGGGCAGCGAAGGACATGGCCGCGCTCGGCGGCGATCTGAAGGCGGCCGTCGCGCTGCACAAGGACGCCGACGGTCACAAGCGCCTGCGCAAGAAGGTGATCGCGCTGATCGGCAATCTGCCCAAGAAGATGGTGGGCGAGAAGCTGCGGCTCGACATGCTCGCCGCACTGGCGCAGACCGGTGATCCAGAGGGCGCGAAGTACATCCGGTTCTATCTGAAGCAGCCCAACGCGAAGAAGGCGACCCCGCTCCTACGGGCCGCGATCCGCACCGCCGGTCAGGTGCCTGACGGCTCCCTCGTCAGCCCACTCCTGAAGATCGTGACGAAGTCCAAGCACATGGGCGCCGCCTCACAGGCCCTGACCGCGTTGGGGAACTATCACGGCGTGAAGACCCACCGCGCGAAGATCATGAAGACGGTCGTCGAGACCGTTCGCAAGAGCAGGCCGGGCGTGAAGGGCGTGATGAAGGACCCCGTCGAGGGCGACATGTACAACCACGCCGGTGAGGCGACCCACAGCCGCTGGGGAGCGCTTTCGAGAGTCCTGCCCAAGATGCTAGCGACTCTGACTCGCAACGAGCAGTTCAGCGCCTCGGTCGACGAGTGGTTCACCATGTACGACGACAACAAGCGCAACCTCAAGGCGCTCTTCGTCGACGACTAGCCCGCATGTTGCATGAAGCGCGCGTCGGCCGCGCGGCAAGTCGTTTGGCGATGAGGTGTTGCGTTGTCGGCCACAGCTGTTCGGCAGCCACGGGGTGTTCTCGCGACGGATTCGCGCCCGAGGTCGAAGCCGAGGGGAGGAGGCGGGGCTGATCCCCCCTCTGACGAGCCTCGGCGATGAGATCGGGCGCGAAGACGAGCGAGAACCGCGCGACTCGGCCGGTGTTCATGCAACATGCGGGCTAGCCCCTATCCCTGCGGAGGAAGAGGACCGTGGATCGCAAGCTGCTCCCCCTGTTGACCGGCACGCTGGTCGTCGTGGCACTCGCGCTCGGCGTGCATGCATCGATCGCCCATGCCAAGGACGCGCCCAAGGCCGCACCGGCGAAGCCGGCGCTCACCCAGCGGTACGACGACTGGTACGGCATCTACATGGACGGGACCAAGATCGGCTGGGCCCACATCGTGCTGGAGCCGATGCGCAGAGCCGACAAGGCGTTCCTGCGGTCGCACTACCGCATCGAGCTGCGCATGAAGTCCATGGGCTCGGACCGGGAGATCAAGATCGAGGAGGAGCTCCTCTTCGAGTCCAAGCCCCCCTACCGCTGCGTCACCGGCTGGAACGTCCAGAGCCAGGGCGCCTTCAGCCAACGCGTGCAGCTCACGGGCGGGCCGGGGTCCTTCGCGGCACTCATCACGGCGGGCGGCCAGACGCGCAAGCTGACGCTGGCGGAGGATCCCGTCCCGTTCGACGTCGCGATGAAGCCGTATCTCTGGTTCCGAGAGAAGCGCGCCGTCGGAGACACCGTGACCTATCGCTCGTTCGATCTGGGTGAGGCGGAGTTCGACGACGACACCCTCACGGTGACCGAGGTCGTCACGACGCGCGTCGACGGCGTGCCGCTGACGTACTACGTGGCCGAGCAGCGCTCGAAGCGCGACGGCGAGAGCGGGACGATGCGCATCGATCAGAGCGGCAAGCTCCTCTCGATGCAGATGATGGGCGTGATGGAGGTGCGCCTCGAGCCGGAGGCCGTGGCGCGCAAGCCCGGCAAGCCCGTCGACCTCTTCGTCTCCCAGATCGCCAAGATCGACAAGCCGCTGGGTGAGCCGGGCAAGGTCACGGAGCTGATCGTGGAAGTCCGCGGGCGCGACATCGAGAAGATCCAGGACGGCCCGCGGCAGCGGGCGAGCCTCGACAAGGAGCGCAAGGTGCTGACGCTGCGCCTCGGCGCGGCCCACGACCCGAAGGTCAAGGCGACCGAGGAGGAGATCCGTGCGTCGCTGGCCGAGAGCGCGGAGCACCCGATCCGCGACAAGAAGGTCGTTGCCCTGGCGCAGCGCGCCGTGGGCGACGCGTCGACGCCGCACGAGAAGGTGAAGCGCCTGGTGGCCTTCGTGGACAAGTACGTCGAGGACAGCTATGCGGCCGAGCCCCTCTCCGTGCTCGACATCATCTCGGTGCGCAAGGGCGACTGCACGGAGCACTCCTTGCTCTTCACGACGCTTGCCAGGGCGGTGGGCGTACCGGCGCGGGAGGTCGGCGGCCTGATGTACCTGGGCGACGAGCTCCGCTTCGGCGGGCGCTACGGTTTCGGCGGGCACGCGTGGAACGAGGTCGTGCTCGACGGCATCTGGGTTCCGGTCGACGCGACGTGGGGCCAGGTGGTCGCCGACGCGACCCACATCCGCCAGGGCGCGGAGGACAGCGGCCAGGCGTCGGCGTTCCTGTCGCTGGGCGGCGCGGAGCTGAAGCTCATCAAAGTCGTCAGGAAGCCGTAACGACGGGCGGATAGCTCGTAGGGGCGGCTGGGAGGCCTGAGCAAGGCGCGAAGCGCCGCGTCGAAGGCCGAATCTCCGCCCGGCCCGTGACTCTTCTTGGGACCGTGCGCATGGCGCACACGACACCGAAGCGCGACGGGACACAGGCACGGCACACGCCGGGAACGCAAGCGCAGACGTTCACGTTCACGGGTTGAGACCGTGGCCACCGATGAAACAGGGCCCTCGGTTACCATCCCCGCCCTATGGCCGACCTCATCCAGTGGCTGAACACGATTCCGCTCGCGGGCCTCATGCTCGTCGTGGCGCTGGGCTTCAGCCTCGGCTCGCTCACGTGGCGCGGCCTGTCGCTGGGGCCGGCGGGTGGCACGATCCTCGTGGCGCTCCTCCTGGGCCGCGCCGGCCTTAGCTTCACCGCGCTCTACGGCAGCGAGACGCCGCTGCTCACGGTCGGCGACTTCGGCTTCGCCCTCTTCATCTACTCCGTCGGCTTCGAGGCGGGCCCGCGCTTCTTCTCCAGCCTCTTCGGCGGACCGGGCTGGCGCTTCGTGCTCGTGGGCGCAGTCGTCAATCTGGCCGCCCTCGGTCTCGCCGTCGTGTTCAGCCGGATGTTGACCCTGGACGACGCCATCGCGGCGGGTCTGCTCTCGGGCGCCCTGACGAGCCCGCCGACCTACGCCGCCGCCGAGGCGGTGTGCAGCGATCCGACCGCGCTGGCCGTGACCTTCGCGCTCACCTATCCGATCGGCCTGGCGGGCGTGGTGCTCCTCGTGCAGTTTCTGCCCCGCCTCATGGGCGACGACCTCACGAAGGGCATCGACGACACGGACGACACCGAGGCCCGTCGCATGCGCGCCCAGGGACCGGACCTCACGCGCGCCTTCGTCGTGAAGAACGAAGAGGTGATCGGCAAGCCGCTGCGCGAGCTGGACCTGACCCACTGCACGGGGGCCTACATCACGCGCCTGCACCGCGAGGACGACATCCGCGCCGTAAGCGCGGAGACCGAGCTCGAGGCCGGCGATCATCTCCTCGTGAAGGGCACGTTCGAGGAGCTGCAGGCCTTCGAGATTATGGTCGGCCCCGAGGTCTACGACGCAGAGCTGCGCCGCAACATGCGTCAGCCCGTGAAGATCCGCGTGCTGAGTCGCGACGCGGTGGGCAAGACGCTGGCCGACCTCGAGATAACCAAGCGCTTCCGGTGCCTCGTCGGCTCGGTCGAGCGGCAGGGCGTCGTGATCGACCCGACGGCCGAGCTCGTGCTGGAGCACGGCGACGTCGCATTCATCGTCGGGCGCCGCGACAACGTGCGCCGCGTGGCGCAGCTCATGGGCCGGTTCGTGCGTTCATCGGACCGCACGGACATCGCGGTGTATGCCGGCGGCATCTTCCTCGGCCTGCTGCTCGGCCAGGCGACGCTCGAGGTCTTCGACGCGCCGGTCACCCTCGGCAACGCCGGCGGCCTGCTGCTACTCGGCATCCTGCTTGGGCGCTTCCGCAACGTCGGCCTGCTGCGCGCGAACGTGCCGCGGCCGGCCAGACAGCTCGTGCGCGATCTGGGCATCCTCCTCTTCGTCGCCGAGACCGGCGTCAAGGCGGGCGAGAGCTCCTTCGGCGTGATGCAGGGCAACCTCATGCCGACGCTCCTCGCGTGCATCGGGGTCACCGTGCTGTCGGTCGTGATGGCGATCGGCGTGGCACGTTGGCTCCTCAAGATGCGCCCGGTAGATGCCTGGGGCAGCATGGGCGGGGGCATGACGTCGAGCGCGGCGCTCGTGGCCGTGAAGCGCGCAGCCGACAGCAACGAGCCGGCGCTGAGCTATGCGGCTGCCTATGCCCTGGCGAGCGTGCTGGCCACGATCGCGGGTCAGGTCGTCGTGCTGCTCATGCTCTGAGGACGGCGAAGCCGGCCGACTCTCGCAGACTCACGAAGCGGACGGCGATGAGGCGGCTGCCGGTCCCGACGCCGCCTGACGTGCCTCGACGACGAGGATGTCCTCGCGTACGCGACCGCGGCGGTGGCGCGACAGCAGGCCGACGAGCGCACGCCGCATGCCGTTGACGCTGAGACGCCGGCGGCGGGGCGCGCTGAAGCCACTCAGGCGGACGTCGGTGAAGCCGTTCTCCGACAGGATCTTGCACAGCTGCCACTGCCCGACCGGCGTGATGTGACCCGACTGCTCGTAGGACGCGTCGTTGAAGAGCGTGAACGTCCCCTTGCGCAGGAAGGTCTCCAGCGAGCGCACGCTCTCGATGTTGGGCGTCGTGATCAGCAGCCGTCCGCCCGGACGCAGCAGCTTGCTGCACTGCCGCACGAAGTGACGGGGGTTCTCCAGGTGCTCGATGATCTCGACCGCAGTGACGCCGTCGTACGCTCCGTCGAGCTCCGCCGCAAACTCGTGATTCAGGTTCACGCGCTGGAACGGCACCACCCCCTCCAACTGGAAGGCCTCTCCGACGTAGTCGCACGCCGTCATGTCGAAGCAGAGGTCGGACAGCCGGAGACTGAGTGCACCTGAGCCCGCAGCGACGTCGAGGACGCGTGCGCCGGGCTCGAGCGCCGTACGCATCAGCTCGCCGACGCGCTCGTGGAGCCCTGCATAGGTGTGGCAGGCAAGCCCCTTGTAGGTCTCATCGTGCTGGTCGGGCTCGTGGTAGCCCTCCACACGGACGACGTCCTCGCCGGCTCTCGGGTCGATCTCCACGTCCGCCACGCATGCTCCTCGCGCGCGATCGTAGTCATGAGGAGGGCGCCAGGGCCACTCCGATCCTCTGGCCGTCGTGGCGGCGGCACGCCTGACCGCCGCGCCGCCGCGGCCTACACTGGCGGCGGAGGTGTGGCATGCGCACGTCGTTGCTGGTGGCCGTCCTGCTCCTGGTGCCGACGCTGGCGGGGGCCGACGAGGCCCAGGTCGCGTGGCTGAGGGAGCACGCGCTGAAGGTGCGCTCGATCGATCCGGCAGACGAGGACTTCTCCGACCTCGCGCCGCTGAAGAAGATCCTCGGCGACGCGCGCATCGTGCAGCTGGGTGAGCAGACGCACGCCGACGGGGCCTGCTTCCTGGCCAAGGCCCGGCTCGTCCGGTTCCTGCACCAGGAGATGGGCTTCGACGTCCTCGCCTGGGAGAGCGGCTTCTACGACTGCGCCAAGGGCTGGGAGAACCTGCGTAAGGACCCCAAGGGCACGAGCGAATTCGACCTGGGCATCTTCGGCATCTGGACGATGAGCCACCAGGTCAAGCCGACGGTCGACTATCTGCGCGCCCAGGCCAAGGGCAAGCGGCCCCTCGAGCTGTGCGGCTACGACTGCCAGCTGACCAGTCGTGTGTCGCGCAAGCACCTCCTCGACGACCTGCGCGCCGTCGCGAAGGAGGCGGCACCGTCATTGGTGCAAGGCGAGTCGAGCAAGCTGATCGCCCGCGCGATCCAGATGCTGCTGTCTGACAAGCCGAAGCTCACGAAGGAAGAGGCGGGCAATGCGGAGTACTGGCTCGCGCTGCTGCGCACCGAGCTCGGCTACGCCAAGAGCAATCTGGACGACCGTGAGCGCGCGTACTGGATCCAGCTGACGAAGAGCCTCGAAGCCCAGATACGCAGCATTCGCGCCCGAAGCGCGAAGACGAAGCCCTCGCCGGAGGACAACAACAAGCGCGATCGGGCGATGGCCGAGAATCTCATCTGGCTCGCGGAGCAGCACTACCCGAAGCGCAAGATCATCGTCTGGGCTGCGACGTTCCACCTGATGCGCAACCCGGCGAAGCTGAAGCCCCTGGGCGGATCGCTCAACTACGACAAGACCATCCCCATGGGGCACCTCGTCGCGAAGAGGTTCGGCAAGCAGTGCTACACGCTGGGCTTCACGACGTACGGCGGCAAGGCGGGACGCCCGTTTGGCAACACGACTCCCTGGACCGTGCGGCCGGCACCGGCGGGCAGCTTCGACGCATTCTGTCGCGAGGCCGGACTCGAAAACGCGATCGTCGATCTGCGCGCACCGCCGAAGGGCGGCGCGTGGCTCCACAAGCCCTTCGTCACCCGGCCGCTGGGCAACAGCCCCATGCGCGGTCCGTGGCACCAAGTGGTCGACGGGCTCTTCTTCCAACGTGAGATGACGCCGAGCACGCGGGGCCCCTACCAGCCCGTACCCGACGTGCCGAGGCCCTCCAGCGGCTCGCTGCTCGATGAGATCGAGAAGACCTGGGCCAACGTGCAGTCGGGCCTCCGAAGCGGCAACATGTGGGCCAACAAGTGGACCTTCGATCCGGCCCTCGAGACGTGGATGGCCGCCACTGAGCGGAGCAAGGCGCAGATCGCGGAGCAGCAGAAGGTCGTCGCGGGCTTCCTAGAGAAGCACAAGAGCGAGCCCGAGGCCGTGTGGCGAGCGCATGCCCTGAGCGCCGAGATCGCGAAGGCCTGCGAGGATCCCAAGGCGGCCATGAAGGCGCTCGAGGCCGCGATGGAGGCCTTCCCGACGAAGGACATTCCGCAAGCGAGCAAGACGAGCCAGTTCCAGCACCTGGTGAACCGCTACGCGTTCCTTCTGTGGGATCAGAAGAAGAAGCCGCCGATCACCTGGGCGACGGGCGTGCTCAAGAAGGACGAGCGGCTGCGTCACTTCTACTGGCGCGCGTGGACGGAGCGCGACGCGGGCGTGGCCTCCAAGCTCAAGAAGGCTCTGAAGAAGGCCTACAAGGCGCGGAAGAAGAAGTTCCCGAAGCAGGCGGCGGAGATCGACCGGGCGCTCGCGGGGTTGTGAGGATCCGGCATCGACATCTCGCCACGTTGACGTGAACGTGAACGTGAACGTGAACGATCAAGTTGCAGACGCTTGATGGCTCATGCACGGAACGGTCCACGCCTCGCAAGATGAACCCGTCATGAGTGAGTATCTGGGCCGTTCACGTCGACGTGCACGTTCACGTTCACGTCGCGGCCCGCAGCAGTACGACGCTCTCACATCCGCTTGTACTTCGGCCCGCTCCCACCCTCTCTGGGTGACCAACGCGGGCCGAGGATGTCCGTCGCGCGGCAGTCCACACAGTTCGGCGCATTGACCACGAGCCCGTCTTCCGTGGCCTCGTAGACGCCGGCCGGACACAGGTGCTCGTAGAGCTTGGCCACGTCCGGTGGCACGTCGTCACCGACCGTCAGGTGGGACGGGATGTCGTCGCGGGTCTGGTTGCCCGACTTGAAGACGGCGTCCACCTTGCTGATGCCGCCGCTGTACGGCTCGGACGCCTCGGTCGTGCGCGGCTCCGCCGCGTCTTCCTCGACCTGGATGCGGCCGCCGGGGAACCAGCCCTTGGTCAGGATCATCAGGAACGACTTGATCGCGCCCCAGAAGAAGCCCGACTTGAACGCGAGGCGGATGTTGCGCCGCTTCTTGAGGTCCTTCGCGACGTAGCTCGCGCGCAGCGACTCGTCGTAGCTCGCGAGGCCCGCGGCGGACACGTCGCCTTTCTTGAGTGCCTCGAAGATCGCGCGCGCAGCGAGGATGCCGGAGTGCATCGCGTAGTGGATGCCCTTGAGCGAGGGCACGTCGACGAGGCCCGCCGCGTCGCCGACGAGCAGCACGCCGTCGCCCGTCAGGCGATCGGGCAGGGCGTGCCAGCCCCCCTCGGGGATCGTCTTCGCCCCCCACTCGACGAGCTCACCGCCCTCCAGGAGCTTCTGCATGTGCGGATGCGCCTTGAACTCCTGGAGCATGCGGTGCACATCGGTGTCGTGCCGCTCGTAGTCGAGGCCGACGACGAGACCGATGGCGACGAGATCGTCGGCCAGGGGGTAGACGAAGCTGCCGCCGAATGCGCTGCGGGGCAGCGGCCAGCCGAGCGTGTGGATGATGTGGTCGAGCGGCTTCTTGACCTCCCAGATCTCCTTCACGCCGAGAGCGTGGATCTGGGGGTTGGGCGACCCGACGCCGTTCGCCTCCTGCCACGCCTGCGCCAGCGGCCCGCGCGAGCCTTCACTCAGGACCGTGACGCGCGCGGTGATGTCACCTGCGGGCTCGTAGCCGGCACCCGGCTCGCCCTCGCGATTGAGACCGGTGGCCACGGTGCGCACGCCGCGCACGGTGCTGCCGTCCACGAGCAGGGACTCGACCGGGAAGCCGGTGAAGACGTTGACGCCCATCTCCTCGGCCTTCTCGCCGAGCCAGCCCACGACCTCGCAGATCGAGGCGATCTGGTTGCCGTGATTCCACATGGGCGGCGGCGCGGGAATGCGCCATGCACGCTTCTTCGTGAAGAGGTAGACCTTCTCCTTCTCCACGGCACCGCGGAAGGGGAAGTCGTCCATGGAGAGGTCGGGGAAGAGCTCTTGCATGGCGCGCGGGTTGATGACGGCGCCGGAGAGGTTGTGCTGGCCGAGCTCGGCCGCCTTCTCGAGCACGCCGATCTCGAGCTCGCCGAGATCACCGCCCTCTTCCGCGTCCTTCTTGACGAGGCGCGCAAGCTCGATGGCACCGGCCAAGCCGGCCGGTCCGGCGCCGACGAAGACGACGTCCATCGGGACGGCTTCGTCCTCGTTGGGAGCGTCCTTCACCAGGAAGCGCTCGAGATCGAGCTTCGGCTGATGCTTCGCGGGGACCAGATGCGCCATGGCGTGAGCCTCCTGCAGGTGTGGTTCTACACCGGCGGACACGGGGTGCCCACACGACCACCACCCGCGCTACGCGCGCTTCTCCCCCACCGTCAGAAGCGAGCCCTGCGTCTGCTTCCAGCCGGGCTCCTTGCCCTCCTCGAGCGGGTACTGGAGACAGGTCTGCTCGATCACCGTGAGCCCGGCCTCCTCGAACGCACCGCGCCAGGCGGCCATGCTGAGCAGGTTCATCGCCACGCCCAGGTCGTCGGGCCAGGTGTGGCTCTCCTCGTTCTCCCGGTAGTAGTCGACGACGCACGCGAAGCGTCCACCCGGCTGCAGCAGCCGCGCGATCTCGTGCAGCGCGCCCGCCGTGTCCGGCAGGTAGTAGAGGACCTCCATCGAGAAGATGCCGGCGAACGCACCGCGCGGCAGCGGATGCTCCGGGAAGGCCGCCTCGTGGAACTGCACGTTGGGCAGACCGGCCGACAGCTCGCGCGCTCGCTCGATCATGTTGGGGCTCAGGTCGATGCCGACGGCGCGGCCCTCCGCCCCCACGACGTCCGATGCCCAGCGAACCGTGTAGCCGTTCCCGCAGCCGACGTCGAGGTAGTGCGCTCCGGTCGTGAGCTCGAGCCGGTCGAAGCCCTGGCGTGCTGCGAAGCCGTGGCCGCTCTCCATGCCCTCGGCGCGGCCGCGGTCCGCCCAGTCGTCGAACACGTCACGCACGCGCGCGTGCGCGTCCTGGACCGGCTCGCGGTCGCCGTTGCTCGCAGAAGGCACGTCGCTCATGCGCTCTCCAGGTGGGCCGCCATGCAGCGGATCATCGGCTCGTGGTCGGCGGCGGCGCTCATCTCCCGGCACGAGTGCATCGAGAGCATGGGGTTGCCGACATCGACGGTCCGGATGCCGACCTCGGCTGCCGCGATGGGCCCGATGGTGGATCCGCACCGCAGGTCGTTGCGGTGCGAGTAGTGCTGCGGCGTGACACCCGCGCGCTTCGCGCACGCGACGAAGTGACCGGCCGTGACCGCATCGCTCGTGTACGACTGGTTGACGTTCCACTTCACGACCGGGCCGCCCCCCAGCGTGGGCATGTGGTCCGGATCGTGGCGCTCGGCGTAGTTCGGGTGGACGCCATGCGCCATGTCCGCGGACACGAGCAGGGAGCCCGCCACCGCGCGACGCAGCGGCTCGCCGCCGCCGGTCAGGCGCGAGAGCACGTCGCGCAGGAACGCACCGCGCGCTCCGGCGACGCTGCGGCTACCGACCTCCTCGTGGTCCCAGAGCGCGATGAGGCGGCCGCACGTGGGCACGGCGTCGGTCTCGGCGAGACGCAGGAGGGCCGTGAGCGCGGCGTGGCACGACGCGAGATTGTCGAGACGCGCGGCGTGCACGAAGGCCTCGTCCGCGCCGGACAGCTCGGCGTTCTGCACGTCGTACAGCATGAGGTCGTGGGCCAGCACGTCGTCGTGTGTCGCGCCGTGGTCGGCCAGCGCCTCGTCGAGCAGATCGGCGTAGCTCGGCCCGCCCTCGAGCGAGAGCAGCGGGTGCATGTGCTGCTGGGCGTTGGGCTTGAAGCCCGACTCGTACACCTCGCGATTGAGGTGGATCGCGAGGCTCGACACACGCAGGAGCGGACGCTCGAGGTCCACCAGGACCGTGCGCACGTCGTCGTTCGCGTCGCGCAGCTGCACGCGTCCCGCGAGCGAGCAGTCGCGATCGAACCACGTGTAGTGCAGCAGCCCGCCGTAGGTCTCCACCGTGAGCTGCCTCGTGCCGTGCGCCGTGCGCTCGGGCTGCGGCTTGAGGCGGAGGTTGGGCGAGTCGGTGTGAGCGCCGATCAAACGCATCCCCGTCTCCGCGGGCGAGTCGCTGCCGAGATGGAAGGCGATGATGCTGCCTTCCGCGCGCACGACGTAGCCCTTGAGACCGGGGACGGGATCCCAGGTCCGGCCCTCGTCGAGACGGGTCCAGCCGGCCTCTTCGAGGCGCCGGGCCGTCTCGGCGACGGCGTGGTAGGGCGTCGGCGACGCGTCGATGTAACGCAGGAGATCTTGAACGGCGTCGGTCATGGCGGCCGACGATACCGACACGGCACCGCCATTCGTCACGGATCCCCGACGCTCAGGACGGCCCCAGGGCGCCGCGACAGCGCGGGCACGCCGTGACGCGCTCGGAGAGGGACGGCGGCACCTTCACGGAGGCGCCGCAGTTCGTGCAGCGGCGCACGCCGTAGCCGGAGGCCGTCAGATAGGCGTCCGAGGCGGCACGCGCTCGCTCACGCGTCGTCGTGAGGTCGGCCTCCGCGCCACCGCGCACCTGCACGCGCGACGTCTGCTCGAGGGTGTGGAGCCCCACGACACCGCGTCCCTTCACGCGCTGGAAGGCCGCGTCGTAGGCCGCGAAGTCCGCGCCGCCCGCCATCGAGCGCAGCACGCGCACGCGATCGGCGATGGGCGGATGGGTCGAGAACGCCGACGTCGCGCTCATCTTCCGCCCCTGCTTCAGCGGCCGCACGATGTACATCGGCGCCGTCACCCGGCTCGTGTCGGAGAGCGGCTTGGTGGTGCCCGCCAGCTTCTCGAGGGCCGAGGCCAGCCCCTCGGGATAGCGCGTGTACATGGCGCCCGATGCGTCGGCGAGGTACTCGCGCCGGCGAGACAGCGCGAAGTAGATGAGCTGGGCGAGGATCGGCGCGAGGATCAGCAGGGCGATCGCGATGATCATCACGATGGCCTGGCCGCCGCCCTTGTCGCTGGAGGTGCGCGAGCGGCGCACGCCGCCGCCCGAGTACCAGAGCACGCGCAGCCCGATCTCGGCCAGCAGCACGATGCTCCCGACCATGATCCCGGCCGTGGTGATCAGGGAGACATCGCGATTCTTGATGTGACCGAGCTCGTGGGCCACGACGCCTTGCAGCTCGTCGCGGTCGAGAATGCGCAGCAGCCCGGTCGTGACGGCCACGCTGGCCTTCTCGGGATCCCTGCCGGCGGCGAACGCGTTGGGCGAGGGATCGTCCACCACGAACACGCGCGGCACCTTCGGCAAGGCGGCCGCAATGCTCATCTCTTCCACGATGTTGTAGAGCGTGGGGTGATCGCGGTGCTGGATCTGCCGCGCGCCCGCCATGCGCAGCATGATGTCGTCGCCCTTGCTGATCGTGACCATCCACATGACGAACCACAATCCGAGGGCGAGGATGCCGCCGAAGATCATCGCGCCCTGGTCGGGCGTGAGGAGGGCGGTCAGCGACATGCCCATCGCGACGAGCAGGACGCCCATGATCGTCACGATGAAGACGGAGCGCCTACGGTTCGAGCGGATCTGTTCCCACACGGCGTGCGGTTCCCGTGATGGCGGAGTGGACTAGAACTCGACCTTGGGGACCTCGCGCTCGGCGGCGATCTCCACCTCGAACAGCTCGGCCTCCTCGAAGCCGCCGCTGATGAGGTTCGCCGGGAACACCTCGCGCTTGTTGTTGTAGCGCGTCGCGGCGTCGTTGTACGCCTGCCGGGCGAAGCCGATGCGGTTCTCGGTGGCGGAGAGCTCTTCCTGCAGGGACAGGAAGTTCTGGTTCGCCTTCAGGTCCGGATACGCCTCCGCCAACGCGAAGAGCTTGCCGAGCGCTGCACCGAGGATGCCCTCGGCGGCGCTCGCCTCGCCGGGCGTGTTCGCGGCGACTGCGCCGGAGCGAGCCTGGATGACCGCGTCCAGCGTCTCCTTCTCGTGGGCGGCGTAGCCCTTGACGGTCTCGACGAGGTTGGGGATGAGATCGTGGCGGCGCTTGAGCTGCACGTCGATCTGCGACCAGCCGTTCTTCGCCTCGTTGCGGGCGCGGACGAGTCCGTTGTAGATGCCGATGAAGTACAGGATGATGAGTACGAGTACGCCGGCGCCGATTGCGATGGCCATGGGCTGCTAGTCCTCCTCTTCGATCCCCGGGCCGGACGCGGTGGGCCGCGCCGTGAACTCGCCCAGGAAGTGCCTCATGTTGGAGAGCGCCTCATCGCCCTCCTGCAGCTCGAGCGAGAGGATCTCCTCCAGCTCGCCCTTGTCGAACCACAATCCGTGGCCGCGTCGGCAGCGGTCCAGGATGACGTCGCCGCTCCCACCGGGGGCGGAGACCTTACGCATCTTCCCACGACAGCGGGGGCAGCGCCGCTCGGGGCCGTGCCGGCCGCGCGGCAGGAAGGTGAGTCGTTCCTCGAGGTCGTGCAGCATCTCGGGGACGCCGGCCACGTCGAAGAGCTGGCGCAGCTCGTCGTTGTCGAACCAGATGCCGTGGCCGTCGATGCAGAGGTCGAGCTCGACGCCCTCGTACTCGACGATCACCTGATCCAGCTTGCAGACGGGACACTGCATGCGGGGGAGGATAACCCGCAGGGACCGCTGAGCGGTCCCCAGGTCGCGCTCCCGCTCGCTCACGCGCTCGCCCGTCGGCAGCAACAGGGCGGCGTCCGACGAGCGAGCGCGAGCGGGATAGCGAGCGCGAGGCCTACGCCTCTGGCTGATCCCGCACCCCCTGCAGGATCACGAAGCCGGCGGCATAGAACGCCGCGACGGCCAGGACCGCCGGCCGCTGGTTCCCGCCGGTGAGCACCGTGACGACGCCGAAGGTGAGCGGCCCCAGGATCGAGCCCGTCTTCCCGCAGAGCGCGTAGAAGCCGAACATCTCCGACTCGCGCCCGGCGGGGATCAGCCGCGCGAGGAAGGCGCGGGAAGCAGCCTGGATGCTGCCGAGACCGAGTCCGGCGAGCCCCGCCACGACGAGGAAGAAGCCCTTGCCCTCGGCGAAGAAGGCCGCCACCGCGACCCCCACCCACCACACGAGCATGAGGCGAACCGTCCAGCGCGGTCCGAAGCGATCCGTCGGCGGACCCATCGCGAGGGAGCCCACCAGCGCGGTGATCTGGACGATCGCCAGCATCCCGACGACCTCGACGGGCGTGAACTCCAGCGTCTGCGTCGCGTAGCTGGCGGCGAAGAACACGACGGTGATGACGCCGTCCATGTAGACGAAGAACGCGATGAGGAAGCGCCTGAGGTCGCGCATGCCCCAGATGTCCCGGAGCGTCTTGCCCGTCTCGCGGAATCCGCGTCCGGCGGCGGCGACCAGGCTGAGCCCGCTCGGCCGGTCGGCCGGCAGGATGCGGAACGCGGGCACACTGAAGATCGCCCACTGCACGGCGATCGCCACCCAGAGCCAGCCCCAGGCGCCGGCCTCGAGCGCAGGCCATGCGAGCCCGAGGGCGACGAGCGATCCGGCGTAGCCGACGGCGAACCCCAGCGCCGAGACGCGCCCGCGATGGGACGGCGGCGCCACGTCGGGGAGGTACGCGTTGTAGAAGACGAGCCCGCCCTCGAAGGCGACGTTGGCGCACGCGGCAATCAGGCAGCCGATCACGACCATGCCCATACCGCCCGGCTGCACCAGGAGGAGCGCCAGGACGGCCACGATGCCGAGCGCCGTGTAGCCGGCGAGCAGGCGCTTGCGCCGGCCGGTGTGATCGGCGATGCCGCCGACGAACGGCGAGGACAACGCCACGAGGAGCATGGAGCCGGCGATCGTGATGCTCCACCACATGTCGGCGGGCGCGCCGGTGGGCCGCACGATTTCGTCCTTGTAGTAGACCGAGAACATCGACGCGAAGAGGACCGCGAAGGAGGAGTTGCCGAAGTCGTAGAGACTCCAGGCCCACACCGTGCGCCGGTCCATGGCGGGTTGCTGCACGGCAGTCTCCCGGTCTCGTCGTCAGGGGCGAAGATACCCCGCGACGGTCCGCGTCGCTCTCGCGATCCGCCGCACGGGCGAAGCGCCGCATACCGCGACGGAACCCCCGTGCAGGGGGTGAGCGGGGCGGCAGGCGTGGGTATCGTGGTGCTGCGCCGGAGCTGGTAGGCCGGCAGAGGGAGATATCGGATGGACAAGCAGCAGCTCGAGCAGACCGCGCAGGCCCTCGTGGCCCCCAACAAGGGCATCCTGGCCGCCGACGAGAGCACGCCCACGATCAAGAAGCGCTTCGACACGATCGGCGTCGACTCGACGGCGGAGAACCGCATCGCCTACCGCGAGATGCTGTTCACGACCGAGGGCGCCAACGAGAACATCAGCGGCGTCATCCTCTTCGACGAGACGCTGCGTCAGTCCCTCTCCGACGGCCGGCCGGTGCCGCAGGCGCTCAACGAGATCGGCGTCATCCCCGGCATCAAGGTCGACAAGGGCGCCAAGGCGCTCGCACTGCAGGACGGCGAGAAGGTCACCGAGGGTCTCGACGGGCTCCTGGACCGCTGCAAGGAGTACTACGAGCTGGGCGCCCGCTTCACGAAGTGGCGTGCCGTCTACACGATCACGGACGACAAGCCGAGCCACGCCTGCATCGAGGCGAACGCGCACGCGCTGGCTCGCTACGCAGCCGTCTCGCAGGCAGCCAACCTCGTGCCGATCGTCGAGCCCGAGGTACTCATGGACGGTCCGCACACGATCGAGCGCTGCGAGGCCGTGTCCACGTGGGCCTTCAGCACGGTGTTCCAGCAGCTCTTCCATCAGGGCGTGCACCTCGAGGGCATGCTGCTCAAGCCCAACATGATCCTCTCGGGCAACGAGTGCGCGACCCAGGCCGGTGTCGAGGAGGTTGCCGCGGCGACCGTCCGCACGCTGATGCGCACGGTGCCGGCCTCGGTGCCCGGCATCGTCTTCCTGTCCGGTGGCCAGAGCGACGAGCTCGCGACGGCGCACCTCAACGCGATGAACGCCATGACGGACGCCCCGTGGGAGCTCAGCTACTCCTACGGGCGCGCCCTGCAGGCGCCGTCTCTCAAGGCGTGGAGCGGCGCTGCCGCGAACGTCCCGGCAGCGCAGGCGGCCTTCCTGCATCGCGCGCGCTGCAATGGCGCCGCCCGCACAGGCGCGTACAGCGACGAGATGGAAGCCGCGGCGGTCTAGGGCCTACGGTCCGGTCGCTACGCCAATCCGTACTGCCGCAGCTTGCGCCAGAGCGTGGTGCGGTGCATGCCCAGCTCCGCCGCCGTGCGCGAGCGGTTCCCCGCGTTGCGCTCGAGGGCCTCGCAGATCAACGTGCGCTCGGCTGTCGTAGCGTGCCTCGAGCCCATCGGATCAGCGTCGGCGTCCAGGACGCGGCTGGGCAGGTCGTCGATCTCGATCGTGTCGCCACGACACATCACGAAGGCGTGCTCGATCACGCTCTCCAGCTCACGTACGTTCCCGGGGAAGTCGTAGCAGCGCAGCGCGTGCAGGGCTTCGCTCGTGATGCCGCGGACATCCCCCCCACACTCCTCGCGGAAGCGTGCGATGAACTGGTCGACGAGCAGCGGCACGTCCTCGAGGCGTTCCCTCAGTGGCGGCAGCTCGATGTGCACCACGTTCAGGCGGAAGTAGAGATCCTCCCGGAAGCTCCCCGACGCCACGGCGGCATCGAGGGGGCGACTCGTGCTCGCGATGATGCGGACGTCCGCCTTGCGTTCGTCCACGGAGCCGATCGGGCGGAACCCACCACGCGACAGGAGCTCGAGGAGTCCGGTCTGCAGGTCGAGGGGTAGCTCGCCGACCTCGTCCAGCAGCAACGTGCCGCCGTGCGCCGCGTCGAGCTGCCCCACCTTGGTCCTCTCGACACCAGGCCGGGCGCCTGCCTGGCAGCCGAACAGCTCGGACTCCAGGAGCACCTTGGGGAATGCGCAGCAGTTCAGCCGCGCGTACGGCCCCTCCCGTCGCGTGCCGAGCTCGTGAAGGGCGTGCGCGATCCACGCCTTGCCGCTGCCGCCGGGTCCACTGATCAGCACCGCGCAGTCGGAGGCGGCGACGTCCGGCAGAAGAGCCAGGATGCGCTGCATCTCGGCGTTCGCACTGACCATGCGGCCGATGCCCGCGACCTGACGCAACCGTCGCTCGAGGGCCTCCTGCTCCGAGCGGTCACGGAACAGCTCGACACCCCCGATGGCAACACCCCGGTCGTCACGGAGCACGGCGCTGGTCACGCTCAGCGGCACCGTGCGGCCGTCGCGCGTCACGATCGGGATTCGGACACGCCCTCGAGCCTCACCGTCCTCGGCACGCGCACGCAGGGCGCAGCACATGTCGCAGATGTCGTGGTGGAGGACCTCGAAGCAGCGGCGGCCGATCGCCTCCCGGCTCGAGAAGCCCGAGATCCGCTCCGCAGCGGGGTTGAACGCCGTGATCCGACAGTCCGGACCGACGACGAAGGCTCCTTCGCACAGATTCTCGAAGATGAGGGCCGCCATGCGGCCACCATCCGGGATCCTGCTCGGCCTGACGTGGTCGTGCATCTCGCGACCTGGGCGCCCCTGGGGAGGAAGCCGGCGTCTTCTTGCTGCGGCTGATTCTACCCCTGACCGCCCCTGTGCCGACACCCCGCGTCGCAGGTTGCGGCGCGACGCGGACGAAACGGTGGCTCAGGCCGAGCGCCGGTCCGCGCGAACCCCCGTCACCCTCGCGATGGCGTTGAGCAGCAGCTCCGCGTCGATCGGCTTGGTCGCGTAGGCGTCCATGCCGGCGGCCAGGCAGCGCTCCTCGTCGCCCTGCATCGCATGCGCCGTGAGTGCGACGATCGGCGTGCGCCGCCCGATGCCCTCCTCGTACGCGCG
>JASJDY010000061.1 GCA_030065025.1 Planctomycetota bacterium
CCCGGACGCTACTTCGGCTGGCTGCTGCTGGCCGGGGCCGGCGCGTCCGGCGTGCTGCTCGCCGACAACCTGCTGCTGCTCGTCCTCTTCTGGGAGCTCGTGACGCTGGCGCTCTTCATGCTCGCCGTCTCCGGACGCGAGGACGGCGCCACGGGCGCGGCCAAGGCCTTCGCGGTCTTGGGGCTGGGCGACATGGCGCTGTTGGCGGGCGTGGTGTTGATCGGCATCGACCGCACGTGGTCGCTGTCCGAGCTGGCCGCCTCCCCGCTCGTCGCCGACCAGGCACTCCACGTGCTCACCTACGTGCTGCTCCTGGCCGCCGCGATGGCGAAGGCCGGGGCGATGCCGCTGCACTCGTGGATCCCCACGATGTCGACGAGCACGCACAGCTCGGTGATGGCCTTCCTCCCGGGCGCGGTGGACAAGGTCCTCGGCATCTACCTGCTGGCGCGCATCAGCCTCGACTGGTTCGTCCCCGGCGACACGCTGCGCCTCGTGGTCATGACGATCGGCGCGATCACGATCCTCGGCGCCGTCTTCATGGCGATGGTGCAGCACGACCTCCGGCGGCTGCTGTCGTTCCACGCCGTCAGCCAGGTCGGCTACATGCTGCTCGGCATCGGCACGGGCACCTTGATCGGCGTCATCGGCGGCCTGTTCCACATGGCCAACAACGCCATCTACAAGGCCTGTCTGTTCCTCGGCGCGGGCTCGATCGAGCGCGAGACGGGCACGATGGATCTCGGCCGGCTCGGCGGGCTCGTGCGCGTGATGCCTGTCACGTTCGGCGCGATGTTCGTGGCCGCCCTGGCCATCTCCGGCATCCCACCCTTCAACGGCTTCGCGTCGAAGTGGCTCGTCTACGAGGCCTGCGTGGCTGCCGACGTGCCGCTCTTCCTGATCGCGGCCCTCTTCGGCTCGGCCCTCACCCTCGCCTCCTTCGTGAAGGTGCTGCACTCGGTCTTCTGGGGCTCCAAGCCCACGGAGTTCGACGACGTGCGCGAGGGCTCGGGCGGCATCGGCATGCCGGTGGCGATGATCACGCTCGCCGGTCTCTGCATCGTGCTGGGCGTGTTCGCCGCCTGGCCACTGGACGCGTACATGGGTCCCGTGGTGGGCCTCGAGCCCGACGGCGCGGTCACCGGCTCGGCGGCCCTCACGGGATCCGCCGCGATGTGGGCCGACGTCGACGGCTCCCCCGCTCCGGAGCGGCCGTATGCGCCAGGCTCGATGAACCCGTACCTCATCACCGGCCTCATGGCGGCCGGGGTGATCCTGCTGTTGCTGCTGGCGCATCTGGGCCACATGCGCAGCCGGCGGGTGCAGCCCGTGTTCGTCGGCGGCCAGGCCTTCGACCGGGACACCAACCGCTTCCCCGGCACCGAGTTCTACCGGACCGTGCAGGACCTGCCGGGCGTCGGCGGCGCCCTGCGTCTCGGAGCGAGCGGCCGCCTCGACCCATACGAGGCCGCGCAGTCCGCCGGACGCCCCGCGGTCCGGCTGCTGCGGCACCTGCACAGCGGACTCGTGCGGGACTACCTGATCTGGTGCCTCGTGGGTGTCGCGATCGTCATCGCGGTGCTCTTCGGGAGGTGATGCATGGACTTCGTGCTCTACGGCCTCACGGCCTTCGTCATCCTCGGTTCCATCGCAGCGCTCGAGATGAAGTCGCTGCTCTCGGCGGTGATCGCCGTGGGCGTCGTCGGTCTCGGGCTCTCGATTGTCTTCCTCCTTCTCGCCGCACCGGACATCGCCATCACGCAGGTGGTCGTGGAGGTGATTGTCGTCACGGTGCTCATCCGCGCTGCGTCGCGCGTGCCAGCGGAGACCCCTTCGCTGCGCGCGGGTCCGGCGCGCACGTTTGCCGGCGCGGGCCTTGCGTTGGTCGCCGTCGGCCTTCTGGTCGCGGCGTTCCAAACCCTACCCGCCTTTGGATCGCAACGGTTCGCGCCGGCTCTCTGGTACCTGGAGCAGGCACCCGACCTGACGGGCGCGGCAAACGTGGTCACCGCCGTCCTCCTCGACTTCCGCGCGTACGACACGCTCGGCGAGGCGACGGTCATCCTCACCGCCGTCGTCGGGGCGCTCGCCATCCTGCGCCGGCCCTCGAGCCGCAAGGAGGAGTCCCATGTCTGATCAGCAGGGCATGAGCCTGATCGTGCGCGTCGTCACGCGCTGGCTCTTCGGGCTGATCCTCGTGTTCGGCCTGGCGGTCGCGCTCTTCGGCCACCTCACGCCCGGCGGCGGCTTCGCCGGCGGGACGATCGTGGCCTGCGCCTTCGTGCTCGCGATCCTCGCCTTCGGCGGGGCGCGCGGCCCGGGCGCGACGTTCGCGCGCTGGGCCTCGTCGCTCGACGCGACCGGCGCGCTGGCGTTCCTCGCCCTGGCCATCCTCGGCTACACGGCCGGGGCCTTCCTGCATCAGTGGGCGGGCAAGGGCGAGGCGTTCACGCTCGGCAGCACGCCGAGCATCGTCCTCTTGAACCTGGCGATCCTGCTCAAGGTCGGCGCGGGCTTGTTCGCCGGCTTCATCGCCGTGGCGCTCTTCGAGCAGACCGCGGAATCCGGGAAGGGAGCGGACGCATGATCATGTACGCGCTGGCCGCCGTGCTCTTCGGCGTCGGCCTCTACGGGCTGCTGGTGAAGCGCCACCTCCTCAAGAAGGTCCTCGGGCTGCTGATCCTCGAGCACGCCGTGAACCTGTTCCTGGTCGAGGTCGGCTACATCGAGGGGGGCACCCCCCCCATCCGCATCGAAGGCGCCGACGCGGCCGCTTTCGTGAGCAACGCCGTGGACCCGGTGCCCCAGGCCCTGGTCCTCACGTCCATCGTCATCGGCCTGGGGCTCGCCATGCTCATGGTGGCGCTGACCCTGCGCATCTACGAACGCTACGGCTCGCTCGACGCGAACCGCATGAGCGAGCTGAAGGGGTAGGTGGTCATGCTCGATCTCGTCCCGCTCTTCGTGCTCATCCCGCTGGGCGCGGCGTTCGCGTGCCTGCTGGTCAAGAAGCGCGCGCCTGCCGTCGCTCCGTGGCTGTCGCTCGTCTCCGTGGTGGCCCTGCTCGGGCTGGCGATCGCCGGCGTCGTGCAAGGCACCAGCGGCGCGGCGATCGCCGGCGGCTGGAGCCTCGAGACCCATCTCGGCACGAGCTTCCTGCCGGGCATCGTGCTCGTCTTCGACGGGCTTTCGGCGATGTTCCTGCTGCTCGTCGCCGTCGTGTCCACCGCCGTGCTGCTGTTCGGGCTGCGGTACATGGACACGTACGACGGGCGTCCGCTCTACTACGCGCTGCTGAGCCTGCTGATCGCCGGCATGAACGGCGCCGTCCTCGCGGGCGACCTGTTCAACCTCTACGTCTTCATCGAGATCGCGAGCATCGCCTCGTACGCGCTCGTCGCCTTCGGCACCGGCGGGCGTGAGATCGAGGCGGCGTTCAAGTACCTGATGCTCGGCGCGGTCGCCTCGTCGTCGATCCTCCTCGGGATCGCCGTGCTCTACGCCTCCACGGGCCTCCTGAACATGGCGGACCTGGGCGCGGCGATCGCTGCCGGTCAGGTATCGGAGGCAACGCTGCTGGCCGTGGCCACGCTCTTCCTGGCGGGGCTGGGCCTCAAGGCCGCGATGATGCCGTTCCACGCCTGGCTGCCGGACGCGCACCCGAGCGCGCCTGCGCCGATCTCGGCCATGCTCTCGGGCCTGCTGATCAAGACGCTCGGCATCTACGCGCTCGTGCGCGTGCTCTACGTCGTGATCGGCATGGACGGGGTCCTGGGCGGGTCGCTGCAGACGCTGCTGCTCGTGCTCGGCTGCCTGTCCATGGTGGGCGGCGTCCTGCTCGCTCTCGGCCAGACTGACCTGAAGCGCCTGCTGGCCTACAGCTCCATCAGTCAGATGGGCTTCGTGCTCGTGGCGCTCGGCACCAACACCTGGCTGGGCGTCGCGGCGGGCATCTACCACGCGCTGAACCACGCTCTGTTCAAGTCAGCGCTCTTCCTGAGCGCGGGCTCGCTCGAGCGCCTCACGGGCACGCGCGACATCACCGAGATGGGTGGCATCGCGCGCGTCGCGCCGGCGACGACACTGGGCACCGTGGGCGCCTCGCTCTCGATCGCCGGCGTGCCGCCGTTCAACGGGTTCTGGTCCAAGCTGCTCATCCTGATCGCGCTGTTCAGTGCGGGGCTGCCCGTGGTCGGCGCGATCGCCGCCGCGACGGCTGTCCTGACGCTGGTGACGTTCGTCAAGGTGCAGCACAAGGCGCTGTTCGGCGCCTTGCCCGAGCGTCTGAAGGACATCAAGGACGTGCCGGCTTCGATGTCGCTGCCGGTCGTGGCGCTCGCGCTGCTGTGCCTGCTGGGCGGCCTGCTCTGGCCCTTGGGCCTGCAGGACATCGTGGGTGACGCCGCCGCTTCGGTGCGCACGGATGCCAAGACGAACCTGGCGCCGGAGCAGTACCGAACCATGGTGCACTCGGAAGGGAGGCAACCGTGACCAAGGCTCTCTCCGCCTTCGTCTTCTGCCTGCTCGTGTGGTTCGCGGTCACGTGGTCGTTCGACCTGGCCGGCATCGCCGTCGGCGTCGTGCTCGCCGCCGTGATCGCCTACAGCCTGCGTGACGTCGAGCTCGAGGAGGTGCCGCTGCTGCTGATGCCGCACCGGCTGTTCTGGGCGCTGGCGTACATCCCGGTGCTGTTCCTCTACGTCGTGCGCGCGAACGTCGATGTGGCGTGGCGGGTCCTGCATCCGGCCTTGCCCATCCGGCCCGGCATCGTCAAGGCGCGCACGTCCCTGAAGACGCCGGGGGCGCGTGTTCTGCTCGCCAACTCCATCACGCTCACGCCCGGCACGCTCTCCGTCGACGTCGACGGCGACATGCTCTACGTCCACCGGATCTACGTGCCCGAGGACGATCCCGACGGCGCGACCGAGAGGTCCCTCGAGCGCTTCGAGGGCTTCCTGCGGAGGATCTTCGAATGAGTCCGCTCGACCTGCTCCTGCTGGGCCTGCTCGTCTGCGGCCTGCTCTGCCTGCTGCGCGTGGTGCTCGGGCCCACGCCGGCGGACCGCACCGTGGGCGTCGACATCCTCGGCATCCTGATGGTCGGCTTCTGTGCCGTCCTCACGGTCATGACCGGCAAGGACCTGTACATGATCGTCGGCCTGTCGTGGTCGCTCCTCGCGTTCGTCGGCGCCCTGGCGCTGGCCAAGCACCTCGAGGGGAAGCGCTACCATGATTGACTTCGGCAACCCCCTGCACGTCGTCGCCTATGCCGTCATGGCCGCCGGTCTGCTCTTCGATCTCGTCGGCTGCCTCGGCCTGGTGCGCCTGCCCGACATCTACAACCGCCTGCAGGCCGGCACGAAGTGCGTGACGCTGGGCACGTTCCTCATCCTGTTGGGCGTGCTCATCCGCTTCGGCTTCGGTGCGATGGGCATCAAGGCGCTGCTGTGCCTCTGGTTCATCGCGATGACGTCGCCGACCGCGGCGCACGCGATCGCGCGGGCCGCGCACCGTGCGGGCTTCCCGCTCTGGAAGGGCTCCGTCATGGACCGCTACGCGGACCGTGAGAAGGGAGTGACGTCGTGAAGTGGTTCAAGATGAGGGAGCTGGTAGAGGCGGTCACCAGCGTCGTCAAGGGCCCGTACACGCACAAGTTCCCGGCGGAGCCCACGGAGCTGCCCGACTGGATCCGCGGCAAGCCCGTCTATCACGAGGATGGCTGCATCGGCTGCGGCGCGTGCGCCACGGTCTGTCCCGTGCGCGCGATCGACGTGCGCGAGACGCGCCGGGAAGACGGTACGCCCGTCCGCCGCCTGGAGCTGCACTACGACAACTGCGTGTTCTGCGGCGACTGTGTGCGCCGCTGCGCCACGCAGGAAGGCATCACGCTCTCGGACCAGTACGAGCTGTCGGGCTTCGACCGGAGCGAGATGGTCGAGTCCGTCGAGAAGGAGCTCGTGCCGTGTGAGCTGTGCGGCGCCTCGATCGCCCCGCGCGACCAGCTGCACTGGATCTACAACCGCCTCGGCTCGATGGCCTACGCGAACGTCACGGTCTATCTGGCAGCCCAGGAGGCCCTGGGCCTGCGGGACCGCGTCCCGCGCGACGACCGTCCGCTCGATCGCACCGACTCCCAGCGCGTTCTGTGCTCGGCATGCCGGCGCTCGGTGACGCTCCTGGACGAGTGGGGCCCGATCCAGCCGTGACGGTGAACCCGGTGCCCGAAGGCCTGCCGGCTGTGCTCGGCCGGCGCTGGCTGCTGCTCGGCATCGGCAACGACATGCGCGGGGACGACGCGTTTGGTCCCCTTCTCGCCCGACGGCTGGGCGAGGCCGGTCACCCCGCGATCGATGCCGGGATGGCGCCGGAGAACGTGACGGGCCCGGTGCGCCGCGCGGCGCCCGATGTCCTGCTGCTCGCGGACGCGACGGATCTGGGCGAGCCGACGGGCACGCTGCGCCTCCTCGGCCCCGAGGACCTGCTCACGGGCGGCACGTCGACGCACGACCCTTCGCTGCGCATGCTGATCGACTTCCTGACAGCGGAGGTGCCGCTCGAGGTGCACGTGCTCGTCTGCCAGGCCGCCACGCGCGAGCTGGGCGACGACCCGAGCCCCGAGGTGCTGGCCGCGATCGAGGCGCTGGCGACCTCGATCTCCCAGATCGCGTGACCCGTCCCGCAATCGGGACGCCCCCCTCAGCGCAGGATGTTCTTCACGTTCCCGTTCGCGTCGTAGACCCGCACGGACGACCCGCCGGCGTAGCCGCGCAGCACGACGCCCAGCTTCCCATCCTTGCGCGAGACCTCGAGCACGCCGTCATCGGGGGCCGTGCCGCTCGCTGCGCCGGCGAACAACACCCGCTTGTTCAAGCGGTTGCGTAACGAGAGGTATCCGCCCCCACCGGCGGTGCTGCCTGTCTCGAACACGCGCCCTCCGTCCTTTTTGCTGACGTAGAAGAGCCCGTTCCCGGCAGGGCTCGCGCTCGCGCCCAGGAACGCAGCCTCCTTGTTGTCGGCGTTCAGCACCTTGATCTGGCCGCCGTTCTTCGTCACGAACTGGAGCAGCGCGGGCTTCCCGGCCGTCGTACCGAGGCCGACGAGCCCCGTGCCGGTCTTCGGCTCCGCTCCGATCATGACGATCTCCTTCTTGGTCTCACGATTCCGGCAGGAGACGACGCCGCCCTTGGCGTTGCCGTACAGCCCGACGAGCGCCTCCTCGTTGCCTCCGTAGACAGCGACATAGCCGTACGGCTTGCCCGTGTCGGAGCCGATGTAGGCGGCCTGCTCCCCCGTCTCGCCGTAGAAGTTGGCGTAGCCGCCCGTGTCGTTGCCACCGAGATTGGCGCGCAAGCGGGCCTCCTCGTCGTAGAGGGCGATCTCCCCGTCGTTGTCGGAGCGGGCGAACAGGAGCGCCACGCGCTTGCCGGTCTTGGCGAACACCTCGAGGCGTCCGCCGCCGGTCTTGTCGGCGCCCATGCGCAGCACCGTCTTCCCCGCGGCGTTCTGCACTGCGAGCTCACGCACCCGAACGGAGTCGCCCGGCAGCGCCTTCTCGAGCTTCGCCACCTTGTCCTGGAGTGCGGCATGCGCCGCGGCTTGCTTGCCGAGGGCATTCCGGAGCACCTCGACCTGCGCCTGGAGGGCCTCCAGCGACTTGGCCGCATCGTCATCGGGCCGGGCCTCCGCCGCTGGACCGAACAGCGCGTAGAGCGCGATGGCCACCACGATCACGAACAAGGGATGTGCACGGTGCTTCATCGTCAGGGCTCCCAAGGAAGGACGAGCGCCGCATCATGTCGGCGCGCAGGTACCGCGTCCACGATGAGTCGTCTGCGCGAGTCGAGAGCACGGCAGCCATCCGCTCGATCGACGGTAGGCTTCTCGTCCCCCAGAGCACACCATGTCCGTCCGCACTGCCCTCGTCCTGACCGTCATCGTGATCGCCGTGCTCGGTGCGGCGGCCATCGCGGCGTTGGGGGCTTCGACCATCAGGGCACAGGTCCTGGACGAGGCCCAAGCCCGCGTCGACCACGATCTCGACGTCGTGCAGGCCGAGTTCGAGCGGTTGCTGGCAGACCTGTCCGGGGTGTTCGCTGCGGCAGCGGAGACCATCGACCAGGGTGCACCGGACCTCGGCACGCGGGCGGCGCTGCTCCGGGATCGGCTCCGCCTGAGTGTCGTCAACGTGTGCGACGTGGCCGGTCGGCGTCTCGCAGGCGACTTCGATCCTGAAGCGGCGAACGTGGAGCCGGCACGCGATCCCGTACTCCGTGCGGCGCTCGCCGGAACGCCTGCTGCGGGAACGGTCCACCTCGAACCCGCCCGCATCCGGGCCGAGGGCGGGGCAGCGTTGGAGTCGGCCGTCGCGCTGCCGGGGCACGGAATCGCCGACGGACCGGGCGCCCTCTTCTGGTGGATGGCAGCCCCCCTGCGCAACGCCGAAGGTCGCGTGGTCGCACTCCTCTACGGCGGGCGCGCTCTCAACCACGACCTGGAACTGGTCGACCGCCTGCGCGCTCTCACGCTGGGCGAGGAGTTGTACGAAGGCAAGCCGCTCGGCACCGTCACGCTCTTCCTGCACGGCGTTCGCGTCGCCACGAACGTGGTGGACGGGGAAGGTCGGCGCGCCGTCGGCACCGAAGTATCCGACGCCGTCGACGAGCATGTGCTCCGCGGCGGCGAGAGCTGGAGCGACCGCGCCAAGGTCGTCGACACCTGGTACCTGAGCGGCTATCAGCCGATCCGCGACCCCGACCGCAACGTCGTCGGCATGCTCTACGTCGGGCTCCTGGAGGCACCGTACGCGGACCTGCAGAGACAGCGACTGCTGGAGTTCGTGGGGATCGTCGTGCTCGTCGGGATCCTGGCGACGTTGGCCTCCTTGTGGCTCCTACGCCGAATCATCCGCCCGCTCGAACACCTCAACGAGGCGGCGACCGCGCTCGCGCGGGACGATGCGGCTCACGCTCTCGACCTCCCGCGGACCTACACCGAGTTCGAGAGCCTTGCGGCGTCCTTCGAGAGCATGCGCGAGGCGATTCTCGACCGCGACGGTCGACTGAAGGCGCGCAACGAGCAGCTCGGCGAGGCGAACGACGCGCTACAGAAGCTCAATGCCAACTACATGGAGATGCTGGGCTTCGTCACCCACGAGCTCAAGGCGCCGCTCGGCGCAATCCAGATGATGAGCGGGATCGTATCCAGCCAGTACGGCGACCACGTGCCCGAGGCCGCCGGCAAGTTCCTGGAGCGGATCCGCAGGAACGCCGAAGAGCTGCAGGGCATGGTGAAGGACTACCTCGACCTCTCCCGTGCCGAGCGCGGCGAGCTCGAGCCGGAGTTGGCCGACGTCGACCTGCGTGAGCACGTCATCGAGCCATGCATCTTGCAGGCGAAGTCGCTGCTGGCATCGCGCGACATGACGCTCGACGTGGATGCGCCGGAGAGCCTACCCGTGCACGCCGATGCGGAACTGCTGCGCATCGCATTGACGAACTACGTCTCGAACGCCGCCAAGTACGGCAAGCAGGGCGGCGTGGCGAAGATCGAGGTCTCGCACGAGGGCAAGGAGGTGCGTCTCTCCGTCTGGAACGAGGGTGAGGGCTTCACCCCGGACGAAGGGGATCGGCTCTTCGGGCGCTTCGCTCGGCTGAAGAACAAGAACACGCGCGACAAGCGGGGCAGCGGCCTCGGGCTCTACCTCGTCCGCCGCATCGCTGAGCAGCACGGCGGCACGGCCACGGCCGAAAGCGAGCCGGGTGCCTGGGCACGCTTCCGGCTGGATCTCCCGATCGGCGGCTGACGCGCGATGGATCCGCGGCACGGGCGGGCATCAGCTCGCCCGCACGAACGCCTGGGCGCCGTAGGGGCCACGGGAGACCGGCCGGCCACCGGCCGGTCGGTCGAGTCTTGGCCCGGCCCGTCCCTGCTCCTTGGGACCGCTCCTTGATCGTGCACGTTCACGTTCACGTTCACGTTCACGTCGTGCACACGTGTCCGTCACTCGGCTACAAAGGCCCCCAAAGCTGCCACCCCGCCCAGTGCGCCGGATGGCGCCACGCCTTCTGCGCGCGCATCCACGCCTGCGCCCTGCGCAACGCCTCGGACGGCGCCGCCCCTTGACGGAGCGCTGCGTGGAAGCGCTCGACGAACGCAGCCGTGGCGCGATCGTCGATGTCCCAGAGGCTCGCCAGCACACGCGTGGCGCCGGCCACGAAGAACGCGTGCACGAATCCCACGCGTCCCTCCTGGGCGAAGGTCCGGCCTCGCGCGGAGCTGCAAGCGGCCAGCACGACGAGCTCCGCGGGCACGCGTGTGGCGAGGATCTCGCGCGCCGTCCACAAGCCGTCGTCGTCCTTCGAGGGCGCGAGCCCCAGCGACGACCTCAGCGGGAAGACCGGATCGATCTGCGCATGGCAGGCGAAGTGCACGACGCGCCAGCGCTCTTCGCGAGTCAGCGCCTCGCGCAGTGCGGCTTCGCTGGCGGCCTTGCCCGTCAGCGTGCGACTTCCCACGCGCTCCGCCTCGGCAGCGCCTGCGGGTAGACGCGGCCCCAGCCCGCTCGCAGGATCGCCGATCGCGAGTACGCCTTGCGCCGCTCCCGCGCCGGCAGCGAGCAGCCGTCCGATGGTCGCCGACGGCACGAGCGTCACCTGCTTGGCCGGCCACAGTGCCGAGAAGGGCAGCGAGCCGAGCCGACCCGCGGGCACGATCGTGAGCCGCTTGACGGCCTCCGGCAGGGCGAGGGGCGCCACGACCAAGCCCTGCAACGTCGCCCAGGATTTCTTCCACGCTGCCGTTGGATCCTCCAGCGCCAGGTCATCGAGCACGGCGGCGACCGCGGCCTGCGTGCCGATCGGCACGGCGCGCACCCTCTCGCGGGTGATGACCGCAGCCACGATGCCCCCGCGGACTGCAGCGAACTGCACGTGGGCCTCGTCGGCGGCCAGCCGCTTCTGTGTTGCAGCGAGCGTATCGACCTGGGGATCCACGAGCTGCGCCGCCGCCGCCCGGCGTACGTGCATGCGATCGCGGTGGCGGTCCAGCTCCTCGCGCACGCGGCGCAACTCGGCCAGCGCCGCGCGCGCCGCCTCCGTGTCCCGAGCGGCTGCGGCCGTGCGGTAGCTACGCACGGCCTGCGTCTCCCGCGTACGGATCTGCAGTTCACGCTCCTTGAGCTCCTCGGGGAGCAGCTCGAGGGCCAGGCCCGAGCCGCCGAGGCGATGACGCAACGCCACCGCCCGGGCGCGTTCCGCCGTCGCGAAGAAGAGCACCATGTCCTCCGCCGCGAGCGCGATCTCGATCGCCAATCCGAAGGTCTTGCGAAGCTCCGAGCGGTACTGCGCGCCCAAGCGCTCCGGCAACGCGGCAGAGCGGCGCAGGATCAAGTCGATGGCGGCCTCCACGTGCCCGCGAGCGCGCTGCGCATCCCCCCGAGCAAGGAGTGCATCCGCCAGGCGCGTCTCGATCACGCCCGCCAGACGCGGCTGCATCCGCTCCTCGGCGATCCGTCGCGCCTGCTCCGCATCGGCGAGGGCGATGTCCAGATCGCCGCGCGCCAGTGCGTGGCGGCTGCGCGCGGCGAGCCAGCGGACGCGGAGATCGACGTCCTTCGTCGCCTTCACCACCTCGTCGGCCGCCGCCAGTGCCTCGCCGGCTTCCCCGAGACGACCATCGTCGATGAGCACGCTCACCAGGTTGATCCACGTCGCGCCGAGCAGCTTCTGCGAGATGCGGTCGCGGCGTTCGAGCACGACGCGATAGGCCTTCTCCGCACCGGCGTGATCCTCCAGATGCGTTCGCGCCGCCGCTTCCACCGGGAAGAAGTCGGTGTCGTCCAGCTTCAGGCCCTTGCTCGCCTCTCGCGCGGAGTCGAGATGCTGCAGGGCGCGCTCACCGTCGAGCAGCTCGACGGCAACGATCGCTGCATTGAGATGCGCTCCGCGCCGCTGCCAGGGCCTGCCGTGCTCGTCGAACCAGGCGAGGGCGCGGGTCAGATGCTCGATGGCGGACGGCCAGCGGCCGAGGTAGACGTCGAACGTCGCGAGCTGCACATCCGCCGCCGCGGCGCCCCCGGCGTTGCCGAGCTGCACCTCGAGTGACCGCAGGCGGGTGAGCAGAGCATGGACGTCGTGTTTGGCGAGGCTGTCGCGCTCCAAGATGAATCGGTAGCGCAGCGCGTCCCGCAACTCGCGCGGCGAGCTTGCCGTATCGACTGCGAGCCGCGCGCTCCGCACGGCTTCGGTTGGCTTCCGCTCGGCCCGGTAGGCACGGGCGAGGCGCATGTGGGCGAAGTGCAGCAAGGCCCGGCTCGGCGTGTCGCCTGCCTCGGTCAGGAGCGTCTGCCCGATCCGGATCGCCTGCGCGTGCTGCTTGGTGACGGTGGCGAGCTCAAGACTCGTACGCAACACGTGGGCCCGGCGGCGCAACCAGCCGATCGCGGCAGCGGCGTCGGCAGCCCGCGCGCCGGCATCGAGGGCACGCTCGGGATCCGACGCGAGATACATGCGATGTGTGAGGTGCAGCACACCCGTGACGCCGTCGCTCGGCAAGGTGGCTGCCGCGAGCGCGGCGCGAGCACCCTTGCGATCGCCCGCGCGGCGACGCTCGGCGACGCGATCGAGCGCGGTCAGCACCGCACCGTCGATCCGCTGCGCCGGACGTCCCTTCACATAGGTACTGAGCGCGTTGGCCTCGGCAGGCCCAGCGCGCGCGACGAGAGCCTCCGCGACGGCGTCGTGCCCGCCGGCCAGGAGCCGCTCGACGACGATCCACACATCGCCGTGCTGTGACTGCGCGGCGCGCTGGAGGACCGTCTCGTCGTTCTTCTCGTGCGCACGCCGCGCCAGCTCCGCGCCTTGCAGACCCTCGCCGGCATGCGCACGGACGACGGGCAGCAGGAGCAGAGCCGCCGTCAACAGACACCGGGTCCACCGACAAGACATCGATCGCAGCGTAGCATGTGCGCCCTCGCCGATTCCCGGGGTCAATTCCCCGCGCGGGCGTCGTCATCTGGGGGAGCGCGGTGCCGCGTGTGCCCGCCTCGAAGGAGTCCCATGCGCAGGGAAGGGCGTCCCCTCTCGCTGGCTGACGAGCGCGTGCGCCGGACCTACGAGTCCGGTCGCAAGGCCCACCCGCGCGTCGACCTGCCGTTCGAGGAGTTCGCCGGCCGCGCGCGGCGAGCCGTCCCGAAGCACGACAACACGGACTACTTCCTCGCGGTCGCTTGCGACGCAGGCGTACCCGGCGCCTGGGAGCGACTCCAGGACCGCTTCCACCGCCCGCTGCGCGCCATGCTCCGCCGTCGCGGCGCGGCGCGCCACGACATCGCCCAGCTGCTCGACGAGGTGTGGGGCCGCCTGGCGAGTCCCCCGCCACGAGGCGGCGCACGCACGCGCATTGGTACGTACGACGGCCAGGGTCCGCTGCTGGCCTGGCTGACGACCGTGGCGTGGCGCAGGCTCGCGGACCACTGGCGCAAGGCGGCAGGGCTGGCGGCGCTGCCGGAGGAACCTACCCCCGCCGAGCACACCGCCGACCCGGCGGATCGCCTGGAAGAGACCGAGACGGAAGCGCTGATCGGCTCCGTCCTGGAACAGGCCTGGGCGTCCCTCACCGATCGGGAACTCGAGGTCGTGGTGCTCAAGTACCGCCACGTGATGCCGCAGACGGAGATCGCACGCGCGCTACGGGTCAGCCCGTCGCGCGTGACCCGGCTGCTGCAGTCCGCGACCCGCCGGCTGCGTGACGCCATCGAGGCGCGCTTCGAGCTTCGGGCGCACGCGCCAGGCGCCGCGTCCAACCAGGCGGCGCTGCTGGGCTTGCTGGAGCGCATGTTGGCACAGTCGGATGCCGGCCGGCACGACGAGAACGACCATGGAAGGGGCACGGCATGAACCAGCCCACGGACGACGACCAGGTGATGCAGCAGCTGGTGCGGGCCTCGGGCACCGGACCGGACGCGAACGCGGTGGCCGCCGCAGCCGACGGGGCCCGCGGTACCCCGGAGGTCGCACGCCTGGCGCGCGATCCGGAAGCCGTCCTCCTCCTGCGCGGCCTTGCCCGTGAGCGCCGCCGCAAGAAGCGGGTCTTGTGGAGTGGCGTCGGGCTGGCGGCGTGCGTGCTGGTCGGCGTCGTGATCGCCCTGTTTCAGGGAGACCCGCAGACCGCGCCGGACCCGATGGCGACGCGGCTGGAGGCCGCGCTCGTGACGCTGAAGGAGCGCGACGCCGAGCGCTTCGCGGACTTCGCGCTCGCGCGTGAGGAAGATCTCGACGCGACGTCGGGCGTCCTGCGGGGCGGTGCGGCCTGGATCGCGCCGCGCGGCAAGCTCCTCGAGCCTCCGCGTCGCCTGCGCTGGCGTCGTCCCGACGGCATCGGACGCGTCGCGATCACACTCGATGGCCCCGGCGTGTCGTGGAAGCAGTCGATCGAGGCGGACGAGCTCGACGCACCGCAGCTCGGCAGCGGTCGCTTCGTCGTGACGCTGCGCGTACTCGACGGACTCGCGGGACAGACGATCCGGCGCGCGTTCGTCGTCGTGGACGAATCGCAGCGCGAGGCGTATGCAGAGGCGCGCGCAATCTGGAAAGCGCACGCCGAGGCGGACCTGCACGCGTTGCTCGAAGCGCACTACGCGTTTGGCTCCGGCTACCTCGAGGCGGCACTCGACGCCGCGCGCCGGGCATACGCCATGGACGGTGAGGCGCGTCGCTTGATCGAACCCCTGCTGCGCCGCCTCGAGCGCTGAGGGGTCAATTCGGCGGCGTCGCTGCGTCTCCTGGGCGAACCCGAGCCCGGAGACGCCCATGCGCCATGCCATCGTCTTGCTGCTTCTTCTGCCCTTCGCCGCCTGCGGGGGCGGCGTCGGCGTCATCAATCCGATTCCCGGGGGTCCCCAGCTCCAAGGCAGCTGCGAGGGCGGCCCCGACGTGCTCATGGAGTCCGACGAGCAGGCCTACCTACAGCTCGGCGGCGCCTTCGACCAGCTGCGCCACGACGAAGGCCCGGGCAACGAGCCGATCAAGATGACCACGAAGATCGACACGTGGATTCGCACCCACATGTGCCAGAACCGCATCCCGGGTCTAGCGCTCGGCATCGTGTGGCACGGCAACCTCGTCTACATCAAGGGCTACGGCCTCGCACGCGGCTGGGAGACGGCGGACGCGTCCGACGACATGCCCGTGTACGGGCAGCACACGCGCTTCCGTTGGGCATCGATCTCGAAGTGCGTCACGGGGCTGGCCGCCGTGATGGCGACGAAGGAACTCGGCGGGAACGGCCAGCCGCTGTTCGACCTGGACGCACCGCTGCAGTTCAACTACCGCTGCGCCGGCGACAGCTGCGCGTACAACCTCCCGAACACCCACTTCATCGGGTGGAACGAGGATCTGGAGGAAGACGACTGGCCCCTGGTCGTCGAGTCGATTCCCGACGTCGAGGATCTGTACGACTTCACCCCCCGCCGCCTGTTCGCTCACCGCTGCGGCGTCATGCACTACTCGAGTGGCGACCCGAACGCCGTCGCGGCCGGACCGACGGAGCAACAGAAGCTGGAGAACGACGGCTTCGTCTGGGCGATCAACCTCTGGAGCGGTCATCCGCTCATCTACCTGCCGGCCACCGGCTCCCAGTACTCGACCTTCGGTACGAACATGGGCGGCGCCGCGCTCGACCTCGCCGTGCCGGGCGGTTTCTGGGGCTATGTGCAGTCGCGCATCGCGAACGCCACGCAGCCCGTGCCGATGCAGTTCTTTCATCCCGACGACATCTACGACGCGCAGTATGAGCAGGCACCGTGGAACACGGATGACTGGCGGGTGCACGGCTACACGAAGAACGAGCAGAACGACGTCGTTGTCAACAAGACGCCGCACGACGTGAGCTGGAAGCTGCCGGGCGGCGGCTTCATCTCGACCGTCGCGGACATGGCGCTCTTCGCCCACGGTCTGCTGAACAACGTGTTCCTCGATCAGCAGGGGATGGACGAGCTGTGGACGCCACAGCGGAACATCATCCTGGGCTTTCCGGGCACGCCCACCACCGGCTACGCCCTGGGATTCAACGTCGACGTGAACAGCGGCGAGCGGCGCATCTACCACAGCGGCCTGCAGGAGGACACACGCACCCGCATGATCCTCTTTCCGGACGGCGAGGACGAGGCCGTGGGCCGGCTGGGCATCGTGGTGATGACCAACGCGGAGTACTCGAGCCCCCCCCTGATCGCGAACCAGATCAACGACTTCCTGCGCAACCCGTACGTCGAGCAGGGGGCGGTGGTGTTCGAGGGCACCCTGCCGCGCAGCCTGGAGTGGGACCAGGAGGACACGGCCGCACGCACGGCACCGGAGAGCGGACCGTTCGCGCTCGATCCCGACTTGTTCGGGGCCGACCCCGCCGTCTACGGCGGCCCGATCGGCCCGATCCTGCAGATCCTCCCGCACACCTTCGATCCGCAGCACGACCGGTCGGCGCCGCCCGTGCCTTCACCCGACGTGATCCCCGAGCGCGAGGACGAGGGCGATACGTCGCGCGACGATCCGCCGCCTAGGCGACGTTGACGAGGCGTCGGCTCACTTCGCGGTACGAACCGCCCAGCCGATCACCGGGCGGAGCGCACGCGTCGCCTCGTCCTGTGTGAAGTGCGTGAACCCGGCGAGGAACTCCATCGCGATCTGATCCCCGTGGTACTGCCACGTGAGCGGAGCAATGCTGAGGGAGCCAGGCCACTCGTCGGTGGTGACACCGAAGTAGTACGTGCCCGGAGGGGGCTCGCCCAAGGTGGCCCGACGCGTACCCTTCTTGCCGCTTCCGAGATACGGGAACAACTTGGTCAGCCAGCCGGTGGCGTAAGGACCGCCACTGCGGTTCTCGAGCTTGTAGATCGAGGTCCAGAGTTCCGGATCGTCCCCACCCGCGGCGCACGCAGCGATGCGATCGAGCCAGGGCGTCAGATGGTCCGTCCACCAGCCGCAGTCGTAGCGCTCTCCGAGACGTCGAGCACCCGCCGCCACACGCTGCCAGTCGTCCGCCGTGCCCTCGAGCCGCACCTCCGGAATGCCGCAGACGCTCACGAACTCGTACTCGAAGTAGCTCTGCATCGCGTCCATGAGGACGATCTCGTTGGCGGCTCGCTCGACCGGGCCCGTCGTCGAGAAACCGACGACAATGTGCTCGTGGTTCTCGTCACCGATGTGACTGCGGATCTGCTCCGAGAACTCGGCGAAGACGCTAGGCCAGTCGTTGTCCGGCGAGCCCCGCACGAACTCGTCGCGCCGCACCGAGATCCTCACTTTGCCCTCGTGGGACACGAAGTGGCGGCGCATCGCCTCGGGTTCTTCGTTAACGATCCGCCCGAGGCCCTGCGCGATGAGCAGCCACAGCATGTCCGGCGACAGGCTCAGCGGCACGTGATGGCAGAACGCGTTGTGCACGGCGGCCACGAACGGGTGGAAGCCGAGCACGAACGCAGGCTGGGCGGCATCGGAGCAGGCTTCGACGCGCCCGTGGATCAGCGCCTCGAGCGCCTCCTGCGCCGGGCTGTGCGACTTCCAGAGGTCGTCCCGGCGCTCCACGCCGGGCACCGTGATCACTGTCGTCATGCCGGTCTCCCCGCCGGAGTCTACCGAATCCGTGCTCTACGCGGGCCGGCACGTGCGGCAGTGCCGCGCGTCATCACAACAGCAAAGCCCCCACCACCGCCGCCACGCCGAGGAAGCACCAGAACAAATAGTCCGTCACCAGTCCCGTGTGCAACCGCCGCAGCAGACGCACCACGGGATGGCCGGCGTGCTCCGCGACCTCGTATAGATCGAGACGCCCGCTCTCGCCGAGACGTAGCGCGCCGCCGAGGCCCGGCATCTCGTTCACGGTCCGGTAGAAGTCGGTGCCGGGGAACCGGCTGTGGTCACGGTCGAAGCCCTGGCCGCCCACGAACGCCGGGCGCATCCGGCGCATACGCACCTGGCCCATGTGCGCGACCACGATCAGCACGAGCACACCCACGCAGAGCAGCCCCGTGATCAAGAAGGGCTGCAGCGTGCCGGGCGCGTACGGACGCTCCGGCACCTCGCTCGCCCCCACCATGGCCCACGTCGCGGCCTTGCCCTCGAGCGCCGCCGAGCCGGTGAGCGCGGCGTCGGCCTCCAGGCCGACGGCCGGTCCGATCCAGTGATCGAGCGGCCAGGCAGCGAACACGCCGAAGGCGATGCACAGCACGGCGAGCGTGGTCATGGTCAGCGGCATGCCGATGCCGCCCGAACCCTCGCGCACGTTCTCCATCTCCGTGGTCTTCGGGCCCCAGAAGGCGGAATGCAGCACCTTGACGAAGGACGCGAGCGTGAGCGCGGAGCCGAAGAGCGCCGCGATCAGGAGCAGCGGCATGTCTGCCGCCACACACGCCTCGTACACCAACCACTTGGACGCAAAGCCGTTGAGCGGCGGGATCCCTGAGATCGCGAGCGCGGCGATGAACATCGAGGCGAAGGTCAGTGGCATGGCCTTGGCCAGCCCGCCGAGCCGGCTGAGTTCCATGGTCCCCGTCTCGCGCTCGATCGAGCCGGCACCGAAGAAGAGACACGCCTTGTAGATGGCGTGATTCACCATGTGGAACAGCCCACCGAGCACGCCGATCACCGTGCCCGTGCCGATGCCCAGCAGCATGTAGCCGACCTGGCTCACGGCGTGGAACGACAGCAGGCGCCTCAGGTCGTGCTGGATCATCGCCATGAACACGGCGCCGAGAATCGTGATCGCGCCGATCGTCATCACGGCGATCCGCAGACCCTCGACCGGCTCGAACCAGTTGAGGCTGATGCGCGCGAGCAGGTAGATGCCGAGGATCTTGTCGACCGCGCCGGGCAGGAACGCCATGACGGAGCTGTGCGTGCCGGTGGACATCGTGGGGATCCACGAGTGAAGCGGCATCGCCCCGGCCTTGGCCATGGCGGCGGCAAGCAGCAGCACGTACGTCAGCACGTGCAGCGCCTGGTCGGTCACCAGGGGCGAAGCAGCAAGCGCTGAGATCGACCAGGTGCGGTCAAGGCCGATCAGCACGACCCCGACGAGCAAGGCCATGTCGCCCAGGCCGAGGATCGCGAACGCCTTCGCGGCTCCGGGTGCGCCACCGCGTCCCGCCACCGCGAGCAGGAACAGCATCAGCGTGACGACCTCCCAGAACAGCACCAGCAGCAGCAGGTTGTCGGCGAGCAGCACGCCGCAGGCGCCGGAGGTCGCGAACAGGAGCCACGCGAAGTAGCGCGACGGTCTCTCGTCCTCGCGATCCCGGAACCAGCCTGTGACGTAGATCGCGGTCAGGAAGCCGAAGAGGCCCGCCAGCGCTACAGCCCAGCTGGAGAAGGCGTCACAGCGCAGCGCGAAGTCGAGCTGCAGACCGCCGAACTCCATCCACGCGCAGGTGAAGGTCCCGCGTTCACCGATCAGGGCCGCACCGAAGCCGCACGCCGCGAGCGAGCCGCCTACGCCGAACACCGTGCGCAGGCTGGAGAAGGCGCGTGGCAGGGCGAGGACCACCAGTCCCAAGACGCCCGGAACGACAATGGGCAGCAACAGCGCGTCCAACCCGCCCCCTCTCGACGAAGAGGCCGGTACGCAGCCGGCAAGACGGCTTGACCAGGCGTCCGGGGCTGGCTGAGACGCGCCAAGTCGTAGGCTGCGCGCCGCGCTCTCCGTCCGCAACAGATACGTGGATGCCGGTCTGACCTCATCCTACGCCGTCGGGCCCAGCGCGAGGAGCCGCAAAGTACGCCTGCGACACCCGATCGAGGGCCGCCCCTTGCGTGGACCGGCGTCGCGGTCTATCCCACGGGGCCGCCCGACGTGGTGGGATCCCGCCCGGACGCAACCTGCAGGGCGGGCCACCCGTCGATGGTGTATAGATAAATACCTTGACAGGATGCAGCCCGCGGCGATCGTCGTGAGCTGCAGTCTCGTTCCACCGAGGCCTCCTGAGGTTCCCTGCCCCAAGGAGCACGCCGTGCCCAGCCCCTCCTGCCCCCGCGTCCTGCTGGCCGGGGGCGGTCTGCAGAGTGCACTCATCGCACTGGCTGTGCTGGATGCGCATCCGGAGGCCGCCGTCACGGTCCTCGAACGGGACGAGCGCATCGGCGGCAACCACACATGGTCGTTCCACGCCGGCGACGTGCCCCCCGAACTCGAAAGCCTGGCCGAGGCGGTCGCCGAGCATCGCTGGCCCGACTACGACGTGGCGTTCCCGAAGCGCACGCGACGCGTCGGACTCGGGTACGCGAGCGTCTCGAGCACCCACCTGGCTCGCGTCGTCGAGGCGCGCTTCGCGCGCGCCAAGCAGGCCGAGCTCCGCACGGGTGCCGATGTCCAGGAGCTCGGCCCGACGCACGCCGTCTTGACCAGCGGCGAACGCATCGAAGCCGACCTGGTGATCGACGCGCGAGGCGCTACTCGCGACCCCGAAGCCCGCACCGGCTACCAGAAGTTCGTCGGTCTCGAGCTCGAGACGAGCGCGCCGCACGGTGTCGAGCGTCCTTGTGTGATGGATGCCACCGTCGAACAGATCGACGGTTTCCGGTTCCTCTACGTGCTGCCCTTCTCCCCCACGCGCCTGCTCGTCGAGGACACGGTCTTCTCCACCAACGCCGAACTCGACGTGGAGGCCTTCACGGAGCGCGCGCTGCAGTACGCGGCCGTGAACGGCTGGACGCCGGCCGAGGTCGTCCGCGACGAGCGGGGCGTGCTGCCGATGCCGTGGTCCGGCCCGGGCCCCGAGCGTCAGGAGAAAGGTCCTCTCCGGGCGGGTTACCGCGGGCGCTATTTCCACCCGGCCACGGGCTTCTCGTTCCCCCAGGCGCTCCGTGTCGCCGCACTGATCGCACGACACGTCGAGCGTCCGGACGCCCTCTTCGCGTCCGACGACTACCGCCGGTTCGTGAAGACGGAGCGGAAGCAGGGGCGCTTCGCGCGTTTCCTGAACCGCCTGCTCTTCACAGGCGTCTCGCCGGCCACACGCTGGACGGTCTTCCAGCGCTTCTACGGCCAGCCGGAGCGCGTCATGGCGCGCTTCTACGCGGGCCGCCTCACCGCCACCGACCGCGCGCGCATGCTCGTGGGCAAGCCGCCGCGCGGCTTCTCCGTCTTCAGCGCGCTCTCAGGGAGGGCCTACGCATGAACCCGCCGCCGCCCCTGGCCCTGCGCAAGGATGCCCCGCGCGACGCCATGGCCTTCGCCATCGAGCACCTCTGGCCCGCGATCGACGTGGAGCACGACAGCCCGCTCGGGCGCGCGATCGAGACCGCTCTCCTCGAGCCTGCACGGTCCATGCTGGAGCGCGCCGGCAAGCGGTTTCGCGGCCACCTCGTGGAGCTGTGCTGGCAGCTCGGCGGTGGCGAGGGTGCCTGCCCCGACGCCCTGCCCGCCGTGATCGAGGTGATCCACGCCGGCTCGCTGATCGTCGACGACATCGAGGACGACTCACCGGAGCGCCGCGGCGCTCCCACCGTGCACCGCCTCTTCGGTGTGCCGCTCGCTCTGAACGCGGGCAACTGGCTCTACTTCTGGTCGCTGGAGCTGCTTCGCGAGCTCGAGCTCCCCGCCGAGGTCGAGCTCGACCTGCACCGCAGGCTCGGACGCATGCTGGTGCAGGGCCACGCCGGTCAGGCCGTGGACCTCGACACCGACGTCGCCCACTTGCGTCGGCGCGAAGTCCCCGCCCACGTCGAAGCCATGAGCCGCCTCAAGACGGGCAGCTTCATGTCGCTGGCAGCCGCCGTGGGCGCCGTCGCCGCGCGCGCTCCGCGCGAGATCGCCGACGCGCTCGAGACGTTCGGCATGGCCGTGGGCCAGGCGCTCCAGATGCTCGACGACCTGGGCAACCTGGTGGCGCGCCGCGAGGGCGCCAAGCGCTACGAGGACCTGCGCCACGGCAAGGCGAACTGGCCGTGGGCCTGGTTCGCCGAGGTCGCCGGCCCCGTCGAGTGGCGTCACGCCCAGGCGCGGCTCGCGGCCCTGCGCAGCGGTACGATGGAGGCCGACCCGATCGCGCTCGACCTGCTCGAGCGCGTGGGCCTACTCGGGCGCCAGCGCGTCCACCAGCTTCTCGCCACGGCCTTTGCGGACCTCAAGGCCGTGACGGGTAACCACCCCCTCCTCGCGGCGCTTCGCGCCGAGATGGAACGCTTGGAGAACAGCTATGTCTGACCGCACGGCCGACAGCGCACGCCCCCGTCGGGCCGCCGTCGTCGGCAGCGGCTTCGGTGGACTCGCCGCCGCCATCCGTCTGCAGGCCTCCGGCTTCGACACCGTGCTCTTCGAAGCCCGCGACAAGCCCGGAGGACGGGCGTACGTCTACGAGCAGGACGGATTCACGTTCGACGCCGGTCCCACCGTGATCACGGCGCCGAACGCCCTGGAGGAGCTGTTCGCGCTCTCGGGCCGCCGCATGCAGGACTACGTCGAGCTGCTGCCCGTCACGCCGTTCTACCGGCTGCTGTGGGAGGACGGCGACTCGTTCGACTACAGCAACGACGTCGAGGCGCTCGAGCGCCAGATCGCCGAGCGCAACCCGGACGACGTCGAGGGCTACCGCCGCTTCCTCGACTACAGCAAGCGCGTGTTCGAGGTCGGCTACGAGGGCCTCGCCGACGCGCCCTTCCTGCGCTTCCGCGACATGGTGCGCGTCGCACCCGCCCTGATGAAGTTCCGCGCCGATCGCCCCGTCTACAAGACGGTCGCGCGCTTTCTGAAGGACCCGAAGCTGCGGGAGGCATTCTCGTTCCACGCACTCCTCGTCGGTGGCAACCCGTTCGAGACCAGCTCGATCTACACGCTGATCCACTACCTCGAGCGCAATTGGGGCGTGTTCTTCCCGCGCGGCGGCACCGGCGCACTCGTGCGCGCCCTCGTGCGTCTGTTCGAGGACACCGGTGGCGAACTGCGTCTGTCCAGCCCCGTGCGTCGCGTCGACGTCGAGGACGTCAACGGCGGCACGGGCGCGGTGCACCGCGTCACGACCGACGAGCACGAGGCGGAGGCCTTCGACCTCCTGGTCAGCAACGCCGACGTGCACACCACCTACGCGAAGCTCTACCAGAGCGAGTCGCGCGCTGCCCCGATGGTCCGCAAGCTCGAGCGCATGGACTGGTCGATGTCGCTCTTCGTCCTCTACTTCGGCACCGACCGCACGTACGAGGACGTGGCCCACCACACCGTGCTGTTCGGCCCGCGCTACAAGGGCCTCTTGCGCGACGTCTTCCACGGCAACGAGGTGCCCGAGGACTTCAGCCTCTACCTCCACGCCCCCACCCGCAGCGATCCCTCGCTCGCGCCGCCCGGCTGCGAGGCCTTCTACGTGCTGAGCCCCGTGCCTCACCTCGGCAAGGCCAAGGTGGACTGGGAGTCGTTCGCGCCCGAGTACGCGGACAAGCTCCTGGCCTCGATGGAGCGCACGCTGCCCGATCTGCGCAAGCACGTCATCACGCAGCGCGCCTTCACGCCGCTCGACTTCGAGAGCGAGCTGGCCGCGTACCAGGGCTCGGCGTTCTCAGTGGCGCCCAAGCTGACGCAGAGCGCGTGGTTCCGGCCGCACAACAAGGACGACCGCATCCCCGGCCTCTACATCGTGGGCGCGGGCACGCATCCCGGCGCCGGCGTGCCCGGGGTGGTGAACACGGCCAAGGCGACCGTGCGCTGCATCATGAACGACCTGGATCTGCCCCCTCCGCCGCGCACGGAGCAGACGCCGCCCGTCCGTGAGGAACTGCCTGCGTGAGCCTGACGCCGCGCCAGCGCGAGGCGTGCCACGCCGTGCTGCAGAAGCACGCGCGCACGTTCTCTCTCGCCGCACGCTTCCTCAGTGCGGAGACCGCGGACCACGCGGCGGCGGTCTACGCCTGGTGCCGCCGCGCCGACGACGCGATCGACCTGGTCCCGCGCGCGGAGCACCCCGCGGCGCTGACTCGCCTACGCTCCGAGCTCGACACGGTCTTCGGGGAAGAAGACCTCGAGCACCCGGTGCTCGGCGCATTCCAGGCCGTGGTCCGTGAGCGCGGGATCCGCCGCATCTACTGCGACGAGTTGCTGCTCGGCATGGTGATGGACGCCGAGGACGTGCGCTACGACACGGTCGAGGACCTGCTCGTCTACTGCTACCGGGTCGCGGGCACGGTCGGCCTGATGATGGCCCACGTGCTCGGCGTACGCGACGAGCGCGCCCTGCCCGCGGCTGCGCATCTCGGCATGGCGATGCAGCTCACCAACATCTGCCGCGACGTCGCGGAGGATCACGAGCGCAAGCGCTGCTACCTACCGCGCGAGCTGCTCGGCTCCGACGCAGACGACCGCATCACGCAGGCCTTCGGTGACCGCTTCCCGGAAGAGGCACGCGTCGCCGCAGGCCGCGCGCGCCAGGCTCTGCTCGATCTCGCCGAGAAGTACTACACCGCCGCCGACGTGGGCCTGCGCGCACTCGACTGGCGCTCGGCCCTCGCCATCGGTGTAGCGCGCCGCGGCTACGCCGCGATCGGGCGTGTGATCGAGCAGCGCGGCGTCGAGCGCATCGAGGGCCGCGCCTTCGTGCGCCGCGGCCAGAAGGTCGGCATCGGGCTCCGCGCTCTCCTGCGCGCGGGAAGCGAGGCGCCGCGCCGTCTCACCAAGCGCTTCCGGCCGATCGTGCCGCGCGCCCAGCTGGAGTACGCCGATGTGCGCCTGCGTTGATCGCGTGCTGCTCGCGGTTCTCCTCGCGTTCACGCTCTCCGCGTGCGCGACGCCGTCCCGGCAGCCCCCGCCGCAACCCGCCGGTGAGGAGGCGCCGCCCGCGTCTCCCGCGCCGCCCACGGCGCCGGTCAAGCCGCAGTCGACGCCCGCCGAGCCGCAGGTCGAGACGCCGGCCGCCGCTGCCCCTACAAGCAAGCGCGAGCCCTTCGACGCGGCGCGCGCCGGGCTCGTGGTGACGAATCCGCGCAGGTGGCGGGTGAAGCGACGTGATCTCGCGCTCGTCTACGAGGGCTCGATGCGCGTTCCGTCCGTGGTCCTCGTCGAGCCGCGCGCGAGCACGTTGCAGGCGGCGGTCGACGGGCTGGCGGATGAGCTCTCCGTTCCGCTCGGCCGCGTGCGCATCACGAAGCCCGCCCAGCCCACCACCCTCGCCGGCTACCCGGCGTACGTGGCCGAGGGCACCGGCACGGCCGAGGGCTTCCCGATGCGCTGGCGGGCAACCGTGGTGGATGCACGGAGGCTGACCCTGGTGCTGGCGCTGGCGCCCTCCTTCTTCTGGGGCGGGAACGTCCGCGCCATCCGCTCGTTCGAGCAGGGCATCCGCAAGACGGATGTCGAGACGGCGGCTCCGACCCGCGGTAGGGTGTCGCCCCGATGATGCTCTACGTCGCCATCTTCCTGGCTTCCGTCCTCGCGATGGAAGGCATCGCGTGGCTGATGCACCGCTACCTCATGCACGGACCGCTGTGGTTCGTGCACGAGTCGCATCACCGTCGCCGTGAGGGCAGGTTCGAGCTCAACGACGCGTTCGGGCTCTTCTTCGCGATCCCCTCCATGATCCTGATCTGGTTCGGGGTCCGAGGCCAGCCGGCGCTGCTTGCGATCGGCCTGGGCATGACGGCCTACGGCGCGCTGTACTTCTTCTTCCACGACATGCTCGTGCACCGGCGCGTGAAGCTGCCGTTCGTGCCCAAGCGTGGCTACCTGCACCGTGTCGTGCGCGCGCACCTGCTGCATCACCGCACCACGACGAAGCACGGCGCCGTCTCGTTCGGCTTCATCTTCGCGGGTGATCCGGAGAAGCTGCGCGCGCGCCTCGCCGCGAACGAGCGCGCTGCTCAGACGACTTCCCAGCGCCGCGCGAGGGCCCGTGCGCCGAGCCAGCCGGCCAGCCCCGCCGCGACGAGCAACGCCAACGGCAGCACGAGCTCGCCCGCGGAGTCGCCACGCCAGAACACGCCGGTGTAGGCCTCGAGCCCCCACGTGTTGGGGGTCAGCCAGCCCAGGTCCTGCAGCAACGGCGGCATGAAGAACCGCGGCACCATGCTCCCGCCCACGGCCGAGAGGATGAGGATCGCGACGTTGGCCACCGTCTGCGCCTGCCGCTGGCTACCGCACGCAGTCACGAGTGCCAGCGCCAGGCCGGATGCGCAGAGCGCGACCGCCGCGGTCGTGACCGCCCAGCCGAGCGCATGCCCGGGCAGGTCCACGCCGTAGCCCAGCCAGGCCACCACATAGATGACGAGGATCTGCACGAAGCCCATCGCGGCGAGGAACAAGAAGCGCGCGTTGACGAGCACGCGAGTGCCGGCCGGTCCGGCCAGCACGCGGTCGATGATGCCCGCGTCGCGATCCGCGAGCAGCGTGATCGCGCCGTGCACGGCGGAGAACAGCACGAAGAGGATCGCGACGGCTCCGGCGTAGTAGGCGATGGAGTTCGTGCTGCGCGGCTCGCCGGCGACGGCCTCCTGCCGGTAGAGCGCGCCGAAGAGGTCGCGTTCTTCGGGCGCGGCACCATCGCGCAGGGCACGCAGACCGATCTCGAGGCGTGAGCGCTGGGCGTCATCGAGCTTGAGGAAGCGCGCGTCGAGCATGGCGATCACGCCGCCGAGCGCCGCGTCAGGCAGGGCCTGCACGTACGCGCGCTGCACGCGACCGGCGAGCATCGAAGCCGCCACGCCGCGGGCGGGATCGAAGAGGATCAGCAGCGGCGGCTCGGCTCCGGGCGTGCGCAGGCTGCCTCGGACGATCAGCCCCGCGTCGGCGCTGCCCTTGCGTACGCGCTCGCGGGTCGCGCCCGCGTCGGATTCCCCGCCGACGAGCTCGATGCCGTCATCCGCGGCGAGGGCGTCGAGCAAGGCGCGCGCGTCCGTGTCGCCGACGCCGTCGGTGACGGCGAGACGGATGCGCAGGTCGCTGCCGCTCGTCCCGGCGAAGATGTACGCGAAGACGAGGAAGAAGACGACGGGCAGGATGAACGCCATCACGAGCGCACCGCGGTCGCGCTTGAGCTCGAGGAACAGCGTGCGGAGGACGGCGCCGGTCATCGCTCGAGCTCCCGTCCCGTGACGTGGAGGAAGACCTCCCGGAGCCCCGGCTCGATCAACGTCACGCGGCGCGCGTGGAGCCCGATCTCGCCGAGCGCGCGCTCGATCTCGCCGAGCGTGCCCATGCCGGCCTCGCGGAGGCCGAGCCACCGTGCGGGATCCTGGCTCGCGCGCAGGCCGAGTGCCTCGAGCCGCGCCGCGGCGTCGGGTTCAGGCGCGGCGTGCAGCACCACTTCGAGATGCTGCGCGCCGCCGAGCGTGCGCTCGACCAGCTTGTCCAGCGTTCCCTCGGCGCGTAGGCGGCCATCGACGATGAAGCCGATGGTGTCGCTCAGGCGCGCGGCCTCGTCGAGATCGTGGGTCGTCAGCAGCACGGCCATGCCGTCGTCGCGCAGCTGCTCGAGCAGCGCGTGGAGCCGCAGTCGCGCGTCGGGGTCGACGCCCACCGTGGGCTCGTCGAGCAACAGGACGCGCGGCTCGTGAAGCACGCCCGCGACGAGATTG
>JASJDY010000258.1 GCA_030065025.1 Planctomycetota bacterium
TCCACGGCCACGGCCACGGCCACGGCCACGCGACGGGCGGGCGTTCGTCACGCCTGCGGCGTGCCTCCGGCCGCCCCTACGGATCCACCGGCAATCCGTGCCCCTGACCGTGACCGTGCCCGCCCGTGCGGCGGGCCACGGGCGGGCACTGGCAGAGGCACCGGCACCGGCACGCAGGGCCTCCCGGGGATGGTTTCGGGGTCTGAGCCGGCTCCCCCTACACTCCGGGGCTCGGACAGGGATCCGCGGCATTGGCGCCGCGGAAGCCGATCAGGAGGATCCCGATGCAGCTTCCCCAGGAGGCGATCTACGCCCTCGTTGCAGGCGCCGTGGGCCTGGTCTTCGCGTTCATCACCGCGAAGAAGGTCACCAGCAAGGACCGCGGCAATCCCGAGATGATCGAGATCCAGGACAACATCGCCGTCGGCGCGATGACGTTCCTGAAGCGCGAGTACAAGGTGCTCTCGATCTTCGTCCTCGCGGTCGCCCTGGTCCTGGCAGTCGCCCTGTCCGGCGACATCGAGGGCCTCGGTTGGAAGTCGGCCATCGCCTTCGTCGTCGGCGCCCTGTGCTCCTCGCTCTGCGGCTTCGGCGGCATGAAGATCGCCACCGCGGCCAACGCGCGCACGACGCAGGCCGCCACCCGCAGCTTCAACGACGCACTCAACGTCGCGTTCCCGGGCGGCGTCGTCATGGGTATGCTCGTGATGTCGATCGGCGTGATCGGCCTGACGGGCCTCTTCTACCTCTTCACCGGCATGACCGGCGGCGTCCGCGAGGCGTCCGTCGTCATGGCGGGCTTCTCCATGGGCGCCTCTTCGATCGCGCTCTTCGCTCGTGTCGGCGGCGGCATCTACACGAAGGCCGCCGACGTCGGCGCCGACCTCGTCGGCAAGGTCGAGGCCGGCCTGCCCGAGGACGACCCGCGCAACCCCGCCGTCGTCGCGGACAACGTGGGCGACAACGTCGGCGACGTGGCCGGCATGGGCGCCGACCTCTTCGAGAGCTTCGTCGGCGCGCTGCTCGGCGCCATCATCCTCGGCCTCGCCGCCTTCGACGGTGCGGCCGCCGAGGCCGCGGTCGGCTTCATCTTCGCCAGCGTCGCGGCCGGCGTCATCGCGTCGATCGCCGGCGTCTTCGCCGTGCGCGTGAAGGAAGGCGGCGACCCGCAGGCAGCGCTCCGCAAGGGCACGATCGTCTCGGCCGCGCTCTTCGTCGTGCTCGTCTTCGTGCTCGCCGGCTCGCTGTTCAGCGGCATCCAGGGCGCCGACGCCATGAGCTGGGCCATCGCCATGGTCATCGGCCTCGGCTGCGGCCTGGGCATCGGCTTCACGGCCGAGCACTACACATCCGGCAAGACCGTCGAGGACCTCGCCGAGCAGAGCGACAACTACGCCACGAACATCATTGGTGGTCTCGCGCTGGGCTTCAAGTCGGCCGTGTTCCCGCTGCTGATCATCTGTGTCGCGGTCGTCGCCGGGTACCTGCTCGGCGGCATGTTCGGCATCACGCTCTGCGCGGTCGGCATGCTCGGCACGCTGGGCATCACCGTCGGCGTCGACGCCTACGGCCCGATCGCCGACAACGCGGGCGGCATCGCCGAGGGCGCGCACCTGCCGCCCGAGGTGCGCGAGCGCACCGACGCACTCGACGCCGCCGGCAACACGACCGCGGCCATCGCCAAGGGTTTCGCCATCGGCTCCGCGGCGCTCACGGCGCTCGCGCTGTTCGTCGCCTACGGCACGGCGCTCGGCGATCTCGGCTGGACGCTGTCGCTGAACGCCGGCAACCCGATCGTGCTCGCCGGCCTGTTCATCGGCGGCGTGGTGCCGTTCCTCTTCACGGCCGACACGATGAATGCCGTGGGCCGCGCGGCCCAGGCCGTCATCCACGAGGTGCAGCGCCAGTTCCGCGAGATCCCCGGTCTGCGTGAGGGCAAGGAGGGCGTCAAGGCCGACTCCGCCAAGTGCGTGGACATCACGACGCAGGGCGCGCTCAAGGAGATGGTGAAGCCCGGCCTCCTCGCGATCCTCATCCCGATCGCCGTGGGCAGCCTGCTCGGTCCGAACGCGCTGGGCGGCCTGCTGGCCGGCTCGCTCGTCGCGGGCGTGCCGCTCGCCATCATGCTGGCCAACGCCGGCGGCGCTTGGGACAACGCCAAGAAGCACGTCGAGAAGACGGGCGGCAAGGGCACCGAGCGTCACAAGGCGGCGGTCGTGGGCGACACGGTCGGCGATCCCTTCAAGGACACGTCGGGTCCCTCGATCAACATCCTGCTGAAGCTGATGGCCGTGATCTCGCTGGTGTTCGCACCGCTCATCGTCGAGATTTTCAAGGCCATGCCTTGGTTTGATCGCCTGAGCTGAGGCCTCGCGCTCTCGCTCTCGCTCTCGCTCGCCATTCGGACGCCTTGCCGTGCAGCGCCGAGGGTCGAGCGCGAGCGTGAGGGCGAGCGCGAGCAAAGGCCGCGAACCGGGACCACCGACCGTGGTGGCGTGACCCTCACGCGCAACCGATCTCCTAGAGGACCGGCTGTTCCTCTGGGGGCCCCATGCGTCGTGCGTTGTTCGGATCCGGATCGCTGCGTGTCTTGAACGTCTTCGTCGCGGCCAGCGTGCTGGCCGTCGGCGCCTTCGAGATGGGGCGCGCTCGCGCCTCACGGAGCACACCCGATCGCCGGCGCACGCCGGTCGTCGAGGCCGTGCGCCACGCCGCGCCCGCCGTCGTCAGCATCTACGCCCAGCAGCGCCGCCGCCGGAACGTGCTCATCCGCAGCGCCGGCTCCGGCGTGATCGTCCATCCTGCCGGCTACGTCATCACCAACTCGCACGTCATCCGCGGCGGTTCGGGCGTCGTCGTCGAGCTGTGGGGGGATGCCGGCCGCTACCGGGCCAAGGTCGTCGCCAACCTGCCGCAGAACGACCTCGCGCTCCTGCGCATCCAGCGCGCTCAGCCGTTCCCGTACGTGTCGATCGCCTCCACGCGCAGCGTCATGCTCGGCGAGGCCGCGATCGCCATCGGCAACCCGCGCGGGCTCGGTGACACGATCACCGTCGGCGTCGTCTCGGCGCTCGGCCGGGACGCGAAGCTGGCCGGCGGTGCTTCGCTGCGCAACCTCATCCAGACGGACGCCTCCATCAACAACGGCAACTCCGGCGGCGCGCTCCTCAACCTGGATGGCGAGCTCATCGGCGTGATCGTCTCGCTCATGCCGAGCAGCGACGGCATCGCGTTCGCCATTCCCGGCGACCAGGTCAAACGTCTGCTGCACCGAGCGCTCGGCGGCGCGCCCGCCGCCAAGCCGCTGCCCGAGCAGCCGAAGCCGAAGCGACCCCGCGTCACGTCGTCGATCAAGAAGCCCGCCTCGAGCGGCGGGAAGCTGCCGCCGCCCACGGTCGCGGGAGGCCGAGGCTCCGCCACCAAGACCGCCCCGCTCATGGCCGAGGACTTCGGCATGTCCGTGCGCGTCGCGGACGGCTACGTGCAGGTCACGCGCGTCGCCTCGGGCAGCGCCGCCCAGCGGGCAGGCATCCTGGCGGGCGACATCCTCGCCAGCATCGACGGGCGCAAGGTCCGCAGCGACCTCGACGTCATCCTCGCGTTCTCGGCCACGCGCCCGGGGCGGATCTACGACCTCCAGCTGCGCCGCTCGGGCGCCAGGCGCACGGCCTCTCTGGTGACGCCCCGCTGAACGACACGCGCTTCTGGCCTTCGGGCCTCTCCTCAGCGACAACAGGACCGTGAATCGGAGGGTCTGGATCGCGCTGACGGTGGCGGTGATCGCCGGCGGGTACTTCGTCGCCGACGTGCGCCAGAGGGCCCGAGTCGACCGGGGGCTCAAGCGCCACCGCACCGACTTCACCGTCTACCAGGCCGCCGCCCAGGCGCTACGCGCCGGCGAGGATCCGTACGAGGCCCGCAACCCGCGCGGCTACCGCTACGTGTATCCGCCGCTGCTCGCCGTGCTGCTGCAGCCCGTGGCGGACTGGGAGCCCCAGAACGCCGCGCTCGTCTTCTACGTCCTCTCGATGCTGGCCCTCATCGGCTCGGCGTTCCTGCTGCGAAGACTCGCGGGCGGACGCTGGCTACCCGTGATCGTCGCGGGGATCGTCTGCCTGGGGTTCGCGCATCAGGGCTTCCAGCGTGGGCAAGTGACCCACATCCTGCTGTTCCTACAGGTCGCGGCGCTCGCGCTGCTGCTCGGGCGGCGTCACGGGTGGGCCGGCTTCCTGCTGGGGTTCGGCGGTGCCCTGCGCCTCACGCCGCTGCTGCCGGCCTATGCGGTCGGCATCGGTCTGTTGGCCGGCGCATTCACGCGCAAGGGCATCCAACCTCCGCTGCGCTTCGGCGGTGGACTCGCGGGCGGGCTGCTGCTCGGCTTCGTCATCGTGCCGGTCCTCTGGCTCGGGGTGGAGCGCGCCGGGGACGTGGGGGACCGCTGGGTCCAGGTCACCAAGCAGGTCTACAGCGAGAACGTCGACCTCGACGAGGACTACAAGATCAACGAGTGGCGCTTCAAGAACCAGGCGCCGCGGCGTGTGTACGGCACATGGACTGGCTGGGCCCAGGGCGTGTCCTTCGAGAAGGAGCGGCCGCTGCTCCACGCCGACGCGCTGAAGGGTGTCGACACGGCGGCGGGGATCACCACCTGGGGCCTCGTCGCCCTCGTGTGCCTGCTGGCCTCCATGTTCCTGCGGGATCCGGCACGGGACGCCTACCCGCTGATGTACGCGCTCGTCGTGCTGCTGCCCGTGCTGATGACGCGCTACACGTGGCCGACGCACTACCTGATGGCCGCGCCCGCGCTGGTGCTGGTGGCGCGGCGGGACTGGTTCGCCAGACCCGTGATCGTGTTGTTCCTGGGCACCGCCCTCTTCTACGTGGCGCACGCCAAGGTCCTCGAGCCCATCGGCCAGGCGGGCTGCCTCATGCTGGCCTGTGTCATCTTCTGCGTGCTGCTGCTCGGGCGTCAGCGCCCGGGCGTCCGCAGCCGGGAGGCGATCCTCGAGCGCTATCGGGGCGGCGGCGTGCGCACGCGCTTCTACCGCTCCCTGCGTCTCCATCACGGCGGCTTCGAGAAGCTGGCTGCACACATGCCGCGGCGGGGCATCATCGCCGATCTCGGTGCAGGCGCCGGGCTGCTCACGCATGTGCTCGTCGAAGACGCGCCGGAGCGGCAGGTGCTCGCCATCGACCACAGCGAGGAGCGCATGCAGGCGCTGCGCGAGAGCGCGCACGGGCTGCCGATCGAGGTCCGCACGGAGTCGATGGAGGGACTCACGTTCCCGCGCTGCAGCGGCGTCGCGTTGGTG
>JASJDY010000259.1 GCA_030065025.1 Planctomycetota bacterium
GAACCAGGCCGCGCGTGCGCGCCGCTACCAGGCGCTACGCGAGGAGCTTGCCAAGAAGCGCGTCCTGCGCGCCGTCGTCCGCTACCGCTCGATCAGCACCGAGCGCGACGGCCTGCAGGCCGAGATGAACGACGTCCTCGAGCGCGAGACGGCAGCGGCCGAGGAGCTCGCCGGCCTCGAGCGCGAGGCCCGCGACATCGAGGCGAAGCGCGAGACCGCCCGCGAGCGCGTCCACGACGTCGAGACCCAGATCACGCAGGCGCTCTCCGACGCCCGCGCCGCCCGCGACCGCGTCGAGTACGCCGAGCGCAGCATCGAGGACCTCAAGCTCCGCATCGACGACGCGACGCGCAAGGCCGACGAGGCCCGCGTCCAGATCGACCGCATCCGCAGCGAGGTCTCCGGCCTCGAGGAGGAGGCGCGCACGGCCGACGGTCTCGCGCAGGGGCACGAGGATCGCGTGGCCGAGGTCGAGCGCGAGCTGCACGGCCTCGAGGACCAGGCAGCGAAGATCCGCGACGCCCACGACGGCGCCAAGCGCGACGCGCTCGTCGCACTCGGCCGCATCGGCGACGCACGCAACGAGGAGGCTGAGCGCCGCACGGAGCTGCGCCAGTCCGAGGAGCGCCTCGCGCGGCTCGCCGACCAGCACGCCGACCTCGACGGTCGTCGTGAGCGCATCGAGGGCGAGGCGCGCGAGCTCTACGCGCTCGCCGCCAGCCTGGAACAGGAGGGGCGCGCTCGTGCCGAGGCCCTCGAGGCCGCGGAAGAGCGGCGCGCGAGTCGGGTCGACGCGGCGGAGGCCGCCGGCCAGCGGCGCCAGGCCGTGAGCGAGGAGCGCGCGACGAAGGCCGCGCGCCTCGAGGTCCTGAACCGCCTCGCCGCCTCCCAGGAAGGCGTCGACGCGGGCGCGCAGCGCATCCTCGAGGCCGTGCGCGATACGGCGCCGGACGAGGACGGCTGCCGCGACGGCGTCGTCGGTCTGCTCGCGGACCTCATCCAGCCCGAGGCGTCGAACGCCTCGAAGATCGACAAGCTGCTCGGCCACGCCGCGGGCGCGCTCGTGGTGCGCACGCACCGTGACGCCATCCGCTGGATCGAGTGGCTGCGCGACCAGGGCGCGGGGGACCGGGCCCGGCTGCTCTGCCTCGACATGGTGCGCCCGGACGTCCAGTCCGGCACGCCGCTCGGCCCGCTCGGCTGCGACGAGCGCATCGAGGTGCTCGTGCGCTCCGTCGTCTCGGGCACCGTGCTGGTGCCGGATCTCGTCGCCGGTGTGCAGGAGTTCCGCGAGCGGGGCATGAACGCCGTGACGCCCGAGGGCGACCGCGTGACGTCCTCCGGCGCGCTGCTCGGGGGCCGCGACGCCGTCTCGCTCGGCCTCGTAGAGCGCACGACCGAGCGCCGCCGCCTCGAGCAGGAGCTGCGCGGTCTCGACGCCGCCGTCGAACAGGCCCGCACCGACGCGACCGACGCCGAGCAGGCCGTGCGCGAGAGCGAGGAGGAGGTGCGCCGGCTCCGAGCCGAGATCGCCGAGCACGCCGCCGATCACAGCCGCCGGAGCGAGGCCCTCAAGCGCGTCGACAAGGAGCGCACATACGTGCGCGACGCCCTCGTCACGCTCGACAGCGAGATCGCCGAGATGCAGGGCTTCCGCTCGGAGGTCGCGTCCTCGGCCGCCGTGGTCGCCGAGCGCCTCGCCGGCCTCGAGGAAGAGCGCTCGGCGCTCGAGTCGAAGGCCGAGGAGGCGGGCCGCGGCTACGTCGCCATCGAGGAGGAGCGCAAGGCCGCGGCCGAGCGGCGCATGGAGGCGCGGCTCGCACTGGCCGAGGTGCGCTCCCAGGCCCAGGCCGCCCGCGGCCGCGTCGAGCGCGCGAATGCCGAGATGGGCGGTCTCGAGGAGCGCGCGGCTGCCTACGGCCGCGAGGCGCAGGAGCTCCGCGAGCGCATCGCGTCCGCCGAGGTCGACGCGACCGAGGCCGAGGCGCTCGCCCGGCGCAGCGAGCAGGCCCGCTCGGCGGCGGGGGACGTCCTCGTGGAGGCGCGGGCGGCCCTCGAGGAGCTCGAGACCGGCGCGGGCAGCATGGAGTCCCGTCGCCGCGACGTGCAGCAGCTCCACGAGCGGCTGCGCACCGAGCTCGAGGGCTTCCGCGTCCGCGACTCCGAGTTTCGCACGCGCGTCGAGGCGCTGCTCGAGCAGGTGCGCCAGGACCACGACCTCGATCTCGACGCCGTCGCTCAGGAGAGCGAGCCGACCGAGGAGATCGACCTCGACGGCATGGACGCCGAGCTCGGCGAGCTCCGCCGCAAGCTCGATGGTCTCGGCAACGTGAACCTCAACGCGATCGAGGAGCTCCAGGAGGTCGAGGAGCACGTCGTGTTCCTGCAGAACCAGGAGAAGGACCTCATCGAGGGCGCCGCCAACCTCGAGCAGTCGATCAAGGAACTCGACCACATCTCCACGGAGCGCTTCGAGAAGGCGTTCCACGAGATCCGCGACAACTTCCGCGAGACCTTCCGCCGGCTCTTCGGCGGCGGCCGCGCCGACGTGATGCTCGAAGATGCGTCGAACGTCCTGGAGTCCGGCATCGAGATCATCGCGCGGCCGCCCGGCAAGGAGCAGCGCACCATCTCGCTGCTGTCCGGCGGCGAGCGCACGCTCACCGCCGTGGCGCTCCTGTTCGCCGTGTTCAAGGCGAAGCCGAGCCCGTTCGCGATCCTCGACGAGGTCGACGCGGCACTCGACGAAGCGAACGTGCGCCGGCTGATCGGCCTCATCCGCGAGTTCACCGATCGCTGCCAGTTCGTGATCATCACGCACGCCAAGGCGACGATGGAGACGGCCGACCTGCTCTACGGCGTGACGATGGACGAGCCGGGCGTGTCGAGGAAGGTCGCCGTGCGCCTCACGGAGTATCCGGAAGAGGCCTTGACGGCGTAGACTCGATGTCGTGAGCAACGGCAAGGACCCCTTCGAGCTCGAGCCCGAGCAGGAGAACGGCGAGCCCGCGCCGCCCCCGGCGATCGGCCGCGAGCCCGTCCTGCCGCCCGTACCCGAGGTCGAGGAGCCTGAAGTCGACACGCGCACCGTGGCCGAGCGACGCGGGCGCGACCGGCCGCGCGGGGCGGTCGAGCGCATCCCCGTACCCGCCGGCTGGCCGGGGGAGGCATTCGGCTTCCCGCTGCGCAAGCCCGGGCCCACGCTCATCGTGCTGGGCGTCGTCGTGCTGTTCCTGCTCGACCTGCTCGGGCTCTCCGAGGCCGTGCGCTTTCCCGGCTGGATGCTGAAGCTCCTGCTGCTCGTCTACGTGCTGCGCGCGCAGTTCCACGTGGTCGGTACGTCGGCCGCGGGACGCGACGAGCCGCACGGCTGGCGCGAGGCGCTCGCCTTCGACTGGGACGACCTCAAGCTCTACTGGCGCACGCTGCTGTTCTTCGCGGGCGCGCTGCTGCCCGGCACGCTGCTCTGGGTGTTCGAGGTCGTGGCGCCCGGCGTGCTGCTGCTCGTGCTCGGCTCGATGTACGCGGCCGTCGTTGCGCTGGGCGCCGCGCTACGGGACCCGCTGCTGAAGTGGCCGTGGCACGCGCTGCGCTGGATGGCCACGCGTCCGCTGCACTGCATTGCGGGCAGTCTCGGCTGGTGGGCCCTGCTGGGGACCGAGATCGCGCTCCACGGGTTGGTGGAGGAGGGGCCGGTCGTCTACGGCTTCGTCGCGGTCGTGCTGCGTTTCGTTTGTCTGTACATGCTGCTGCTGTCCGCGCGCGCCATCGGCGTCATGGGGCGCGCGTGGACGGCCTGACCGCGCCGATCAGTGACTGCGCTCGAGCAGGATGACGAAGGCGACGGCGTCGGCCGTGGAGCGCAGCTCGTCGGTGATCAGCTTGGCGTGATAGCCCTGCTTGGCGAAGCGATCCAGGGCGTCCTGGACAGCGAGCCCCGTCGAGGGCGCGTCCTTGAACCAGGCCTTGGCCGAGGGCCCTTCGCCCGTCACGAACAGGTAGACGATGTCCACCTTGCCGTCGGGGGCGGCCTCCGAGGTCGCGTGGTTGCCCGCGACGAGCAGCAGGGCGAGGGCCACGACCAGCACTCCCAGCAGGGCGAGAAGGGAGCGGAAGGTCGGGCTCGTGGTCGGCTGGGACATGGGGTACTCCTGGGGAGGGGCCGGCTACCGGCTTGCGGGCCCCCCCTGTATATCCTCGGTCGCTCGAGAGGGGCGGCGCAGCCCGGAGGGGGACCATGGACAAGACCGCGCGGATCACCCGGCTCGTGCTGCCCGGCCACACCAATCGCCACGGCAGCCTCTTCGGCGGCACGGCTCTGAGCTACATGGACGAGGCTGCCGGCATCGTGTCCACGCGCGTCGCGCGCGGACCGGTCGTCACGGCCCACATCGACTCAGTCGACTTCAAGGCGCCGATCTGGCAGAGCGAGGCGGTCGTCGTGAAGGCGGAGCTCGTCGACATCGGCACCAGCTCGATGCGGATCCGCGTGGACACGTGGGGCGAGTGCCTGGAAGAGGGCACGCTGCGCCACTGCACGACTGCAGAGTTCGTCATGGTGGCCATCGACCAGCACGGTCGGCCGCGACCCATCCCGAAGGTGTCGCGCGACGACCTGGCTCAGGACGTGGACTGACCGTTTTCCGGCGCCTGCTTGGACGAGAGGGCCAGCGCCTCTTCGACCGCAGCGAGCATGCCTTCGAGGTCCACCGGCTTCTTGAGCACGGCGTGCGGCTTGAGATCTTCGCGCTCGCGCTCACCGAGCAGCGTCGCGTAGCCGGTGATGACGATCACGGGGCAGTCCACGCCGGCGTCCTTGGCGCGGAGCTCGCGCAGGAGACGCTGTCCGCCGCCGAGCGGCATGGCGAGGTCCGTGATGACGAGGTCGGGCTGGAAGGTGTCGAACGCCGTCAGGGCTTGTGCGGCGTCGCGGCTCTCCTCGACCTCGTGCCCCTTGAATTGGCAGATCCGCCGCATCATCTCGCAAGCTTGCGGGTCGTCCTCGGCGATGAGGATGCGTGCCATGCAGCCCCCCTCTGAACTGTTCGTCATGACGTACGTCGGGCACTCCCTCTTTCGGTCAGCCGCCCGACGGATCCGAACGCTTTGGGCGAAATGTTGGCCGACACCAAACGAATGACTATCGGCGGTACGATCGCGTTCCAGGGAGACACACCATGGTGAACGCCCAGGCCGTCCGGACGTGGCTCGAGAAGAAGGGCGTCCGTCGCTGCGGTGCGTGCGGCGGCGAGGACCTGCAGGTGAGCAAGGACCTCTACGCCCTCGTCTGCATCAACCGCAC
>JASJDY010000260.1 GCA_030065025.1 Planctomycetota bacterium
TCGTTCATCGCCCTCGTCCCGTCGGTCGCCGATCCGCACCGCGCTTCGGACGACGCACGTCCTCGGCGGGCGCGGAAGCCAACCACGACTCCATCTTGCCGAGCATCGCCTGGAGCTCGTCCTTCGTCGCGCCCGGGTAGTAGCCGAGGTCTACGTCGGTGAGTCGCTGGAACAAGAGGGCCGTTCGGAACAGGTAGCCGCGGCTCGGCGCGTCCCGCGCCAGCGCTCGCTGCCAACCGCGAATGATGCCGCGCACCACGGGCTGCGGTTCCTGCGCGGCCAGACGCGTGGCAATCGCATCGCGCAGCCGCGGCTCCTCGGCCACCTGAGCTGCCAACAAGGCGTCCACGACCCGAGCCTCCGTAGGAGCCGCTCGAAGGAGGGCCTGGGCCGCCGCGGCGCGAACGGCCAGCGCCTCGTCACGCCGCATCAGCGGGACGAGCACGTCGATGGCCGCCTCGCCCTCGAGGCGCGCGACGACGCCGGCCGCCTCCTTACGCACCAACCAGGCACGATCCTCGAGGGCGCGTCGCGCCAGCGCACGGAAGCCGGCTTGCCCTGCAAGGCGCACCGCCTCCTGTCGCATCAGCGCGGCGCGGTCACGCATCCCGTACGCCACGAGCGCGGGCGTGATGACGCCGGTGTCGCTCGCGCCGAGCAGCTCCAGTGCACCTCGCCGCACGCCGAACTCCTCGTGGCGCAACGAGCGCAGGAACTCGGGGTGCTCGCGCAGCCACGCGGCCGGCATCTCGAGGGTCAGCTCCTGCCAAGCGCGCTCCAGTGCCGTGGCGACCGGCGGCTCGAGTCCTTCGGTGTCGCCTGCCCGCTCGAGCGCGCGGAAGGGCAGCGCCGCCGCGAGCGCTTCCAGGTCGCCGCCGATGCGCTCGGTGTCGAGGCTCCACAGCGGACGGATGGCCTCGATGGCAGCGAGCATGCCGACTGCACCGACCAGCGCGCGCACCGCCGCAGGGCGTTGCTCGGCACTCCCGCGCGCGATGACGCCGAGCAGGGCACCGCGGGCAGCGGGACCGCCGTCGACCACGTCTTGCTCGGTGACCCCGTCCTCGTCGGCCAGCCACTGGCGCACGCGCTCTGCACTGCGCGTGAGCGCCGCTTCCGTGGGATCGGACTGCGCATCCGCAACGGCTTCCCGAAGTCCCTCGAGCTCGGGAGCCTGGGCCCGCTCCCCGAGCTGGTCGAGGAAGCGCTCGGCGGCGCCGGCCCGATGATCGAGCAGGAGCATGCGCGCGTACCGCTCCACCGTGCGCAGGTCGAGCGCATCGGCCCCGTCGCGCTCGATGCGCTCACGCAGCAGCGCGAGCCACTGCTGGGGATCCTCCTCCATGCCGAGCAAGGGGTGTCTCTCCCGCAGCCGGGCACGGGCGCGGCTGCGCGGGAAGTCGCGCTCGAGCCGCCGCGCCAGGCGGCGCGCGAGCACCGCGTCGCCGCCGCTGTGAAGCTCGGTGCGGATGCGCAAGGCAAGGGCTGCAGCCGGATCGCGCAGGCGCGCGGGTGCGTCCGAGGCGAGGGAGGCGAGCAAGGTGCGAGCCTGCTCGAAGTCCCCTTCGTCGGCGGCGGCACGCGCACGCAAGACGGCGATCTCGTCTTCGATCTCCTGGGGCAGCGACTCGGGCAGGACCGAGGTCAGGCCCGCACGTCCGGCTTCCTCGACGGCCTCCTTGGCGCGAGCGAGTAGCTCCCACGGCGCATCGTCGTGATCGGCCAGCCGCTCGCGATACAGCATGCGAGCGGGCTGCACCCAGCCACCGCCGGGCTGTCCGATGAGGCGCCCGATGACTGCGTCCGGCCGATCGCCGTCGGCGACGAACCCCAGGACGCGGCGCACGTCGTCCGGCTGGGCCCGCTCGGCGAGCAGGACGAGGGCGGCCAGCCCCGTGGCCTCCGCCGCCGCGGGGTCGTCGGGATCCACGCGTCGCACGGCCTCGTCCCCGGTCCAGGCCTGGCGGTGCTTGGCAGCGAGCTGGGCGTCGAGGTCGCCCGCGGCGGCCGTCGCGGCGAGGTGGACCATCCACGGCGGCACCGGTCCGTGACGCCGGGCGGCGTCCTGGAACGCCGCGGTGGCGAGCGCCCGCAGGAGCACCCGGTCGGCGTCGCGCGTGCCTCCCAAGAGCGGCTCGGCATTGACGTGGACCACCGCGCGCCGGCGGCCCTCGACGATCTCGGCACGCACCTCGTGCGGCACACGCTCATCGCCGAACGGCCGCAACCGCACGCGCGGACGCGCGCCTTCCTCGAACGTCAACCCCGTGACGACCTCGAGGCGCTCGAACGCCGAGCCGACCCGCTGCGGCCACGCGGCGGCGAAGGCCCGCCAGCGCGGGTCCGTGGCGTACGCGCCGGACTCCACGTCGCTCGGCGCCGTCGGGGCGCTCTCCGCGGGCAGGATGGTGACGTGACACCCCGCCAGCCAAGGCGCGATCAGTGCGATCCAGAGCAGGCGGTGCAGCGAGGACGGCAACGGAACAGCGACCTGGGGTTCGAGTCCGATCGACGCAATCGGACACGCGGCGACGGTCTCATGCAGCGTTCATCGCGGGGTCACGGTGCCCGAGAGACCGCGCGCGGCGGAGGACGGATCCGGCGCATCCCGTAGTGCGCGGATCACCGCCACGCCACAGGCGCCGGCCTCGCGCGCCCGCGGCGCGCTGTCCACGTCGATTCCGCCCAGGGCCACGACCGGCAGGTCGACGGTCGCCGCGAGGCGCTCGAAGAGCGCCGTGCCGAGCGGCCCGCCCTTCTGAGGCACACCGAAGAGCGGCGACAACACGACGTAGTCGGCGCCGCCGCGCTGGGCCTTGTGGAGCTCGGCCTCGCTGTGGCAGCTGACGCCGATCCACCCGGAGAACCACGGACGGACCTTGCGCGCCGGCGGCGAGCGGTAGCCGAGCTGCACGCCGGCTGCTCCGACGGCCAGCGCGACGTCGGCGCGGTCGCCCACGATGAGGGCGGCGCCACGCTCGGCGGCGCGCCAGACGAGGTCGCGCGCACCGCGGTAGAGCTCGGCGCCGGTGGCTCCGGGCGCGCGCAACCAGACGCAGGTCGCTCCGGCCTCCAGCACCGCGTCGAGGCGGCGCCAGTCGCGGGCGGCCTCGAGATCCACGATGTAGATCAGCCGAAGCGCATCCGGGAGCTGGAACGGCGACTCGCTCATCGGGTTTCGTCGTCTCCGAACAGGATGGGCTCGAGTCCGCGAAGCAGGCCTCGACGACCACGGATGCCGCGCACGGCTGCGAGCACGCCCGCAAGGTAGCAACTGCGCGACAGAGCGTGATGCGACAACGTGAGCGTCTCGGACTCGGAGGCGAACAGGACGTCTTGCTGCGCCTGGATGCCCGGCAGGCGGCGGCTGTGCACGCGCACGCCGGACACGTCCTCACCGCGCGCGATGTCGTTGCTTGCGGGCCCACTCTCGGCACCAGCCGCGGCAAGTCGCTCGGCGGTACGCAGCGCGGTGCCGGACGGGGCGTCGAGCTTGCCCTCGTGGTGCGTCTCGATGATCTCCACGCGCGGGAAGTGACGCGCCGCCTCCTCGCTGAAGCGCTGGAGCAGGATCATCCCGAGGGAGAAGTTGGGCGCGATCAGCAGGCCGCAGCCGGCAGCCTCGGCTTCGGCCTCGAGCGCGTCGAGGTCGGCGGCGGAGAAGCCGGTCGTCCCGATCACGCCGTGCGCGCCCGCCGCCAGGACGGTGCGCGCGTTGGGCATCGCCGCGGCCGGCGTCGTGAAGTCGACGACCACCTCGGCCCGCGTGTCGGCGATCATCTGCGCGAGGTCGTCGCCCACGTCGGCCTCCCCCACGACCGCGACGCCCTCGGCGGCGTGCAGGCCCGGGAGCAGCGCACGCCCCATCCGGCCCTCGGAGCCGGCGAACACGATCCGGATCTCGCTCATGCGTCCCCCCGGTCGGCGAAGCGGTGCACCGCCTCGACCTGCCCACGCGTCTCGATGGAGCCCGGGCGCCGCGCTCGGATCTCGGCGACCGCCTCGGCCGGGGCCAGGCCCTCGCCGGTCAGCCAGGCCGCGATGACCGTGCCCGTCCGGCCGAGCCCCGCGAAACAGTGGACGACGACGGGCCGCCCCGCCTCGACCTGCTCACGCATCCACGTGACGCAGCGATCGAGATCGTCCAGGGACGGGGTCCCGAAGTCGATCAGGGGCACGTGCAGGCTCTCCAGGCCGGCGCCCGCCGGATCGCCCATGGGCGGGTGCTCCGTGAGGCTGAGGACGGCACCTACGCCCTGTTCGCGCAGCTCGGGCCAGGTGGTCTCGTACGGCAGGGCCATGCCGGCGACCTGCCCCGGACGCACCCAGCTGAAGTTGGCGAGCATGCTCTCTCCCAGGCCTCCCGCGAGGCCGCCCGATCCTACAGAATCCGGGCTGGACCGCATCCGTTGCAGCGCGGGCTTCCCCTACGTAGCTTGCAGCGGTGAACGGGGAGCTGCTCACCCTCTGCGCGATCCTCATGGTGCTCGCCGGCGCCATCGTGCCCGCCGTCTCCCTGGACGTCGTGGCGGTGCTCGCGGTCTCACTCCTCGTGCTCGGCGGCGTCCTCACGCCCGAGATGGCCGTCGAGGGATTCGGCAGCACGACGGTCCTGGTCGTCGGCGGCATGTTCATCCTCGCCGAGGCACTCCAGAGAACCGGCGCGGCCCAGGGCATCGGCACGCTGGTCGAGCGCGCGGCGGGCAAGGGCCCGCGCGTCCTCATGATCGCGCTGCTGCCGGTCGTGATGCTGATGAGCGGCATCATGAACAACACCGGCGTCGTGGTGCTCCTGCTGCCACTTCTGATCGCCGCCGGACAGGACTCGGGCGTCAGCCCCTCGCGGCTGCTGCTGCCGCTGTCCTACGCGTCGATCACCGGCGGCACCCTCACCCTGGTCGGCACGACGACGACGCTGCTCGTCGACGGCATCGTGCGCCAGACCCATCTGCCAGGGAAGACCGACGTCTTCTACGAGGGCTTCGGGTTCCTCGAGATCCTTCCGATGGGCCTCGCGTTCTGCGCCGTGGCGCTGCTCTACCTCGTGTTCATCGGCTACAAGCTGCTGCCGAACCGCACCGGTCTCGTCATGCCCCTGAGCGCCGAGACCACGCGCCAGTACGTCACCGAGATCGTCGTCACGCGCAACAGCAAGCTCGTGGGCCGACCGCTCTCCGCCTTCCCCGACCTGCTGAAGAAGATGCGCTTCCTCCAGCTCGTACGGGGCGAGGAGACCACGTGGCCGCCCTTCCCGGACGAGCCGCTGCAGCCGGACGACCTGCTCCTCGTCAAGGGCTCGCCCGAGCACATCGTGAAGCTGCTGCAGAGTCGCGGTCTCGAGGGTCCCGAGGATCCCG
>JASJDY010000261.1 GCA_030065025.1 Planctomycetota bacterium
GGGGGGGGGGGGGGGGGGCGGGGGGCGCCCCGCCGCGCCCACCCCCGCCCCCCCGTGGGGCGCTGGCGCAATCCCCGGGGCAGGTCAACGGGCCACAGCCCCGGGGGGGGCCCCCCGCGACCGAACCCCGGGTATCCTCCCGACGTCCTTCATGGGGCCCCCGAGACCGGGCCGAGGAGACTCCTGCATGCGTCGATCCCGCTGCATCGCCCTGGCCGCGGGCCTCATCGCCGCGAGCGCCTTCTTCGCGCTCGTCGCCGGTGGCCCGACCGCCCACGCCAAGAGCAAGAAGGAGGCACACCTGCGCTACGTGCCGACCTGGGCCGAGGCCGTCCAGCAGGCGCGCATGCGCAACGCGATCATCTTCGCCACCTTCCACAAGGACAACTGAGGCGGCTGCGTTGCGCAGCACCGGTCGGTGCTCGAGAACAAGAAGTTCGTCGCCTGGGCCAACGAGAACATCGTCGTCGTCGTGGGGCACACGGAGACGGGCCACCCCACGGAGATCGAGGACGACAAGGGCAAGAAGACGCCCGGCTGCCCCCTCTACAAGGGGCTGACGTGCGAGCAGCACCGCGCCCTGCCGGGCGAGTGCCGCAACCCCGAGGACGGGCTGCCGAAGCTCGAGTCCACCAACCTCATGCCGAACTCGTGGCTCGTGTTCCCGGACGGCACCGTGACGCAGGTGGAGTCGGCCGTGCAGCAGGTGCCCGGCAAGATCGAGGATCTCGTCGCCGAGAAGCAGAAGGAGATCGGCAAGCACCTCACCTGGAAGAAGTACACGAAGTACAGCGAGACGTTCGCCACGTTCGACGAGGCGCTCGGGGCCGACAAGCTCAAGGACGCGCTCAAGGCGCTCAAGAAGGTCGAGAAGGACACCAAGAAGCTGCCCGAGGGCATGGTCGCCGAGGTCGACAAGCGCGTCGACGGGCTGAACAAGGCGGCGCAGGAGAAGCTCGCGTCCATCCAGGATGGTGAGGACGAGGTCGCCGCGAAGATCAAGGCGGCGAACAAGCTCAAGAACGAGGTCGCCGCTCGACTCAAGCGCGGCTACCTGCCGGTCGTCGAGGAGATCAAGGACTGGGTCAAGCGCGCGAAGGCGGGCGAGCTCGACGGCGACGCGGCCAAGAGCGACGAGGGCAGCTGATGCGTCGCCTCCTCGCCGTCGTCGTCTGCGTCCTCGGGTTGGCCGTCGCCGCTGACACCTTCGCCAAGGGCAGCGCGAAGGACGACAAGAAGGCGCCCGCCAAGAAGGGGGCTTCAGGACCGCAGCTGAAGCACCCGAAGGGCGCGCATCTCGACTACAAGCGCACCTACCTCGCGGCGCTCACGGAAGCCCGCATCCGCAACCTGCCGGTGTTCGTCAGCCGGCACAAGGACTTCTGAGGCCGCTGCGTACGGCAGTACCGGTCGGTACTCACCAACAAGAAGTTCATCAAGTTCGCCAGCGAGCACCTGATCGTGTTGATCGCCCACAACGAGCTGGGCCACGATCCGATCGAGGGCAAGGACTACGAGGGCAAGAAGGCGCGCGTGTGCCCGCTCTACCCCGGCATGACGTGTCGCGAGCACGTGGATGCCGCCGTCGACATCGAGACGGACCGCGACGAGGAGCTCGTGCAGGTCCCGTTCATCGAGCTCTGTCCCAACTCGTGGCTCGTCCCGCCGCACGGCGCGCCCATCCGCATCGCCGAGGCCGACCAGTTCGTGGCCGGCAAGATCGAGAAGCAGGTCAAGGCGCTCCAGAAGGAGCTCGGCAAGCCCGTGTCCGTGGAGGCCTACGCGCAGGTGAAGAACGCGCTCGGTCAGGCCGACGCGGCCATCGACGACGAGACGTGGACGAAGGCGCTGCGCGCGCTCGCCGGCATCGAGGCCCACGTGAAGCAGCCGCACACGGCGCTGACGCAGCTGATCGGTCGGCGCCTCGCCGACATCGAGGAGCAGGCCGGCTGGGTGCTCGAGGACGCGCAGGAGGGCGACGAGCCGCTGGCCGAGCGCGTCGCGACGGTGACGGCGCTCGCGAAGGCGCTCGACGTCGCGGTCTACGGCAAGAAGCCGGAGATCGTGGCGACGATGCAGGCTTGGTTGAAGAAGCAGGCGAGGGGATCCAAGTAGACGGTCAACTGTCTTCGCCATGAAGACGAAGGCGAGGGCGCGCTCGATCCGCCTCACCGCAATCACCGTCCTCGGCGCCTCGCATTCGATTCGAGGGCGAGAACGCATTGACCTCGCTGGGATGCTCTCGTCGTCCTCTGGGCCTCGCGTTCGATTCGAGGGCGAGGCGGCCTCCGATCCGCCAGACGCCTTCACCGCCCTGAGCACCTCGCCTTCGCTCCGGATCCGCCACATCCCTGCGTCGGAGTGCGGCCCTATCCTCCGCCCCATGGACGAACCTCGCCTGCCGCCCGTCGTCGCGGGCCGCTCCGCCCTGCCCGCCTTCCTCGCCGTCGAGGCCTGGGCCCGGGACAAGACGGCTGACGCACGTGCCGCCGCCGACGCCCACCGGGCCGAGGCGGAAGCCGAGGCTGCGAACGTCCGACGGGAAGGCGAGGAGGCCCTCAAGCAAGCCGTGCTCGACGGCGAGCGCGAGGCGCTGCGCGACGTCGAGACCGCGCAGCGGGACAAGGTCAGCGAGGCCCGCCGCGCCGTCGAGACCTGGATCCGCGACGCGGAGGAGGCCAGCACCCGCGCCGTCGCGGAGGCCCTGGATCTGCTCCTGCGCGGACCCGACCCCGACCACCAGAACGAGTCCGGGGAGGGCCAGTGACGTGGTTGCCACCTTCCACCACTACGAGGTGCTCGGCCCCCGCGCCGACCTCGACTCCTGGCTCGGCTCCCTGCAGGACGCAGGCGTCTGTCACCTCGCCGATGCGCTCCACGAGCTCGAAGGCGAGCCCGGCATCGGCAGGCCGGCACTCACGCCCGAAGAGGTGCACGCCGAGCTCATCCGCAGCGAAGCGTCGCGCTCGCTACGGGGCGTCGCGCGCATCCTGCCGCCGACGCCGCGGGTGATCGGCGAGAGGCGCCGGCCCGACTGGACGCTGGGGCCGGGCGGCGTCGGCGAACGCGAACTGCTCACGCTGAAGGACGAGGCCGTCCTCATCGCGCGCGCCTTGCGCGAGGCGCTCGAGGGATCGCGGCGCAGCGAGGCCGAGGTGGAGCGGCTCGACGCCGCCTCGGCCGCTCTCGAGATCCTGGAGCGCGGCGGCGCCGACCGTGCGCGGGCCTACGTCTACCGTCTGCCGCGGGGCAGCCGTCACGCGCGTCGCCTGCAGCGACGCCTGCGTCGTCTCGGCGCCGAGGTCTCGCGGGGTGACGGTCAGCGCGGCCAGGTCCTCGTGCTCTCCGAGCCGCCCGTGGGCGCCGACGAGGCCGCCGCCGCCCTGGGGGCGGAGGGCACGCATCTCCCCGGCGACCTCGGAGACCGCACGCCCGCCGCCGCGCGCCCCCTGCTCGAGGAGCAGCTCGCCTCGGCGAGACGTGCCGAGGCCGACGCGCGTGAGGCGCTCGCCCGCGCCGTGGCCGAGCACGGCGAGCGTGGTCGGTTCCTGCTGGACTCCCTGATCGACGCCGAGGGCCGCACCGAGGCCCGCCGCCACCTCGCCGCCACGGAGCATGTCGCGGCCGCGCGCGTCTACGTTCGCTCCGAGGACGACGCCCAGCTGCGCGAGCGGCTCCATGCTGCCCACGGCGAGGCGGTGGTCGTTCGTCCGCTGGCCGACGCCGAGGACGAGCCCAGCACGCCGCGCCAGGTCGCTGCGGTCCCGTTCGCCGCGTGGCAAGGACTCTTGCCCGGGCGCTTCGGCGACGTCTCGCCGGCCGCCGTCCTCGCGCTCGTCGCACCGCTTGCGGTCGGGCTGGTGTGGGCCGACGTCGTCGGCGGACTCCTGTTGCTGCTCGCGGGCGCCATCCTGGGCGCGGCCGCCGGCGTGGGCTCGCCGCGGCGTGACACGGCGCTGCTGGCACAGCTCGGCGGCTTCGCGGCACTCACGGTCGGTGTGCTCGGCGGCCGGGCGTTCGGCCCGGCGGGCGAGGTCTGGTTCGGCACGGACTGGGCCCTCGTGCCCGGCCTGGCGGGCTGGCTCGACGGATTGCCGGGCTGGGCCGCGCCCTTCGCTGGCGTGGGCGCCGTCCTCGGCGCCGCGGCGCTCCTCGCGACCGCGTGGGGCCTCGCGCTCGCCCTGACGGAGCGCAGCCGCGGGCGGGCGGCGCGGGCGCGCTCCGCGCTCGTCGGCGCCCTGCACTACGCGGTCGTCGCGGGTCTCGCGGCCGCCGCGCTCGGACCCACGTTCGCGGTCCACGTCCTCTGGTCGCTGGCTCCGCTGGCTGCCGCCGGCATCCTGCTCCTCGCGGGGCCGCGGCGCTTCGTCATCCGGCTCTGTCTCGACCTCGTCGGCGTGCTGCGGCTGACCGCCGTCGCCGGAGCGGCGGTGCTCGTCTTCCAGCTCGTGCTCGCAGGCTGGATCGAGCCGGGCGCGTTCGACGTCGCCCTCGGGGTGCTGGCACTGATCGTCGCCGCGCTCGCCGTCGTCGCCGATCCGGCGCATCTGGCGATGGGCGTGCCGTACGACCTGGCACTCGGCGGCCGCCGTCTCAGTCGGCCCTTCCACCCGTTCGCACGACAGCGGCGCGCACCGCACGCCGGGAACGGAGCTCCCGCGTGATCATGTCCGAGTCCCACATGCTGGAGACCCTGGTGCGCATCGTCGTGGAGGACGCCGAGGCCGCGAGCCGCCGCGTCGCGGACCAGGCTGCGAACGAAGCCCGGCAGGTCGTGCTGGAGGCGCAGGACCGCATCGACGAGCTCACGACTGCAGCGCGCGACCTCGGCCGCACGCGCGGCCGCGCTGCCGAGACGGCCGAGGCCCAGGCCGCGGCTCGGGAGATCGGCGGCGTGGAGTCGGGGGCGATGGACGCCCTGGCCGAGCGTTTCGTGCGCCGCGTGGCGATGGCCCTCAAGGAGCTGCCCGCAACCGAGCGCTATCCCGCTGCGCTGATCGCCTGGGCTCGGCGCGCACCCGCCAGCGTCGACGCGCCGGCCGAGGTCTTCACGGCGAAGCGCGATCGCCGCGCCGTCTACGACGCGCTGCTGGACGCAGGGCTCCAGGACTTCCATGTGCGCGTGGACCACCGCGTGCACGTTGGCTTCGTCGCGCGCGACCTCGAAGGTCGCACGCTCTACGACTGCCGCCCGGATGCGCTCCTGCGGCAGCACGCCCCCCAGCTCCGGGCACTGCTCGAGCGCGCCGTGCCGCCGCCGCCCTCGTTCCCGGCGGCAACGGAGAGGATGGAGAACACGCTCACCCCCTGAGCCGCTCATGCCGGCTCGCAGTCGGCGCATGCCCGTGGTCCTC
>JASJDY010000262.1 GCA_030065025.1 Planctomycetota bacterium
CGGCGCGACGACGATGATCACGGAGCGCCGCGGCACCTGCGTGAAGTCGAGGCCGAGGGGGCCTGCGCCGCGCGTGACGATCAGGCGCACGTACGCGTCGTCTGTCGGCTGCGCGCCCGCGGCGACGAGCGTCTCCTCGATCGCAGCCACGAGCTCCTCGCGCGAGAACTGCAGATCCATGTAGAGACGGCGAGCCGAGGCCTCGAGGCGGTCGAGATGCTCCCGCTCCTGGATGAGGGCGCCGTGGTGCCACCACAGCACCTCGTACACGGAGTCGCCGAAGAGGAAGCCGTGATCGAGCACGGGCACGCGTGCCTCGTCCGGAGGCGTGATCGTGCCGTCGACGTAGATGAAGGTCTCCACCGATGCATGCTACCGCGTCATGACACGGTCTCACCCTCTGCGATCGGCGGTTGCCTTGGCGTGATGGCGCCGTGAGGATGACCGCATGGCGGAGGCGCGCGAGCACAGCTTCGAAGGAACGTGCCTCGAGTTCCTGCCCGACTGCTACGCCTTCGCCCTGTCGCTGACGCGCCGCAGCCACGACGCCGAGGACCTGGTGCAGGACACCTTCGTGAAGGCGCAGCGCGCGTTCGCGTCGTTCCAGCCGGGCACGAACGCCAAGGCGTGGCTGTTCACCATCCTGCGCCGCCTGCACATCGACCGCTTCCGTCGCGAGCGTCTGCGACCGACGCCGCTCCCGCAGGACGAGCTGGTCGAGATGGCGCGCGGTGCGGGCGACGTACCGGCCGAGCCCGAGCCGCTGCCGTGGGACGCCCTGCCCCCGGGTGCGCTCGAGGACGCCGTCAACGAGATCCCCGATCCGTTCCGTCTCCCCGTGCGTCTGCGTGACCTCGACGGCTTCGCGTACAAGGAGATCGGCGCGATCCTCAACATTCCGGCCGGCACCGTCATGAGCCGTCTGCACCGGGGCAGGGAATACCTCCGACGTGCCCTCGTTCGTCTGGCAGAGCCCGACCGTGGAGAGGCGGCGGGTACGGAAGAAGGTCCTCGCGACTGAATTGCGCCCATGACAACGAGCCCTACCCCTACTGCATGGTTCGACGATCCGGCCGAGGTCGATCGCTACCTGGAAGGTGAGCTCGATCCGGATACGCAGGAGGCCCGCGACGCCGACGTCGCCGCGGGCCGCATGGACGTGGATCGACTCGAGCGTCGGCGCCGCGAGCTCGAAGGGCTCGCAGCGGCCGGCGCTCGCCATCGTGCGACGCTCGGCCACGCACTGCCCGAGGGCCTCGAGAGCCGCGTGCGCTTCGCGCTCCGCCGCGACCGGACGCGCGCGCCCCGGCGCTGGATCGCCGCGGCTGCGGCCATCGTCCTGGTGGCGGTGGGCCTGGGCGTCCTCGGCGACCGGGGTGAGCAGGCCGAGGCCATGCCGCCGGAGGTCATCGAGGCGATCGCCGCGGCTCGCATGAGCCCGAGCGCGCCGCGCGGCTGCGACGACACCGAACATCTCGGCCGGCTGCCGATCGTGCAGGACGGCCACCTCAACGTCTGGCGCTGCGAGGAAGAGGGCAAGCGTACGGTCGCCAAGCTCTACCGGCCGGAGGACCTGCCGGCGATCGGCTACGCCGCCATCGCCGCCGAGGGCGTCGAGCGCGGCCCCGACCTGGGCCGCACCGACCTCGAGGACATGGTCGTCTTCGACCTCGTCTACGGGAACCGCCGGCACTACTTCGCGGTCGGCAGGGCGTGGCTGGACTACGTCGAGACGATCCACCCCGGACGCGCCAGCTGCCGGGCCTGCCACAACACCTCCCGCGTGGGTGAGAAGAACCCCCACAACATCGTGCAGCGCTCCTGGCGCCTGCGGAGGTAGCATCTCCGGCCGTGACGGCGGCCACCATCGGCTACGGAGATCTGGACCTCGAAGTCCGACTGCCGCCCGATGTCGAGATCCGCGTCATCGACGTCGAGGCACGCGGGAGCGGCGCAGATCCGCTCGGCGTGGTCGCGCGCGCCATCGACGCTCCGCACGATGCGCTCCCGTTGGAAGAAGCGGCCGCCGACGCGGAGACCGTCGCCGTCGTGATCCCCGACGGCACGCGTCAGGCCGCGGCCGACCTCTACCTGCTGCCCGTGCTCTCGCGTCTCGCGCGCGCCGGGGTCGGCCCGGAGCGCACGAAGCTCATCGTCGCGCGCGGCATCCACGCGGCCACGCCGCGGCGTTATGTCGAGCAGATGATCGGCCGCGAGATGCTGACGGTGCTACGGCCCGTGCAGTCGGCCCCGGCCACGCCCGAGTCCAACGTCACCATCGGCGAGGATCCCGAGCTCGGCGAGGTGCGTGTGCACCAGATGGTGGCCGAGGCGGACCTCGTCGTGCTGACGGGCTCGGTGCGTCCGCACCACCTCGCCGGCTTCGGCGGCGGCCCGAAGGCCCTGGTGCCCGGCGTGGCGCAGCGCGAGACCGTGCTCGCGGCGCACCGCCTGACGCTCGACGCGCTCGTGCGCCCCGACGGATCGATCCGTAGTGCGGCGGGCAACATCGAGGGCAACAGCTTCCATGCGGCGCTGCTGCGCGTGGCGCGCTCGTTCGGCAAGACGTGGCTGCTCAACGTGGTGCTCGACATGGAGGGCTCCATCTGCGCGGCGGCGGCCGGCGAGGTGGGTGCAGCGCACGCCGCGGCGATCGACGCGTGGCGCGCGACGTACGAGCCGCCCGAGCCCGAGCCGTACGACCTCGCGGTCATCGGTGTCGAGGGCCCGCAGGCGAGCAACCTCATCCAGGGTCACAAGGCGCTCCTGCGCTCCATCGCATGGGTGAAGCCCGGTGCGCCGATCGTGTGGGCGATCCGTGCGCCGGACGGACCGGGGCATCCGTCGCTCTTGCAGTGGTTCAGCGCCGGCAAGCTGCCGCGGCATCTGGCGGCGCTCCGGCGTGACTTCCACCCCTACGGCCTGACGGCGTACAGCATGCGGCGGATCGCGAAGGACCACCCCGTCTACGTGGTCAGCGAGATGTCGCGCGACCTGCTGCGCCCGATGGGCTTCCTGCCCTGCAAGGACCTCCAGCACGCGCTCGATCTGGCGTGCGAGGAGAACGAGGTGAAGCGGGCGGTGGTTCTGCCCTGAGGGTCGCGCTCCCGCTCTCGCTCGCGCTCGCCGATCGGACGCGACTGGTGGATCGACCGAGGGTCGAGCGCGTGTGCGAGCGAGAGCGCGAGGTTCCCAGGGCCGGGCGAACGCCACCTGATGCTCGGCTTTCGACGACCACGATCATCCAGTGACGCGCGCACGGCGGGGCGTCTGTAGGGGCGGGTTGAGCCCTGAGACGGAGTCGAAGGGCGGAATACCCGCCCGAACCGCATGCTCCAGCGACGTGCGCGGTCATGAGCTGCGCGTTGGTCGGTTGCGCGAGCGGAGGAGACCTCGATCGGCCGTCGTCAGCACGCCGTAGGGGCGGCCTGAGCAAGCGCGTGAGCGCGCGCGGTTGGCCGCCCAAGCCCGCGACCGTGCGGCGGGGCTCCGGCCTTCGAGTGCGGGTGCAAGTGCAGGTGCAAGTGCAGGTGCAGGTGCAGGTGCAGGTGCAGGATTACCTGCTACTCGTCTCCACCGGCTCGCTGTTCAGGATCAGGTCGAGACGCTTCACGATCTCCTCCGGATCCAGGAACTTGTCGACGTCGGCCTTGCGCCGGATGCGCCCCTGACGGTCGATGAACACCAGGAACGGCTGCAGCGGAGCTTCCTGCCCCACCGCATGACGCACGTCCCAGCGCTGGTCGTCGTCGGTGAGATCGACCTTGATGCGCATGACCTGCTCGAAGCGCTCGCGTACCTCAGGTTCAGCCGCGATCAGCTTGTCGTACTCCTTGCAGTAGTAGCACCACTCGGCCCAGAAATCGACGACAGCAGGCTTGCCCTCGGACTTGGCCTGCTCGACGAGCGCAACGAGGTGCTCGCTGTCCTCGACATAGATCCAGTCGAGCAGGCCCTCGGGCTTCTTCGTGATGAAGAAGACCGCGACGACGGAGGCCATGAACAGGGTGGCGACCTTGATGCCGCGCATGCGCGCAGGTCCGGCCGACTCACCTTCCTTGGTCCGCAGGTGCCAGGCGACGCCGAGCATCGCGAGTACCGAGACGCCGACGCCCATGCCCCAGAGCGCAGCCTCGGAGATGTGACCGCCGGACTTCAGGTAGTAGAGCGCCACACCGAAGAGCAGCATGCCGAACACGTAGCGGACCCAGATCATCCAGGGCCCGGGACGCATGAGGAAGTTGAGCGCGCCGGCCGAGAAGAACACGGTGCCCATCCCGATGCCGAGCGTGAAGAACATGAAGAAGCCGAGCGGGATGCTGCCCGTGTTGGCCGTCACGATGAGCATGCCGGCGACGACCGGGGCCACACACGGACTGGCGATGACAGCGCCGAGGCAGCCGAACAGGAACGCGCCGAGCACCGAGCCCTGCCGCTTCTGGGCACCGCCCTGGAGGTTCATCAGCCACGCGGGCGGCTGGAGCTCGTAGACGCCGATCATGCTGAAGGACAGCGCGATGAACAGGATCGCGATGCCCCACTGCACGGCCGGCAGGGTGAACGCCGTCGCGAGGCCCCCACCTGCGAGGGCCGCGATGACACCCATCGCACCGAAGGTGAGCGCGAGTCCGCCGACGTACGTGCCGAGCAGGCCGGTAAGCCGCTTCTTCGGGATGTCCGCGTTGCCGCCGGTGATCACGCTGACGGTGATGGGCACGATCGGCAGCACACAGGGCGTGAACGCCAGGCCCAGACCGATGATGAAGATGAAGCCGAAGCCGAGCAGCGGGCTGTCGCGCATGAGGCGCTGGATGACGCTGCTGTCGCTCTCGCTGCCGATCTCATCGTCCTCGACGACGGGGAAGAGCACCTCGCCCTGCTCGACCGGCTGATCCGGCTCCTTGGCGGGCGCGGGCTCGTCGGCGCCGCCGGGCCACGTGATGCGGAAGCTCTCCCGCCGCGGGTTGTTGCACGTGCCCTCTTCGCTGCACCCCTGCCAGACGACCTTGAGCTCGATCGCCTTCGCGGAGTCGGCGCGGGTGAAGGGCACCTTCACCTCGTACGGCATGAGCGAGGTGATCTTCTCTCCAGGGGGGAGCGTGACCTCGCCGAACTCGACGCCCTCGGTGGGCACCGGCTCGACGCTGACCTGGATGCTGCCGGTCTGGTCGTCGGGACCGTAGAAGTACCAGCCGAAGGTCGGCGCGAACGTGACGATGATCTCCTTGCCGTCCTTGCTGAGGCGGACCTGGGCACCACCTTCTTCTTCGCTGAGCGCGGGCGGCACCTGGGGCGTGTCGGCGACGACGTCGGGACGCGGGTTGACGGGCTTGCCACCCGCACCGTTCCC
>JASJDY010000263.1 GCA_030065025.1 Planctomycetota bacterium
CTTGCACTTGCACCTGCACTTGCACTCGAAGCCTGAGGGCGCCTGGCGTCAGCGTCCGGCCGTCGAACGCCGAGCCGTGGCGGGGAAGGCTGCTGGGGAGGCCGTAGTGCAGGTGCAAGTGCACGTGCAAGTGCAGGTGACCCCGATCAACCGCCCTCCGGCCGGTTGATCAGACTCGCCAGGTAACCCGCCCCGAACCCGTTGTCGATGTTCACGACACAGACGTTCGGCGCACAGGCATTCATCATCCCGAGCAGCGGGGCGAGCCCGTCCAGCGCGAGGCCGTAGCCCACGCTCGTCGGCACCGCGATCACGGGCACGCCGACCAGCCCCCCCACCACGCTCGGCAGGGCGCCCTCCATGCCGGCGGCCACGACGACGACCCGCGCCTCCCGCAGCCGCTCGCTCTCGCCGAGGACCCGGTGGATGCCCGCGACGCCCACGTCGTGCAGGGCCTCGGGCGCCTGGCCCATCATCTCGGCCGTGACGCGCGCCTCCTCCGCCACGGGCACGTCGCCCGTACCGGCAGTGACGATCAGGATGCCGCGGCGCCCCTCCGTCCGCTCGCCGCGCCTCACCGTGACCGCGCGCGCGCGCTCGTGGTGCTCCGCATCGGGCAGGGCGGACTGCAGCGCCGCGACGCGCTCGGCGTCGACCCGCGTGACGAGCAGGCTCTCGCTGCGCTCCAGGATGCCGTGGGCGATCTCGACGAGATCGCCGGGCGTCTTCGCCTCGCCGAACACGACCTCGGGGAAACCGCAGCGCAGCGCGCGGTGGTGATCAAGATGCGCGACGGGACCGTGGCGGTCGTGCATGCCGGGCAGCACGCCGGCCAGCCGGGTGGCGGCGTCGGCGACGTCGACGTCGCCGCGACGTACGCCTTCCAGGAGTTCTTCGACGCTCTTGCGGTTCACGCCCGACATGGAACCACGAACGTCGAGGGCCCTGTACGATTCGCCCGCCATGTTCGAAGGCCAGAGCCCCGAGATCGAGTACCCCTGCGACTGGAGCTACCGGATCGTCGGCACGTCCGAGGAGCGGATCCGCGCGCTCGTCGCGCGCCTCGCAGGCGACAGCCGGCACGAGCTCAAGCCGTCGCGCGCCAGCAGCTCAGGCCGCTACGTGAGCTTCCACCTGACGCTCCTCGTGCGCGACGAGGAGCACCGCGTCTCGACCTTCCACGCCCTCGCTGCGGACGAGAGCGTGCGCTACGTGCTCTGATCCTCGGGCTTGGGCGCACGGCGCAAGCGCTCGCCTTCGCGCACCAGCACGCCGTCGACGACGAGCTGCTCGACCACGGGATCGAGCGTCGCCTGGATGCGCTCGCCCAGCCGCTGGTAGCCGAAGGCCCGGCCGACCTCGCGCACGAGCGCTTCGGGCGCGATCCCCAGGTACGCGTCGACGACGAGCAGCACGCACGCGCGCAGCTCCTCGGGGGCGATCTCGTCCACCTCGCGCTGGACGCCGTCGGCGGGACGCCGCACGGCGGCTTCCTCGAAGCCGGGGTAGTAGAGGAAGTCGCCGCGACGCTCCCCCTTCGCATCCTCGACGAGGGCCGTGATCGCTTCCTCGACACGGGCCTGCACCTTCCCCGTGGCCCTCGTGATGCCCCACGCCGTCGCGAGTCGGCGCCCGGCGATGTCCACGTGCACGGGCCCCTCCACCTCGACGACCTTGGCGAGAGCCGACGTCAGCCGGCCGATCGGAACGACGTGGAACTCGGCGGCCGGGCCCCGCAATCGCAGGTTCACGGCGCGGTAGTCGACGACACCGGGCAGCGGCACGTCGCCGTCGCTCTCGTCGGTGACCTCGAGGGGCGCGGCCTCCTCGGGCGGCGCCTGCTCCTCGACGGCGACCGGCCGCGGCTCGCCGGCGCGCGCCTCGTCGACGGCCGAAGCCAGCCGCTCGAGCTCGCGCCCCTGGGCGCGCACCCAGTCCGGCGCCCAGATGCGGTGCACGCGCCAGCCGAGGCGCTCGAGCACCTCGGGACGCGTCCGCTCGCGATCCCGCGTGGTGGCCGCGTCTGCGTAGGCCGGACCGTCCACGAGCACGGCGAGCAGGTAGCGGCCGGTGCGATCGGGATCGCGCACAGCCAGGTCGACCTTGAACGCACTGCTGCCCACGCGCGCGTCGGCCTCGAAGCCCAAGCGCTCGACCTCGGCGTGGACGGAGCGCACGAGTGCCGAGCGCGCGGCCTCCCCGGCCTCACCCTCCGGCTCGCTGCCCTGCATGCCGCGCCGCGCGATCTCGAGATAGGCGCGTAGCAGCCTGGCCCCGCGCCCCTTGGCGCGACTCGTGTCGATCTCCTCGGGCAGGATCGAGCTGTAGACGACGACCTGCTTGCGGGCGCGCGTGACGGCGACGTTGAGCCGCCGGTCGCCGCCCTCCTTGTTGAGCGGGCCGAAGTTGAGTCGCAGGGCGCCCTCGGGGTCCTTGCCGTAGCCGATCGAGAACAGGATCACATCCCGCTCGTCACCCTGGACGGCCTCGAGGTTCTTCACGAACACGGGCTCGACGCCGTCACCGTCGAAGCGCTCGGCGTGACGGTCGCCCTCGCGGCGGCGTGCGTCGATCGCGTCGAGGACCTCGTCGCGCTGCGTCGTGCTGAACGTGACGACACCGATGGAGTCGTCGGGGCGCTCGTCGAGGATGGCGAACACGCGGTCGGCGACGGCGGCCGCCTCCGCGGGGTTGCTGCGCGAGCCTCGGGGGCCCGGGTGGTACACGCCGTCTTCGACGTGCTCGAACGAGATGCCGAGATCGGCGGCGTCGCGCGCCGCGTTCGGGAACGTGACGAGCGAGTCCTCGTAGAAGTGGCTGTTGCTGAAGTCGATGAGGCTCTCGTCGCGGCTGCGGTAGTGCCACATGAGCGGGATCTCGGGCAGCGGACCGGCCTTGCACTCGTCGAGGATCGACGGCAGGTCGACGAGGACGTCCTCGGGGGCGTCGTCGTCGTCCTCGAGACGGCGCTCGAAGAAGCGCGTCGGCGGGAGCTGCTTGGAGTCGCCACACACGACGACCTGCGCTCCGCGCGCCATCGCGCCGACGCCGTCCTCCGTGCAGATCTGCGAGGCCTCGTCGAAGACCACGATGTCGAACTGGCGCTTGCCCGGCGGCAGGTACGTGGCCACGGAGAGCGGGCTCATCATCAAGCACGGCTTCAGCAGCCGCACCAGCTGCGGGATGCGATCGAGCAGCACGCGCACGGGCAGGTGCCGCCGCTGCTTCTGGATCTCGCGCTTCAGGATGCCGACCTCGCTGTCCCCCACCGTGCGCACGTTCGGGTGCGGGACCGCCGCCTTGAGGCGCTCGGCCAGACGACGACGTGCCGCCGCGATCTCGCCGCGATCGAGCGCCTGGTAGCGCGCGACGAGCCCATCGTGCGCGCGTCCGTCGAAGGCCTTCAGCTCGTCGACCTCGGCCAGCAGCGCGTCGGCACAGCCCTGCCACCACGTGCGGAACCAACCGTCCAGCAGGACCTTCGCGCGGAGCGCCTCGCGCTCGAAGGCAGCGAGGTAGTCCGCGAGGCCCTCAGCGGCGGCTTGGCTGCGGCCGGCCTGCCAGGAGAGCCAGGCGGGCAAGGCGTTGAGCTGCTCGGTCCAGGTCTCACCCGCTTCGGCGAAGTCCGCGAACGGAGTCTGGTCGGGACCGGCGGGCCACACCAGCGCCTCGTCGAGCTCCAGGACCTCGACCAGCTCGCGCCGTCGACGGTCGGCAGGCGGGCGCACGCGCCCCCAGCGCTCGAGCGCCTCCGCGAGAGCGGGCGGCGTGCGTCCGGCGATCGTCTCGCGGATCGCCTCGCTCGCGGTCACGTCGGCGGGCCACGCCGCGCGCAGGTCCGCGACGAAGCGCTGGTGGGCGGCGAGGCCCTCGAAGCGACCGCTCGGCCCTTCGTACTCGTTGCCGAAGGCGGCCAGGAGCGCAGCGTCCGCGCTCGCGACCTCGCGTCCGAGCGCCTGGGCGGCCAGCACGGCTGCCACGTCCTCGTGGAGATCGACGACGGACGTCTGCAGGTGTGCCGCGAGCAACTTGCGTGCGCCACGACGGCGGAACCATCCGAAGATGAACCCGCCGGGCCTGGCACGACGCTCGAGGTCTGCGCCGTCGAGGTCGAGGACGGTCGGGCGGTAGCGGGCGAGCAAGGCCGTGCGCGCCGCCTGATACGTCGCGCCCTGCTCGACGGCCCGCTGGACGCGCGGAGAGAGACCGACCCAGTCGGGATCCTCGACCCAGGACGCCGGCGGCCGGGTCGTGCCGAGCAGCACGCCCGCGAACGGGGCCCGCTCGTCGGGGGCCGCCGCCGTGGACGGCGCAGCCGGGCCGAGGGCCGTACCGCCCTCGGCCGCGGCCCGCGTGCTCTCCTCGTGGTCCGCGAGGAAGAGGTTCAGCGCCCGCCGCACCTCGTCGAGCGTCGTGACGCCGAGCGCGGAGCGTCGCGCCGCGCGCCAGGGATGCTCGGCCAACGGCTCCACGGCCTCGAGCAGCGGCGTGAGTGCGCGTAGACGCTGCTCGACGTCCTTCAGGCGACGACGGTCGAGGGCGAGCGGGTCGTCCAGGTCGAAAGGACATGCGGGCACGATGCGGTAGCGCGCGGCGTGCCCGAGGATCTCGAAGCCCGTATAGCCGGCCGCACCCCGCGGCTCGTGCAGTGCGTCGACGTAGGCCCGCAGCGTCGCCCGGATCTGGGCGAGCTCCGCCTGGCGCCCCTCCTCCTTGCCGGCCGCCTGCGACCACTGCGCCCAAGCGCGCGCGAGGCTCTGCACGACCTCGCGCTTGTTGGCCTTCCGGCTGTGCAGCTCGAGGCAGAACGCCCCGAGCCCCGCCTGCGCGAGCCGGCGCTGTACGACCTCGAGTGCCGCCATCTTCTCGGACACGAAGAGCACGGAGCGGTCGGCGGCGAGTGCCTCCGCGATGATGTTCGCGATGGTCTGGCTCTTGCCGGTGCCCGGCGGCCCCTGCAGCACGAAGCTGTGGCCTTGGCGCGCCGCGAGGATGGCCGCCTGCTGGCTGCTGTCCGCGTCGAGGATCTGGAACGTGGGCGCTTCGCCGAGCCGCGCCTCGACCTCATCCGCGCCGGGCAGGGCAGCTCCCTCGAGCTGCTCGAGCGGCGCGCCACGCGCCAGCGCCGCGGCGATCGGGTGAGCGCCGATCGTCTCTTCGTGCTGGAGCAGGTCGTTGTAGAGCGGGATCTTTGCGAACGAGAAGAGGCCGAGGCTCACCGCGTCGTCCAGCTCGGCGCCGTCGAGCGCGGCGAGCGCGGGCTGGAACGCGCTCTTCACGGCTTCGTAGGTCAGGGCCTCTTCGATCTGCTCCGGAAGCGCCACGTCGATGCCGTGGTCACGCTGC
>JASJDY010000059.1 GCA_030065025.1 Planctomycetota bacterium
TCTCGCTCATGAGGCGCTCCGCCGTCGCCGCGCCCTCCACCGTGTAGGGCCCCACCGCGGTTCGGCGCAGCTTCGCCAGATGCCCGCCCGTGCCGAGCGCCACACCGAGGTCGCGCGCCAGGCTGCGCACGTACATGCCCTTGCCGCACGTGACGACGATCCGGACGTTCGGCCACTCGTACTCGAGCAGCTCGATCGACGCGACGTGCACCTGGCGCGCCTCGAGCTCGACGTCCTCGCCCTTGCGCGCCAGCTTGTACGCGCGCTTGCCGTCCACGTGCACGGCGCTGTACTTGGGCGGCACCTGCTCGATGTCGCCGACGAAGGTCTCGAGCGCCGCGCGGACCTGCTCGATGGAGGGCGGCGTCGCGACCTCGACCTCCTCGCGCTCGCCCTCGCGGTCGTCGGTCTGCGTGAATGCCGAGAGATCGATGGTCGTGTCATAGACCTTCGGCATCTTCATGATGCGCTCGACGGCCTTCGTCGCCCGGCCGATGCAGCAGACCACGACGCCCGTCGCAAGAGGGTCGAGGGTCCCGCCGTGGCCGGTCTTCACGAAGCCGGCGGCCTTGCGCACGCGGCGCACGACGTCCATGGAGCTCCACCCGAGCGGCTTGTCCACGACGAGGAGGCCGGCCATGGCGCTCTTGCGGTAGCGGGGTCGTCCCATGTCGGGTCAGGATAGGCTCTTGCGCCCATGGCCCAGAAGAAGCTCAAGCCCGCCGCCGTGATCCTCGTCCTCGCGCTGGTCGCCGTGACCTGGTGGCTCGAGAACCGCCAGAAGACCGAGCAGCCCACGGGCCCCTCGGCCGGGGCGCCGCCTGCCGAGGCCGACGCCCTGCGTCAGGCCGTCGCCGCCAAGCGTTCCAAGGTCTGGGTCGAGAGCGAGGGCCGGATCGTGCATCTGCTGCCGGACGACCGCCGGCCGCCTCGCCATCAGCTGTGCCTCGTCGAGCTGGACTGGGGCCACACGATCAAGATCAGCCACAACGTGGACCTGGCGCCGAAGGTGCCGTGGAAGAAGGGCGACCGGCTCGAGTTCCGCGGCCGCTTCGAGTGGAACGACAAGGGCGGCGTCGTCCATTGGACCCACCACGATCCCAAGGGGCGCAAGCAGGGGGGGTGGTTGAGGTACGCGGGCAAGGAGTACCGGTAGGGGCGGCCGGAACCGAAGGCGAGGTCTCCTCGCCGTCGATTCGAACGCGAAGGGCGCCGGACCACGGTCGGCCCCTCACCGGATCGCGGGCCCCCTCGCCCTCGATTCGAATGCGAGGCCGCATGGGGCGGCGTGGCGGCCTCGGCGGCTCGGAAGGACCCTCGCCTTCGGTCCGGGCCGGCAGAAAAAAGGCCCTCGATCCATTTGACCGCCCCCTCCACCCCCCTACACTTCCAATCCCGACCAAATCAGTACGGATTCCTCGAGACCCCATGATCCGCGTCACCAAGCTGGCCGACTACGGCATCCTGCTCATGACCTGGCTCGCCTGGCGCAAGGCCCGGCCGGGCGGCGATGAGCTGCGCCGATCCGCCGCCGATCTCGCGCGCGAGACGGGGCTTCCGGCCCCCACCGTCAGCAAGCTGCTCCGTCTCCTCAGCCGCGCCGAGCTGCTCGAGGCCCAGCGCGGCGCCCAGGGCGGCTACCAGCTGACCCGCGACCCGGCGGGCATCACGGTCGCCAACATCATCGAGGCCATCGAAGGCCCCATCGCCCTCATGGACTGCCTCGACGACACCGCCCCGGACTGCGACGTCCAGTCCCTGTGCCCCACCCGCACGAACTGGGACCGCATCAACCAGGCCATCCTCACCGCGCTCTCGTCGATCTCCCTCGAGGAGATGGCGACCCCGCAGCGCGGCTGGCGCGAGCGCATGAGCAGCGCCCTGACCCCCACCGTCGGAGAGACGTCATGAACGCCCCCGAGCAGATCGAGCGCACCGACAAGGCTGCCCTCAACCCCGAGATCGACGACCTCACGAAGCGCGACTACGAGTGGGGCTTCGTCACGGACATCGAGCAGGACTCCCTGCCCCCCGGTCTGGACGAGGGCGTCATCCAGTTCATCTCGGCGAAGAAGAACGAGCCCGAGTGGATGCTCGAGTGGCGCCTCAAGGCCTACCGCCACTGGCTCAAGATGACCGAGCCGACCTGGGCGCTGGTCGACTACCCGCCGATCGACTACCAGGCGATCAGCTACTACGCCGCGCCCAAGAGCGCGGACGACGCGCCGAAGAGCCTCGACGAGGTCGACCCCGAGTTGCTCGAGACGTACGAGAAGCTGGGCATCCCGCTCGAAGAGCGTGCCGCCCTCGCCGGCGTCGCCGTCGACGCCGTGTTCGACAGCGTCTCGGTCGCCACGACGTTCAAGGACAAGCTCGCCGACCTGGGCATCATCTTCTGCTCCTTCAGCGAGGCGGTGCAGGAGCACCCGGAGCTCGTCAAGAAGTACCTCGGCACCGTCGTGCCGACGACGGACAACTACTTCGCCGCGCTCAACTCGGCCGTCTTCTCGGACGGCTCGTTCGTCTTCGTGCCCAAGGGCGTGCGCTGCCCGATGGAGCTGTCGACGTACTTCCGCATCAACGCCGCGAACACCGGTCAGTTCGAGCGCACGCTCATCGTCGCCGAAGAGGGCGCGTACGTGAGCTACCTCGAGGGCTGCACGGCGCCCATGCGCGACGAGAACCAGCTACACGCCGCGGTCGTGGAGCTCGTCGCCCTCGACGACGCCGAGATCAAGTACTCGACCGTCCAGAACTGGTACCCGGGCGACAAGGACGGCAAGGGCGGCATCTACAACTTCGTCACGAAGCGCGGCGCATGCCGCGGCGACCGCTCCAAGATCAGCTGGACCCAGGTCGAGACGGGCTCCGCCATCACCTGGAAGTACCCCAGCTGCATCCTCCAGGGCGACGACTCCATCGGTGAGTTCTACAGCGTCGCGCTGACCAACAACCGTCAGCAGGCCGACACCGGCACGAAGATGATCCACATCGGCAAGAACACGCGCAGCACGATCATCTCGAAGGGCATCTCCGCCGGCCACGGCCAGCAGACCTACCGCGGCGCAGTGAAGATGCTGCGGGGCGCGGAGAACGCGCGCAACTTCAGCCAGTGCGACTCGCTCCTCATGGGCGACAAGTGCGGCGCGCACACCTTCCCGTACATCGACGTGAAGAACCCGACGGCGCACCTCGAGCACGAGGCGTCCACGAGCAAGATCGGCGAAGACCAGATCTTCTATCTCAACCAGCGCGGCCTCGACACCGAGGACGCGGTCAACCTCATCGTCAACGGCTTCTGCAAGGAGGTCTTCCGCGAGCTGCCCATGGAGTTCGCGGTAGAGGCCCAGAAGCTCCTCAGCGTCAGCCTCGAAGGGGCTGTGGGCTAAGGGCGAACCGGATCAACGGACACGATCATGAGCAACGACACGAACTCCCTCCTCTCCGTCCGCGGCGTGCACGCCGCGGCCGGCGGCAAGCCGATCCTGAAGGGCCTCGACCTCGAGGTGAAGCCCGGCGAGGTGCACGCGATCATGGGGCCGAACGGCTCCGGCAAGAGCACGCTCGCGCGCGTCCTCACCGGTCACGAGAGCGCCGAGGTCACGGCCGGCGAGGTGCTCTACAAGGGCCAGGACCTCTTCGAGCTCGCGCCGGAAGAGCGCGCCCGCGAAGGCATGTTCCTGGCGTTCCAGTACCCGGTCGAGATCCCGGGCATCGCCAACAGCACGCTGCTGCGCGAGGGCCTGAACGCCATCCGCGATCACCGCGGCGAGTCCGAGCTCGACGCGATCGACTTCCTGCAGATCGCGCGCGCGAAGGCGGACATCCTCGAGATGGATCACGCCATGCTCAGCCGCGCCGTGAACTACGGCTTCAGCGGCGGCGAGAAGAAGCGCAACGAGGTGCTGCAGATGCTCGTCCTCGAGCCGACGCTCGCGATCCTCGACGAGACGGACTCCGGTCTCGACATCGACGCGCTCAAGATCGTCGCCAAGGGCGTCAACGCGCTCCGCGCCGAGAACCGCAGCTTCATCGTCATCACGCACTACCAGCGTCTGCTCGACTACATCGTGCCGGACGTCGTGCACGTCCTCGCCGACGGGCGCATCGCCAAGAGCGGCGACAAGGATCTCGCACTCGAGCTCGAGGCCAAGGGCTACGCATGGCTCGAGGAGGGAGCGAACGCATGAGCGTCGCCACCGTCCAGGCCACGGCCTTCGAGGCCGACTTCGAGCGCTTCGAGCGAGGCGCCGGCGCCTCCGCGCCGGATTGGCTGCACGCCTTCCGGCGCGACGCCATGGAGAAGTTCCGCGCCCAGGGCATCCCCGGCCCCAAGCACGAGGACTGGCTCTACACCAGGACCGCGCCGCTCGCGCGGAACCTGCTGCCGTTCGCGCCGCGCGCGGCCCAGATCCCCGGCTCTCTCGCGGCACACCGGTTCGCGCTCGGCCTCGAGGCCGGTCCGCGCCTCGTGTTCCTCAACGGCCGCTTCGAGCCCTCGCTGTCGAACGGCGAGGGCCTGCCGGAGGGCGTGACGCTCGTCCACGGCGCCGCCATGCGCGGCGAGGAAGAGCACGCCCACCTGCGCGCCGAGCTCGGCCAGGTGGTCGACATCGCGCGGCACCCCTTCGCCGCCCTGAACTCGGCGTTCCTCTACGACGGCTTCGTGCTGCACGTGCCGCCCGGCGTCGTCGTCGAGCAGCCGGTGCAGACGCTCTTCCTGCACACGCCCGTCGGCGAGGCGGTCTCGGTGCATCCGCGCCTGCTCCTCGTGGCCGGCGCGAACAGCCAGGTCACATTCATCGAGCACTACGGCATCGACTGCATCGGCGCGCTCGCCGGCGCCCCGTGCTTCACGAACGCCGTGACCGAGTACGTGCTCGAGGCGGGCGCCAACGTGCGCACGATCCGCATCCAGCGCGAAGGCACGAACACCTTCCACGTCGGCATGACCGCGGCGAAGCAGGCGCGCGACAGCCGCCTCGACCACATCTCGCTCTCGCTCGGCGGCGCCATCGACCGCAACGAGATCCACGTCTCGCTCGACGAGCCCGGCGCGGAGTGCAACCTGCACGGTCTCTACGTGCTCGGCCACGAAGAGCACGTCGACAACCACACGGTCATCCGCCACCAGGTGCCCCACTGCAAGAGCACGCAGCTCTTCAAGGGCGTGCTCGGCGGCAAGAGCAACGGCGCGTTCACCGGTCGCGTGGTCGTCGCGCAGGACGCGCAGAAGACGATCGCCGAGCAGGCGAACCACAACCTGCTGCTCAGCGACCACGCCGTCACCGAGACGCGTCCGCAGCTCGAGATCTACGCCGACGACGTGCAGTGCGCGCACGGCGCGACGATCGGCCGCCTCGACGAGGAGGCCCTCTATTACCTGCGCTCGCGGGGCGTCGGCCCGCGCTCGGCGCGCAACCTCCTCGTGCACGCCTTCGCGAGCGAGATCACGGAGGCCGCCGGCGACCAGCAGCTGATCGACGGCCTGGAGATGCTCATCGCGAGCCGTCTCGAGGGCCGTGCGAACGTCCCCGAGGAGGCGTGATGGCTGCCGCCACGAGTCCCACCTCGACCAAGCTCGACGTGGAGGCGGTCCGCAGGGACTTCCCCATCCTCCAGCGTGAGGTCTACGACCGGCCGCTCGTCTACCTCGACAACGCGGCCTCCACGCAGAAGCCGCGCGCGGTCATCGACGCGGTCGCGACCTTCTACGAGACGACGAACGCCAACATCCACCGCGGCGTCCACCGCCTCAGCCAGGAGGCCACCGACCAGTTCGAGGACGCGCGTGAGGCCATGCGCGACTTCCTCGGCGCGACGAAAGTCGAGGAGATCGTCTTCACGCGCGGCACGACCGAGGGCATCAACCTCGTCGCGATGAGCTACGGCCGCGCGAACGTCGGCGCCGGCGACGAGATCCTGATCACGCACATGGAGCACCACAGCAACATCGTGCCGTGGCAGCTCTTGTGCGAGCAGACGGGCGCGCAGCTCGTCGTCGCCCCCATCAACGACGACGGCGAGATCGACATGGACGCGTTCGCGTCCCTCGTCTCCGAGCGCACGAAGATCGTGAGCGTCGGCCACGTCAGCAACGCGCTCGGCACGATCAACCCCATCGCCGAGATCGGCCGCCTCGCCCACGAGGTCGGTGCCGTCCTCGTCGTCGACGGGGCCCAGGGCTGCCCGCACGGTGCGGTGGACGTCCAGGCGCTGGGCGCCGACTTCTACGCGTGCTCCGGGCACAAGATGTACGGCCCGACGGGCGTCGGCGTGCTCTACGGTCGCCACGACCTGCTCGAGGCCATGCCCCCCTACCAGGGCGGCGGCGAGATGATCCGCACGGTCACCTTCGAGAAGTCGACCTACGCGCCGAGCCCCGCCAAGTTCGAAGCCGGCACGCCCAACATCGCGGGCGGCGTGGGTCTCGGCGCGGCCGCCCGCTACCTGCAGTCGATCGGACTCGAAGCCATCGAGCGCCACGAGGCGGAGCTGCTTGCCTACGGCACGGAGCGGCTCGCCGAGGTCGACGGCCTGCGCATGGTCGGCACGGCCCGCCGCAAGGCCGGCGTGATGGGCTTCGTCATGGACTGCGCCCACCCGCACGACATCGGCACCATCCTCGATCGCGAGGCGGTCGCGGTGCGCACGGGACACCACTGCGCGCAGCCGGTGATGGACCGCTTCGGCGTGCCCGCCACGTCGCGCGCGTCGCTGGGCATCTACAACACCCGCGAGGAGATCGACGCCCTCGTGGACGCGCTGCAGCAGGTGCGGGAGGTCTTTGGCGGATGAGCGAGCTTCGGGACCTGTACCAGGAGGTGATCCTGGACCACAACCGGCACCCGCGGAACTTCGGTGAGCTCGCCGAGGCGAACCGCGAGGCCGACGGCTTCAACCCCCTCTGCGGCGACAAGATCAAGGTGCACCTCGTGGTCGACGAGGACGACCGCATCGCCGACATCCGCTTCGAGGGTTCGGGCTGCGCGATCTCGACGGCCTCTGCCTCGGTGATGACCGAGACGCTGAAGGGCAAGACGGTCGACGAGGCCAGGGCGCTCTTCCACACCTTCCATGATCTCGTCACCGGCAAGACGGAGGGCGACCTCGGAGAGCTCGGCAAGCTCGCGGTCTTCGCGGGCGTTGCGGAGTTCCCGGTGCGCGTCAAGTGCGCCACGCTCTGCTGGCACACGACCAATGCTGCGCTCGAGGAGAGCGCCGACGCGGTGAGCACGGAGTAGCACGATGAGCGAACACGACACGCCGGCCGAGCCGACACCGCCCGAGTCGACACCTTCCGGGGAGAGTGCGCCCGCCGCCGAAGGCACGCTCGAGGAGCGCGTCATCGAGGCGCTGAAGACGGTCTACGACCCCGAGATCCCGCTGAACATCTACGAGCTCGGTCTCATCTACGAGGTGAAGATCGAGGAGAACGACCACGTTCACGTCCTCATGACGCTGACGAGCCCGTCCTGCCCCGTGGCCGGCACGCTGCCGGGCGAGGTCGAGACGAAGGTGAAGGAAGTCGAGGGCGTCGCCGACGCCTACGTCGAGCTCGTCTGGGATCCGCCGTGGTCGATGGCGCAGCTCTCCGAGGAAGCCAAGCTCCAGCTGGGCCTCACGTAGGGACGCCCAGGGCTACTCGTCGTCTTCCTCCTCCTGGATGACGTCGACCACGATCGTCGTGGTGCGGTCGTAGCCGTTGAAGGCCAGTGAAAGCCGCACGTACTGCATGCCGTGCGGGAAGGCGAAGAGGAAACGCACGGTCTTCAGCGGCGCGTGGCCGATGCGCTTCGCCTCCTCGAACCACCCGACGAGCTCGTGCACGTTCGTGCACGGCGCTACGTCGAGGAAGAAGTTGCGGCCGAGCGTACGCGCCGGCTCGCGCCGACTCAGCCCCGACTGTGCGAGGTTGTAGGCGATGACGTTGCCGCCCTCGTCCAGACGAATGACGCCGTACGGGAGGCTGTCGAAGACCTCCTGGGGCAGGTGCTCCCAGTGCTCCACGTGCACGTCGTGGACGTCGGGCAGGCAGTGCAGGCACAGGCCGTGGGAGACGGGACCGTCCGCTTCGTCCCCCTCGCGGAGCACGTGGCCACAGCGAGCGCAGACCGTCTTGAGCTGCACGGACGTCCTCCTCTCCTAAACCTACCCACGGGTGCGGGATTCGTGAAACCGCGCGGCAAGCCCCGGAATCAGGGATGTGCCATCCATGGCCCCAGGAGTCCCCCGTGAACGCATCCGAGCTGTTCGTCCGCTGCCTCGAAGAGGAGGGCGTGCGTGAGGTCTTCGGCGTCCCCGGCGAGGAGACGCTGGACCTCATGGAGGCGCTGCGCAAGAGCACCATCCGCTTCGTGCCGACGCGCCACGAGCAACACGCCGCGTTCCTCGCGGCCGCCCACGGCCGGCTCACGGGACGGGCCGGCGTGTGCCTGTCGACGCTCGGCCCGGGTGCCACGAACCTCGTGACCGGCGTGGCCTACGCGCAGCTCGGCGGCATGCCCCTCATTGCCATCACCGGGCAGAAGCCGCTCCGCGGCAACCTCGAGGGCAACTTCCAGCTGGTGGACGTCGTGTCGATGTTCCGCCCGCTCACGAAGTGGGCCACCGCGATCGCCTCGCCGGACCGCATTCCGCGAAGCGTCCGCTATGCGTTCAAGACAGCGGAGGGCGAGCGTCCGGGCGCGGTGCACCTGGAGCTGCCCGAAGACGTGGCGCGCGAGGACGCCAACGGGTTCGAGCCCCAGTCGCGCACGCCGCCGCGACGTCCGCTGGCCGGAAACGACGCACTCGACCAGGCCGCGGCCATCCTGCGTGAGGCACGCCAGCCGGTGCTGCTCGTCTCGGCCGGCGCGAGCCGCAAGCGCGTCGGTCCGGAGCTCACGAAGCTGCTCGAGGACACGGGCCTCTTCGCGCTCACGACCCAGATGGGCAAGGGCGTCGTCCCCGAGGACCACCCGCAGAGCCTCTTCGCCCTCGGCATCCACAAGAAGGACTACGCGCATGCCGCGCTGGAGCGCGCCGACGTCGTCGCGACGATCGGCTACGACATCGTGGAGTATCCGCCGGCGGTCTGGAACGCAGCTCGCGACAAGCGCCTGATCCACGTGGACTTCCGCGTGGCGGAGCCCGACGCCTACTACGCGCCGGAGGTCGAGGTGGTCGGCGACCTCGCGGCGTCTCTGGATGCGCTGCGCGAGCGCCTGGCCGGAGCCCTCGCGCCGCAGCCTGCCCTTGCACGGCTGCGCGCGGAGATCGAGAAGCGTCTGTTCGACACGGCGTGCTCGACGTGCTGGCCGCACACGCCGCAGCGCGTCGTCTACGACGTGCGCGAGGTGCTCGACCGCGAGGACTTCGTGAGCCTCGACAACGGCATCTTCAAGGTGTGGTTCGCGCGCATGTACCGCACGTATGCCGAGAACACCCTGCTGCTCGACAACGCGCTCGCCACGATGGGCGCGGGCCTCGCGGCGGCCCAGGCCGCGAAGATGGCCCACCCCGACCGCCGCGCGTTGGCCGTGGTCGGCGACGGCGGCTTCCTGATGAACCTGCAGGACCTCGAGACCGCGGTCCGCATGGGCCAGGACCTCGTGATCCTCCTGCTGCGCGACGACGCGTACGGCTTCATCCGCTGGAAGCAGCACGACATGGGCCTGCCCGACTTCGGCATGGAGTTCGACAACCCTGACTTCGTCAAGCTCGCCGAGTCGTTCGGCGCCAAGGGCCTGCGCGTGGACTACGGAGACGACCTGCGCGAGGTGCTGCGGGCGGCCTACGATGCGGGCGGCGTGGTCCTGGTGGACTGCCCCATCGACTACGGTCCGAACCGCGAGCTCTCAGCCGATCGCACGGCCGAGGTCGCGGCCATGCTCGAGGAGTGAGCCCGCCATGACGCTGCAGGTCATCAACCCCGCGAACGGCGAACCCGGCCCCGAGTACCCGCTGACGCCGCCCGAGCGCGTACCGGAGATCCTCGCCAAGGCGCACGCCGCGTTCGATAAGTGGCGCCGCCGCAGCTTCGAGGAGCGCGCGAGCGTCCTGCGCCGCGCCGGTGCGCTCATGCTGCTGAAGAAGGACGACCTCGCGCGGACCATGGCTGCCGAGATGGGCAAGCCGCTCGCCCAGGGCGTGGGCGAAGTCGAGAAGTGCGCCTGGGTCTGCGAGCACTACGCCGACGAGGCCGAGACGATGCTGGCGCCCGAGCGCGTGGAGACCGAGGCGCGCGCCAGCGAGGTGCGCTTCGCGCCGCTGGGCATCGTGCTCGCGATCATGCCGTGGAACTTCCCCCTCTGGCAGGTGTTCCGCTTCCTCGCTCCCGCGCTGATGGCGGGCAACGGCGCCGTGCTCAAGCACGCCCCCAACGTCCCCGGCTCGGCGCGCGCGATCGAGGACCTCCTGCGCGAGGCGGGCCTCCCCGAGGATCTGTTCGCGAACCTGTTCATCGAGGTCGAGCAGGTCGCCGAGGTGATCGCGTCGCCCGCGGTCCAAGCCGTCACGCTCACGGGCAGCACACGCGCAGGCAAGGCCGTTGCGGCCACCGCCGGCGCGCATCTCAAGAAGTGCGTGCTCGAGCTGGGCGGCAGTGACGCGTACATCGTCCTCGAGGACGCCGACCTCGACGAGGCCGCCGCGGCGTGTGTGGCCGGCCGGATCGTGAACGGCGGCCAGTCGTGCGTCGCCGCCAAGCGCTGGATCGTCGTGGATGCCGTACGGGAGGCCTTCACGGAGAAGGTGCTGGCGCGACTCGAGACCGAGGTGCTCGGCGATCCCTTCGACCCCGCGACGACCGTCGGGCCCATGGCGCGCATCGACCTGCGCGACGAGCTGGCCGCTCAGGTCGAGCGCAGCGTCGCAGCGGGCGCCAAGGTGCTGCTCGGCGGGCAGAAGCCCGAGCAGCCCGGCGCGTGGTACCCGGTGACGCTGCTGGACGACGTGAAGCCCGGCATGCCTGCGTTCGACGAAGAGCTGTTCGGCCCCGTGGCGGCGATCGTGCCCGCCAAGGACGAAGCCGAGGCCGTGGAGCTCGCCAACGACTCGATCTACGGCCTGGGCGGCGCTGTCTTCACCCGGGACCTCGAGCGCGGCCACCGCATCGTCTCCGACGAGCTCGAGGCAGGCTGCTGCTTCGTGAACACGTTCGTGCGCTCCGATCCACGGCTGCCGTTCGGGGGCGTGAAGGAGAGCGGCTACGGCCGCGAGCTGGGCGTCTTCGGCATCCGCGAGTTCGTCAACGTGAAGACCGTGTACGTCGCCTGACGAGGCCCGCGGCCGGGCGTACCCTCCGCACAGGAGGAATCCGCCATGGCACGTATCGCGCTCGTCCTCGCCCTGGGTCTCGCCTTCGCCGCGTGCGGCGACAGCGAGAAGCTGGATCAGCTCGGCGAGAAGGCCGCCGCCACGTGGAAGGCCGCCGCCGAGTTCACGGCCGAGCAGAAGGACAAGGCGCTGGCCTTCTTCGGCAAGCGCATGACCGAGCTCGAAGGCCAGTGGCAGAAGGCCAAGGAGAAGGGCTCCGGCTGGAGCGCCGACGCGAAGCAGGCGCTCGAGGGCAAGTGGGCCGACGTGCAGGCCGCATACGCCAAGACGAAGGAGGCGACGGGCGACGCATGGGTCAAGGCGCGCGACGGCTTCAAGGCGGCCTACGACGCATTCAAGGCGGAGCTCGCGAAGAACAAGTGACACGGGCGGCGCGCCCGTAGGCTGCGCCCGTGAGCGAGCGCAGCGAGACTTCCAAGGGCCTCTGGGCCACGACCGCGGCTTTCGCGATCTGGGGCCTCGTCCCCATCTACTGGAAGGCCGTCTCGGCCATCCCGCCGCGCGAGATGATCACGTACCGCGTGCTCTGGGCGCTGCCGTTCCTCGCCCTCATCCTCAAGGTCTGGGGCGGCTGGCGTCACGTGGGCGTCGCGCTGAAGCGTCCGCGCATCATCGGCCTGCTCGCGCTCTCGGCGGCGCTCGTCGGCTTCAACTGGTTCGTCTTCATCGAAGCCGTCAACGACGGCCAGATCATGCAGGCGAGCCTCGGCTACTACATCAACCCGCTGGTGAACGTGCTGCTGGGGTTCGTGCTCCTCGGCGAGCGCATGCGCAAGCTGCAGTGGTGCGCCGTGGCCCTGGCGGCCGCCGGTGTCGGCGTGCTCATCGTGGAGGCGGGCGAGATCCCGCTGGTCGCCCTCGCGCTGGCCTTCTCGTTCGGGCTGTACGGCCTCGTCCGGAAGCTCGCCCCGATCGACGCGATGCCCGGACTGTTCGTCGAGGTCGTGCTGCTCACGCCGCTCGCCGGCGTCTGGCTCGGCCTGCAGCTGGCCGGGGGCACCACGTCGCAGGTCGGCCTCGGCACCTGGCTGCTCGTACCGCTCGCCGGCCTGATCACCGCGCTACCGCTCGGCTGGTTCTCCTACGGCGCGCGCCGCCTCACACTCGCGACCGTCGGCATCCTGCAGTTCCTCGCGCCGACGGGGCAGTTCCTGCTGGCGACGCTCGTCTACGGGGAGCCGTTCACGCACGCTCACGTGATCACGTTCGCGCTGATTTGGGCAGGCGTCGGGGTCTACCTGGTGGATCTGCTTCGCAGGGGTCAAACCTCCCCGGCGTGAAGCGCGTCGCCGCAGTGCTTGCAGTGCTTCGCGTCGTCGTCGTGGTCGCCGCCGCCGCACGACGGGCACGCCTGCGTGTTCGTCGAGGGCGTGGTGGCGGCCCTGTACACCTCCGCTCCGACGATGCCGGTGGGCACGGCGATGATCGCGTATCCCGAGATCATGACGACAGACGCGATGAACTTGCCGAGCACGGTGACGGGCGCGATGTCCCCATAGCCGACCGTCGTCATGGTGACGATCGCCCAGTAGACGCTCTCGGGGATGCTCGTAAATCCGCTGTCCGCTTGTCCCTCCACCAGGTACATGAGCGTGCCGAGGATGAAGACGAGCGTCAGGACGGCGCCGAGGAAGACGAGGATCTTGCGCCGGCTCCTGCCGAACGCGGTCAGGAGCACCTCGGACTCGGCGACGAACTGGACCATCTTCAGCACGCGGAAGACGCGGAGCAGCCTCAGGGCCCGGATCACGATCAAGGTCTGGGCGCCGGCGAAGACGAGGCTCAGGTACGTCGGCAGGATCGCGAGCAGATCAACGATGCCGAAGAAGCTGCGTGCGTAGCGCAACGGCTTGCGTACGCAGTAGAGCCGCAGCAGGTACTCGATGGTGAACGCAATCGTGAGCCACCACTCCACCGCACGCAGTTGGCGTCCGTACTGGGCGTTGATCGCCTCAACGCTCTCCAGGCAAACGGCGACGATGCTGGCCAGAATCGAGAGCAGCAGCCCTACGTCGAAGAACTTCCCAAACGGCGTGTCGGCCTCGAAGATCACCGTGTGTAGGCGCTGCCGAAGGCGGCTCGGAGCAGGATCCGGAGTGGTCACCACGCAGGGCACGATACACCGCGCCCCTTCGCGTACGCTGCCGCGATGGCCGAGCCGACCTATCCCGCCGATCCCGCGGCCGCCGTCGAGCGGCTCGTGACCGATCACGGCGGGCGCCTCTACGCGATCGCCTCGCGGCTCTGCGGCTGCGCGGAGGAAGCGGAGGACCTCGTGCAGGAGGTGTTCCTGCAGGCGTTTCGCAAGTGGAGCCAGTTCGAGGGTCGCGCCCGCCCGCTGACGTGGCTCTACACGATCGCCGCGCGCGCCTGCCAGCGCATGCACCGCAAGCGGAGCGGCGAGCCCGATCACCTGGCGTCCTTCGACGACCTCCTGCCCTTCGTCGACGGCGCACTGCCCTCGGTCCATCAACAGGAGGGCGGTCCGCTCGCCGAGCAGATCCGCAAGGAGGGCATCGAGCGCGTGAAGGCGGGGATCCTCGCGCTGCCGCTGGAGTTCCGCTTGCCGCTGGTCCTCAAGGAGGTGGTCGGGCTGTCCATGGCGGAGGTCGCGCGCGTCCTGGGCATCAAGCCGGCGACCGCGAAGACGCGCGTGCACCGCGCGCGCCTGCGAATCCGCAAGGAGCTCGAAGGCGCCATGGTGTCGCTCGAGCTCCCGCCGACGGCGTACGAGCGCCAGGTGTGCCTGGATCTGCTGGCCGCGAAGCAGGAGGCGCTGGACCACGGCGAGGACCTGGGCCAGACGGTCATCTGCGGGCGCTGCCGCGAGGTGTTCGCGTCCCTGGACTACGCACACGACACGTGTGCGCGCCTGGCGGAGGGCGAGCTGCCCAAGGCGGTGAGGGAGCGGGTGCTGGAGGCGATCCGGCGGGAGAGTGCGGGGGGCTGACCGGAAACCCTCGCGCTCGCGATCCCGCTCGCGCTCGACCCTCGATCGGTCCCTCCGGCTGCGCCCGATGAGCGAGCGCGTGTGCGAGCGAGAGCGCGAGCCACGGCCCGCAGGCCCCAGGGAATCCGTTCCCACCGGGAATCAGCTCAGCCCGGGAACCATCCCCGATTCCGTGTCTCTCAGGGGGCGAGGGCGGCCTGCAGGTGCCGCCCGAAGGAGACAGCCCCAATGAGTATCTTCGCCAAGGCCCGCTGGTCGCCCTACGTGGTCGGCGCGCTCCTCGGCGTCCTGTCGTGGGTGACGTTCGCCACGATGGACAAGGCCCTCGGTACGAGCACCACGATGGTGCGTGCCGTGGGTGTCGCGGAACGCGCGGTCGCGCCTGAGCACGTGGCCGGCAACGCCTACTTCACCAAGTACCTCGGCACCGAGGACAAGCCGAAGCCGTGGTTCGAGTGGCAGTTCGCCCTCGTGCTCATGCTGCCCGTCGGCGCCTTCATCGCCGCCAAGCTCGGCAAGTCGCAGATCAGGGAGAGCGTGCCCGACCTCTGGCGCGAGAAGTTCGGCCCGAGCAAGGCCAAGCGCTGGGCCGTCGCCTTCGGCGCCGGCGCCCTCATGATCTTCGGCGCGCGCATGGCCGGCGGCTGCACGTCCGGCCACGGTCTCTCCGGCGGCCTCCAGCTCGCCGTGAGCGGCTGGCTCTTCACCGGCGCGCTGTTCGCCGCCGGCGCCGCCACCGCCTGGGCCGCCTATGGCCGGAAGGGAGCCAACCATGGCTGATCCGAAGACCCTCTTCTTCGGGGCCCTCGTCGGCCTCGTGTTCGGCTTCCTCCTCCAGAAGGGTGGCCTCACGCGCTTCCGCACGATCGTCGGGCAGTTCCTGTTCAAGGACTTCACGATGCTCAAGACGATGATCACCGCGATGATCGTCGGTGGCATCGGCATCTACGCGATGCGTGCCGGCGGCGCCGACGTGGCGCTGCACATCAAGAGCACGGCCGTGCTCGGCAACGTCGTCGGTGGCCTCCTCTTCGGCGTCGGCATGGCGCTGCTGGGCTACTGCCCCGGCACCGGCGTCGCCGCACTGGGCGACGGCTCGCGCCACGCGTGGGCCGGTGTGCTCGGCATGCTCGGCGGCGCGGCGATCTACGCCGAGGCCTACCCCTGGGTGAAGGCCAACCTGCTCGGCATCGGCGCCTACGGCAAGGTCACCTTGCCGGGCAGCACCGGCGTCACCGAGTGGCTCTACTTCGCTGTCCTGCTCGCGGCGGCCGTGATCGGCTTCCGCGCGCTGCGCTCCTTCGAACGCCGCCGGCAACAGCCGACGGCACCCTGACCGATCGCCTCCCGCAGATCGGACCCATCGAGGGCCTCCCCAAGTGCGGGGAGGCCCTTCTTCGTGGGGCGTGACCGACGGCAAGGCTCGCGCGATAGGATGGCATGTTCATGACAGCCTTGTTCACGCGACGCGACTACGAGGCCCTTCCCGAGACGATGCGCGTCCATCTCCTCGACGGCGTGCTCGTCAAGGACGACGTGCCTCGGTTCGGACATCAGCGCATTCAGATGCGCATCGTGCACGCCCTCATCCGTCTTCTCGGAGTCGAGCACGTAGCCGCTGCGCCGGTCGCGGTCATCATCGACGACCTCAATGTCTTCGAGCCGGACATCGTCGTGCTCGAAGAGCCGCCGCCGGACGACGCGAAGGACGTGGGCGTGCCCCTCGCGGTGATCGAGATCCTCTCGCCCTCGACGCGCGCGCGCGACCGCGAGTTCAAGACCAGGCGCTACCTCGGACTCGGCGTCAAGGAGGTCTGGCTCGTCGATCCGGACTCGCAGAGCGTCGAGGTGTTCGACCTCGACGGCTCTCGCGTGGCCGGCGGTGATGAGTCCGCGCGTTCGCGCGCGATCGAGGGCTTCGTGCTCGTGCCCGGCGAGCTGTTCGCCCGGCCCGATCGACGGTAGCGCTTGGCGAAACGCTCGACGCCAAGCATCCCGAGCGCACCCACGACACCGGCGAGATGCGCTAGGTAGATCGTCTCGGCACCCATGTCGAATCCTCCCGTGAAGACGGAGACACCGGCGATGCCTTCGTAGAGCGCCTTCGTGAGAACGCCTGCGAGCAGGGCGCCGGCAGCGAAGCGCTCGAAGCCTTGCCCCTGACGGAAGAGGGAGACGCCGGCGAGGACAGTGAGCCCGTGCAGCACACCCGAGAGCCCGGCGTAGCTCACGAGATCCGGCCGCGCGACCAGCACGGCCCCACCGACGATCGGCGGTAGCACGAGCCAGGCCCACGGCCGCTGGACGAGCAAGAGCAGGAACACGGCCACGCCCACGTCGAAGACGAAGTGCCAGGCCGTGTGGTGCACGAGGTGTCCCGTCCAGAGCCGCCACACCTCGCCTTGCCCCAGCGCCTCCCTCTCGAGGAGGAAGGCGCCGGGAGCGAGCGAGGCTGCCGACGCCGCCGCGATCAGCAGCAGTGCCGGCAGCCAGCGGGGACGGGAGGTGATCACGACGCCTGCTTCCGGCGACGCCGCATCGCGACGGCCGCCATGCCGGCGACGAGCAGGACGTGCAGCGGACCGAGGGCGCCGCCACCGGCACCGCCACCACCACCGCCACCGCCGGAGCTGCCACCGCCGCCCTGCGGCTGCGGCTGCTGGGTCCAGCGCGAGGGCGCGTGCGCCGCGCGCTTGCCTGCGAGCGGCTGGCCCTGCACGTGACGACGGACGCTGTTGCCCTTGGCGGCCCGACGCTTCGCCGCCGCTTGTTCCTTGGCGCGGCGTTCGGCGTTCGCGTTGCCGATCCCGTACTGCTTCTTCTGCGCGTCGGCCACGACGATCATCGACGTGTAGTCCGTGACGAGCGAGTAGCGCAGCGCCATGTCGACGATCGCGTTGCTCGCCTCGCCGCCGTCACCGGTCCGCAGCCAGCTCTCGCGCTGCAGATCCTCGATCGCGGTGAGCGCGTAGAGGCGCTCGAGCTCCGGGTTCGTCGCGTCCTCCGCGGGGAGGTCGACGTCGAGCGTCCACGCGACGGGCTTGCCGGAGATCTTCGCCTTCACGGCGAGCTTGCTCTTGCCGGTGCGGTCGTAGCGGCCGAGCACGACCAGCTGCTGGCCGAGGTACAGGTTCTTGGGCGTCTTGGGATAGACGACCGTGGCTCCGGTCAGCTCGAACTGCACGCCGTGCAGCGCCTGGTGGGTCATGCGATCCCGCGCGAGCAGCAGGTGGGCACCGATCTCGTCGCGCGTGGCGACGGTGGTGCTGGTACCGCCCGACTGGTCCGCCATGTCCTTCATGAGCATGAGGTTGGCGCTGTTGCCGATGGCGAACGTGAAGATGCGCACGTCGTGCTTGCGCGCGAGGCCGATGAGCTCGCGGTAGTGGTGCGGGCCCACGTTCGCGACGCCGTCACTGACGAGGATGATCCCCGTCGGCCGGTCGGCATCCAGGTCGCGGTAGGCGAGGGACAGCCCGGAGTGCACGTTCGTGCCTCCACCGGCGTGCATGCCGTCGATCAGGGCCTGCGCCGCAGTGAGCGCTCCCGCCTCGACGGGCTGCCATCCGGCAGTGAGCTGACGCGCGCTCGCGTTGAAGCTGAACAGCTGGAAGCGATCCTGCGCCTTGAGCCCGCGCAGGGCCTTGGCGACACCGCGCTGGAGCACGCGGATCTTCTCGCCCTGCATGGAGCCGGAGACGTCGAGCACGAAAGCCCAGTCCGTCCCACCCTCGATCGGCGCCAGATCGGCACCCGGGGTCACGACGGCCATGAACGTGCCCTCTGCCTCGCCCTTCACGCGGTTCGTGAGCAGCTCGATGCGCGCGGGCACGTCGGGCTTGAGCCGGTAGAGCAGGATGAAGTCACGGTCGAGCTTCGCGCCCGGCTGATCCAGACGTGCGTGCCACGTGTCTTCGCCCTTCGGCTTGAACTGCAGGCCGGCGTGGCTCGGGGAGTGCAGCTTGTCGACGGGGAACGCCGTCTTCAGCGTGACGTCGAAGCTGAGGCGATCCATCGAAGCGCGGTCCATCGTCCAGAAGGCGCGCTGCAGATCGTCCGTGTTGCCTTCCTCCATGGGATAGAGGTAGCGGCCGACGCCGGACTCGATCTCGAGCGCCTGGTAGTAGACGATCCGCGCGGCTACCTCGCCTCCGGCGGGCACACGCGTGATCTTCACCTGGTAGTGGAAGTACTCGTGCTGCTCCGCCAGGGCGGCGCCTCGACCGGCCTGTTGCTCGGCCTGGTAGATCTCACGGGCACGCTGCTTCTCGACGACCTCGCCGATGTAGCGCTTGCCGCCGGATTCGACGGACAGCTCGGACAACGCGGCCTCCTTGGGCAGGGGGAACGCCCAGGCGGCCTCGATGTCCTGTGGAGCGGCGTTCACCAGGACCTGATCGACCTGGGTCGTGGCGAAGCCGTTGTTGATCACGACCTTCACGTCGTGGGACTTGATGCGCAGATCACCCTTCGGGAGCGGGGTCTGCGGCGCGTGCGTCTTTCCCGGTACCTGGGCCAGCGGGCGCTCCTCCGGAGCGGCATTCGCCAAGGCGGCCGGAAGCACGACGAGGGCGACCAGCGCCAGCGCGGCCACCGGAAACTTCAGGTAGCGAGTCATGGGAACCTCCAATCACCGGTCATCCGGTACCGGCAATTGCAGCCCCGATCCGAGGAGTCGTCACCTTATTGTTTTGAACGCTAATGATAAGCTGTGCTTCATGATTCAGATCAGCCGGCTCGAGGGCTTCTTCTGGGTGGCGCGCACCGGCGGCTACGCGCGCGCGGCCCGTGCCTTTCCCTATCCCATCTCCCAGCCCGCGGTGCACCAGCAGGTGCGCAAGCTGGAGCGCGAGCTGGAGACGCCGCTCTTCGAACGCGTGGCGAAGGACCGCGTGCGCCTCACGCCCGCGGGCCGCCACCTCTTCGACTTCGTCGCGCCCTTCTACGAGGGGCTGCCGGCGGTCGAGCGCTCGATCCGCGGCGCCGAGCACGGCGGCGAGATCCACATCCACGCCGCCAGCTTGCTCCTGCGTGACCTGCTGCCGGCCTGGGTGAAGCGGCTCAAGCGCAAGTGTCCGCAGGCGGAGATCCACCTGCGCGAGGCGCAGGAGCTCGACCCGGCCTTGCTGCGGCGCGGTGAAGCCGACCTGCTCATCAGCCACATGCCCGATCTCCCCGACGACATCGCGAGCCGCCGCGTCGGCACGCTCCACGGCTACGTGGTCGTGCCACGCGGCCATCGCCTCGCGCGGCGCAAGCGCATCTCGCTGCGCGACCTCGCAGGGGAGACGTTCATCGGCTACAGCCCGGAGCTGATGATCGCGAGGCTCCAGATGCACGCCCTGGCGGAGGCGGGGGTGGAGCCCGCTCGCACGATCTCGGCGGGCACGGCCCAGACGATCCTCGCGTTCGTCGAGGCGGGCCTCGGCGTGTCGGCGTTCGCCACGGTCGATCCGGCCGGACCGCGGCGCCAGGGTGTCGTCGCGCTCCGTCTGCGCGGGAAGCGCTTCGACTTCCCGATCCACATGGCCTGGCGCAAGCACGCGCCCGCCAATCCCGCCTTGGAGGCGGCTCTGGCGACGGCCCCGGCGCCCTGAGCACCTCCGCGACGACGACTGCGCGCACCAATCGCCACATCGCCGTCCGAAGACAGCCGGACTCGGCTACCCTGGACAGCCAGGCAGCTTGGGGGTTGCCGCAAGGAGATCCACGCCCATGCGTACCCTCGCCTACGCAGCGATGCTCGTCAGCGCCCTCGGGCTCCTCGCCCCCACCGCATGGGGCTGAGGCTGAGGCGGTAGTGGAGGCGGGGGCGGTCGCTCCGCAGTTTCCATGGGCAACAACACCGGCGGCATCGGCCTTCCGACGCCCAGCGGTGGACGCGGCGGACGCTCCGTCGGCGCCGCACCGCGCCTGACGTACTTCAAGTGGACCGAGGTCGCGATCGGCAAGATCCAGGCCGTCACGCCCAAGGAGGGCGAGGCGCCGCGGGGTCCGGTCACGGCCGAGGAGCATCTCCGCAAGCTGCTGGGGTTCGAGGCCGCGAAGCTGAGTGGGGACAAGCGACCCCTGCTCGTGTACTTCCACTACCCGCACGACCACCCGAAGCACGGCAAGCTCTCGACGGCGGTCTGCAGCCGCACGCTCGACGACGAGCAGGCCGCACGCTGGAGCAAGATGTTCCGCTGCGTGCAGATCGACATGGGCGCGACCGAGACGCAGTACGCCGACATGATCGGTCACAAGGGCATGCCGCTGTTCGTGGCCCTTGATCCCGACCTCAAGGTCGTGGCCGAGATCCCCGTCACGAAGAGCGGGGCGAAGCTCAAGAAGGCCCTCGAGGGCGCCTTCAAGAAGTTCCCCAAGGCCGTCAAGCAGATGAAGAAGGACATCGCGCAGCACAAGAAGTGGATGGCCCAGGCCAAGGCCCTGGAGAAGAAGGACGAGTTCGACAAGGCCGTCGAGCTCGTCGACAAGATCCGCTTCGGCGACGTTCGCATCAGCCCGTACTTCGACAAGGCGCAGGCCTACGGCCAGCGGCTGGCGCTGAAGGCCGAGCGCGAGGGGCTCAAGCGCTAGCGGGATAAGCGGCCTAACAGCTTCGTCACAATCCGAGTCCACTTTCTGGGCCCTGCGCGGCATACGCAGACTTCCGGGCCTTCCAGAACCGCCACGCGCGACCTCAGCGCTACCTTCGGGCCGGCCAGGAGGATTGTGGTGGTTGACTATCCCGTACCGAACGATGAGGCGCGGCGTCTGCATGCCGTGCGCGCAACCGGTCTCGTTGGCACGCCGGCCGAGGAGCGCATCGATCGCTTCACGCGGCTCGCCCAGCGCATGTTCGACATGCCGATCGCGCTCGTGAACCTCGTCGACTCGGACAAGGTATGGGTCAAGTCGTGCCAGGGCCGGGACATCCAGGAGGCGCCCCGCGAGATCGCGTTCTGCGCCCACACCATCCTCTCCGACGAAGTCATGGTGGTGATGGACGCCCGCAAGGACGAGCGCTTCGCCGACAACCCGCTCGTCGTGAACGAGCCGCACTTCCGCTTCTACGCGGGCTGCCCGATCTTCGCGCCCGACGGCAGCCGCATCGGGACCCTGTGCCTGCTGGACTACGAACCGCGCATCTTCTCCACGCAGGATCGCGCGCTGCTCCGCGACCTCGCGGAGACGGTCCAGGCCGAGCTCGTCGCCGTCCGGCTCGCGACGACGGACGAGCTGACGGGGCTCGCCAACCGCCGCGGCCTCCAGGACGTCGGCAGCAACGCACTCGCTCTCTGCCGCCGATTCCGGAAGCACGCCGTGCTCCTGTTCATCGATCTGAACGACTTCAAGCGCGTCAACGACGAGCACGGTCACCAAGAGGGCGACCGCGCGCTGCGGGAGTTCGCAGGCATGCTCTGGGACGTCTTCCGCCAGTCGGATGTCGTCGCACGCGTGGGTGGCGACGAGTTCTGCGTTCTCGCCTCGGGTGCGTCTCCTGAGGCCTGCCGCAGCCCGCTGGCGCGGTTCCGCGCGCGGGTCGAGGAACGCAACGCGCGGCCCGACGTGCTCTACGAGCTGAGCTACAGCGAGGGCTGGGTCGAGTACAACCCCGCGCTCCACGGCTCGATCGACGACCTCGTCCGGGACGCGGACCGGCAGATGTACGCCCACAAGCAGAGCTTCACCGAGTCCGTGACCTGACCTGCCCGGGTAGGCTGCTCGCCCCTACGAACGAGGCGAGCCATGCACACCCGACTTCTCCCTGTCGCCATCCTTCTGCTGATCGTGATCCCCGGCTGCGGGAGTGATCCGGATCCGGCGGGCTCCGCCACCGCCCTCGAGATCGTGGCCGAGTCGCAGCGTCGCTGGACGGGCGTGGCCGTGTCACCAGAGGGGCGGCTCTTCGTGAACTACCCGCGCTGGTCGGACGACGTACCGATCAGCGTCGCCGAGATCGTCGACGGCAAGCCGGTCCCGTTCCCGGACGCCGCATGGAACGCGTGGGAGCCCGGCCTCGACGTGACGAAGCGGCACGTGTGCGTGCAGAGCGTCACCTTCGACGACACGGGCGTGCTCTGGATCCTGGACCCCGGAAACCCCAAATTCGCCGGCGTCGTCACCGGGGCGCCGAAGCTGACGCGCGTCGATCTCGCCTCGGGCGACATGCGCTCGTACTTCTTCGACGCCACGATCGCGCCGAAGTCGAGCTACCTGAACGACGTGCGCGTCGACACCCAGACGAAGACGGCGTACATGACGGACAGCGGCGCGGGCGGTCTGGTCGTGCTCGACCTCGACTCCGGCAAGGCGCGGCGGATGTTGACCGAGCATCACTCGACACGGGCCGAGCCTATCGGCATCACCATCGAGGGCACGCCGTGGAAGCGCGACGGGAAGACGCCGCAGGTCCACGCCGACGGCATCGGGCTCTCGCCCGATCGGACGTGGATCTACTACCAGGCGCTCACAGGACGCACGATGTACCGCCTGCCGACGGCGGCGCTGCGCGACGCGAGCCTCAGCGAGGAGGCGCTGGCCGGCAAGATCGAGCGCATCGCCGAGAGCGGTGTGTCCGACGGTCTGATCTTCGACGCGGGCGGCAACCTCTACCTCTCGTCGCTCGAGGAGAACGCCGTCAACCGGCTCACGCCCGAGCACAAGCGCGAGCTGGTCGTGAAGGACGAGCGCCTGCGCTGGCCGGACTCCTTCGCGCTGGGACCCGACGGCTGGATCTACGTGACGACGGCGCAGATTCACCTGGGCGACGACACACGAGACCCGTTCCGGGTGTGGCGCTTCAAGCCGTAAGCGAGTCGGTGGAGGGTAGGATCCCCCACCATGGACATCGACGACGACGACGCCTTCCTCTGCCCGCAGTGCGGCGAAGCGATGACGCCCGGCGAGATCGGCCTGTCTGCACGCCAGGGTCTCTCGGTCTCCTGGCGGGACGTGGACGCCGGCGAGGCGGGCCCGCCCGGCACCATCTTCGCGGCCGACGGCGAGGGCACGCTCGTCCGGCCGGGTCTCGTGTGCCGGCCGTGCGCGAGCATCCTCGTCGACTTCCAGCTGCAGCCCGGTCAGGGCACGGAAGCCGGCCCGCGCACGTTCGAAGAGCGCACGCGCGACATGCACGGTGAGGTCGACCTGGACGCGCTCGTGAAGATCCTGCGCGAGGGCGATCCGCGTCAGTGCTCGAAGGCCATCCAGGCCTTCGTCGCGATCGGAGCGCCCGCCGTGCCGCGGCTCGAGGAGCTGTGCGAGGACGAGGATCCCGACGTGCGCGTCGACGCGCAGAAGGCCCTGGAGCGGATTCGCGAAGAGAGCTGAGCCCGGGGCTTCGCTACTTGCCCGCCGGATAGAGGCTCGAGGCCACGGCGTCGGCGTCCGCCCGCGGCATGAACGCCGACACGCGCTCGGCGAACTCTCCCTGGATGCGCTGGCGCGTCTCGCGGATGAGCGTCGGCCAGTCGGCCTCGCCGTCCTCGTTGCTCGCCTTGACCTCACTCCAGATGGCGTTGCGTCGCTGCTGGAAGCCCATGTAGCTGTGCACAAGCTTGGTGCGCTGGTCGGCCGTGAGGCTGAGACCCAGCTTGGCAATGCGCGCCTCGACCTGCTTGCGGTTGCGCTCCATCTGCTGCTCGGCCCGCGCCGCCTTCTCGAGGCGCATGAACCGACGCACCTCGTCCATGCTCGGCGGGTCCTTCGGCCCCGCTGTGAACAGGTCGGGGGCGCGTGCTGGCGCGTCGCCGGCCTTCGCTCCGTCCTCGGCGACCGGCTTGCGACCGGCCAGGTTCGCGAGTTGTTCCTCGAGGGCGGCAAGGCGACTGCCCACGGCGGGGTCGACGCCCTGGGCGGTCAGCGTGGGGCGTCGCTCGGCCTCGAGGGCGGCGATTCGGTTCTCGAGGTCGATCGGCGTCCCCGCCTCGAGCGATGACCCCTGCGTGCGAGCGGGATCGTCTCCGCGGAGCTCGTCGTAGGCGAAGATCGCGACGCCGACGACAACCAGGTTGAGGAGCAGCTGGGGAAGCAGTTTCATGGGACCTCGCAGCGGCTGAAACCGCCCGAGTGTACGCGACATCGGAAGCACCAAGGAGGAGCCACGATGGGCAGACTGCAAGCACGCCTGGACCGCATGCGCGAGGGCGCGAAGGCCCAGATTCCGGAGGCGGCGCAGGCCGTCATGGCCAGAGCCACCGAGGACCTCAGGACGTCCGGCATCCTCGAGAGCATACCCCAGGCCGGCGGCACGCTACCGGCGTTCGAGCTGACGGACAGCGAAGGCGACGTCCACACCTCGGAGGCGCTGCTCGCTCGCGGTCCGTTGGTGCTGACGTTCTACCGCGGCGATTGGTGACCCTACTGCAACGCGGAGCTGGATGCTCTGCAGCGCAACTACGACGCGTACCGCGAGGCCGGTGCCGAGCTCGTGGCGATCACCCCCCAGCTCGCCGAGCGCAACGCCGAGCTCCGCACGAAGCACAAGCTCGCCTACCCGATCCTCGCGGACACCGACAACGCATACGCCAAGCAGCTCGGCATCGCCCACGCGCTGCCTGACGACCTCGTCGAGGTCTACAGCGGCTTCGGCGTGGACCTGCCGGGCGCCCACGGCACGGACAGCTGGGAGCTGCCCATGCCGACGCGCATCGTCGTGGCCGCCGACGGCACGATCCGCGACGTCGCAGCCGACCCGGACTACACGCGCCGCCCCGAACCCGAAGCGACCCTCGAGATCCTCAAGTCGCTGTAGGGGCGGCCGGAGCCCGTGCCGCAGGCGCGGGCGAACGCCCGCCCGTAGCGCGTCCCTACCCCCTACCCATACGCCTCCTGCCACAGGTCGAACGCCAACCCCTGCGCGTCGATCTCCAACCCTTGCCGCACGAAGTACGCCGCGATGCGATCCACATCGCGCGCGAAGAGCTCGTAGGCCTGCGGATGACGGATGGCATCGACCGCCTGCGGTAGGTCGATGACGTGCAGCTCTTCGTCCCAGTAGAGCAGGTTGTAGGGCGAGAGGTCCGCATGCACGACGTAGGCGCCGAGCATCGCGCGCACATAGTGCACGAGCCGCTCCCACAGCGCCTCGGCCTCGTCACGCTCCAGGGAGACGGACTGCAGGATCGGCGCCGCCTGATACTCGTCACCCACGAACTCCATCAGGATGGCGTTGTGCGTGTTCTCGATCACGCGGGGCACCTGCACGCCGGCGTCCCACATCGTCTCGAGCATCTCGACCTCGTGCATGCACCAGGCGCCCGCATCGAGCGCCCGGCCGTAGCGTGAGCGCTTCTTCAGCGCGCGCGCCGTACGGTCGTCGGGGTACTTGCCTTCGGACGAGCGGATCAGCCGTCCGATCTTGTAGAGCGAGTCGTTCTTCATCGCGCGGAACATCCGCGGTCGATAGATCTTGGCCGCGATCAGGTCGAGGCCCGTTGCGGGATGCGCGCGGCAGCAGTAGACGGTGGCCTCCTTGCCGCCCTTCACGCGAAAGAGCACGTCCGTGAACCACTCGTCCACGTAGAAGCCGCGTAGAGACTGCAGGATCCACTGCTTCTCCTGGCGGCCGCCCGTGAAGGTCGGGTGGAACGCGCTCGATAGGTCATGGTCTTGGGTGTTCACGTCGGGAACTCCGTTGGATGGGGAACTGGGGACTGAGCGAGGTGCGCGGAACGCGCAGACGGAGCGCATGCATGGGATCTCCTTTCGTGGAACGGAATGGCGCGCGCGGGCGGCATGGACGCACCGCGGGCGAGATGGGGAGAGAGAAGCCGGCGCAGCGTAGAGAGCGCTAGGTGGCGCTAGGCGCGGGCGCTCCGAGGCGCGGCGGCGTGTGCGGGTGAGTTGCGGTCAGACATCAACGCCTCCTTTCCGGCCTCGGGCCATGTGGTCTTGAGACGCGCGAGGATAGCGCGCAGGTTCCGTGGAAGCAGCAAGAACCTCTCAGTCCACCAACGGGAAGTCGAGGCCCGAGGGGAACGTGTGCCCGAGGTGGCGGAGCATGGAAGCGATCTCGCCCTGGTGCTGGTACGCGTGCGTCTGGGTGCGGAGCACGACGAGCGCAGGGGCGAGGTCGACCTGCCGGTCGCCGTAGGTCGTGACGGTACGAATCCGATTGACGTCGTCGTCGCTCGAGGAGCCGATGTACGAGACGGTGTCCGCGGCGACCTCCGCGCGTAGCGCCTGCAGCGCATCGACGGTCGTGTACTCATCCTGGTCTTGATCCAGCACGAGCTCGCCTCGAAGAACACGCAGCCAGTAGCGCTCGGCCGTGATCACGTGGTGCAGCTGCTGCGCAAGCGTGGGGTAGCTGAAGTGCGGCACCTCACGCTGAAGCTCCTCGGCTGGCAGGCCTTCCAAATGAGCCAGCACCCCCTGGATGCTGCGGTGCGTGCGCTCGTGGACGTCGAGGAGGGCGGCGGTCGTGTACATGGCCACCACCCTACCGGGTTCCCGCTGCCTAGCGCCGGGCTTCGCGGTACAACGCGCCTTCAGAGACGGAGGCAGCGCCATGAAGCACTACGACCTGGCAGGCGGCGGCTCGATGCCCGCGCTCGGACTCGGCACCTGGAAGTCGGAAGCCGGCGAGGTCGGCCCGGTGATCCGCGAGGCCATCCGCCTCGGCTACCGCCACTTCGACTGCGCAGCGGCGTACATGAACGAGGCCGAGATCGGCCAGGCGTTCCAGGACGCATTCGCCGCCGGCGACGTGAAGCGCGAGGACCTGTTCGTCACCTCCAAGCTGTGGAACGACAGCCACCGTGAGGCCGACGTCCGGCCCGCGCTGGAAAAGACGCTCGCCGACCTCCAGTTCGACTACCTCGACCTCTACCTCATGCATTGGCCGGTGGCCCTGGCGCCGGGTGCGTTCTTCCCGCAGTCGCCGGCCGACCTGCTGAGTCTCGACGAGGTCCCCCTCATCGAGACGTGGCGTGCGATGGAGGCCTGCCAGAAGGACGGGCTCTGCAAGCACATCGGCGTGTCGAACTTCAGCGCGCGCAAGATCGAGGAGCTCGCCGACCAGGCCACGATCCCGATCGCGGCGAACCAGGTGGAGCTCCACCCCTACCTCGCGCAGGACGACCTGCTCCAGCGCTGCGAAGCCCGCGGCGTGCACGTGACGGCGTACTCGCCGCTCGGCTCCCCCGACCGCCCCGACGTGCTCAAGAAGTCGGGCGATCCGGACCTACTCGCGCATCCGGCGATCGGCGAGATCGCGAGCCGACACGGCGTCTCGCCGGCGCAGATCCTGCTGGCGTGGGCCGTCCAGCGCGGCACCAGCGTGATCCCCAAGTCGGTCAACGCAGAGCGCATGCAGCAGAACCTCGAAGCGGCGACGCTGGAGCTCCCGTCCGGCGAGATGAACGCGATCGCCATGCTCGACGCCGGCTACCGCTACATCGACGGCAGCTTCTGGGCCCCCGAGGGCTCGCCCTACACGCTCGAGGATCTCTGGGGCTGAGCGACGGCACGAACGCACGACGAGGTACATGACCGTCCCCGCCCGGCCGATCTACCGATCCAAGGGCGCGCCGCGCCCGGCTCGGCGGGAGGGCAGCGATGGTGCGCGAGGTGCTGATCGTCCGGCCCTCGGCGTGTGCGCGGCGCGCGCGGAGGTCAGGCGGCGCACGCCAGGTAGCCCAGCGCATCGGCGCCTACCTCGTGGCCACGCACCGTCTGCCGGATGAGATCGTCGCGGACACCGACCGCCGTAGCCACCAGCTGGCCGAGTGCGTCGCGAAGGTGTTGGGCCTCTCGGCGGGCGCCGTCACGCATGGAACGCAGCTCGAGAAGGCCCGCGGCGAGGCGCTCGTCGCGGCGCTGCACGTGATGCACGGGGAGCGCCTGCTCGCGGTGAGTGAGATGCCGGGACTCGACCTGCCGCGGGCACCGCTCCTGACGCTCGATCCGCTCGATGCCACGCATCCTCGTGTCTGCGATGTCGTAGGACACAAGCAGTTGCCTGCGACGTTCCCCTTCCCGACACTGCACGGCATCGAAGAGCGCCAGTACCCCGCCTACTACTACTTCCAGTCCGGCGTCGTGCCGTTCCGCGAGGGCGACGACGGTCCCGAGATCCTGCTGGTCACGAACAACCGCGGCACGAAGTGGGGCATCCCCAAGGGCATCCACGAGCCCGGCTACTCGGCGCAGGCTTCGGCCGCGAAGGAGGCGCTGGAAGAGGCGGGCGTGCTGGGTGAGGTACTCGATGAGGTCCTGGGCACCTACACCGTGAAGAAGTGGGGCGGCACCTGCACGGTCACGGTCTTCCCGATGCGCGTGACTCGTGAGCTCGGCGAAGAGGCCTGGGCGGAGTCACACCGCCGGCGCCGATGGCTGCCTGCGGCGGCCGCCGCACGCAAGGTGAAGAAGAAGGCCTTGGCGCGCATCATCGCCCGTTGCGCGGAGACGCTCTCCACGGGCTGACGGCACCTCGCTATGCTGCATCCAGGAAGAGGAGGTGCACATGGCGAAGCTTTCGTTGGTTGTGGCAATCCTGGCTCTGGCGGTGGCGGGATGGGCGCTCTCGAAGGCGCCGGGGCCCTTGCTGAGCGCCGGCTCGGGCATGGACGCCTATGACTTCTCCACGCCCGAGGCCGCCTGGCGCTCCGGCCTGGAGATCGAGAAGGCCGCCGACATGCAGGCCATGATGGAGTTCTCGCTCACGGCCCGCAAAGAGCAGACAGCCACGGCGAAGCTCGAGGAGGCCGTGCCGTTCGGCAAGCACTACATCCTGTTCATCTCGCACAAGGAAGACGGCAAGATGAAGTACGTGACGCGCGGCATGAAGAAGGTCCACGGCATGGACATCTGGGCGCCGGACTACATCGGCTCCTACAGGGTCGCGAGGAAGGACAAGGACCTCGCCAAGCGCATGGAGGCCTGGGAGAAGAAGAGCAAGTAGCGCCGCGCTCAGTTCTCAGGCTGCTCGTCGTAGATCATGATCAGGTTGCCGCAGGTGTCGTCGAGGGTGGCCATCACGGTGCCGCCGACGTCCATGGGCTCGCTCTTGAACTCGACGCCCAGCTCCACGAGTCGCTCGTACTCGGCCCGGCAGTCGTCCACGAGGAACGCGGTCAGCGGCAGGCCTTCGGCATAGAGCGCCTCCTTGAACGCCTTGGTCGCAGCGTGCTCGCCGTTGGGCTCGAGCATGAGCTCGGTGCCGTCCGGCTCCTCGGGCGAGACGACGGTGAGGAAGCGCGCGCCATGCCCCATCGGGATGTCCCGCTTCTTCACGAAGCCGAGCTTCTCCGTATAGAAGCTGAGCGCGTGATCCTGATCCGTGACGAAGACGCTCTCGAGTCGGATGCGCATGTGCCTACCTCCTTCACCGTGAGAGGCCGAGCATAGTGATCTCGCGTGGGCGATGCATGGCCCCGGCGGTTTCGGCGCACGCCCTGCCGGCTCAGCCGAACAGCTCGTACAAGACGCCATCCAGGTTCGAGACGTCGATCCCCGTGCGTTCCTCGACCGGTTTGGAGCGCTGGGACCAGCCTCTCTCGCGTACGGGCGCGCGGCCTCGTCGAAGGCGCTCGAACTCGCCATGGTCGAGGAACACGCCGTGGCAGCTTGCACAGCCGTCGACGACCACGGGGCCCATACGTCGCGCCTCCAGCGCGCTCCGACACGACGGACACTGCCTCTTCGACGGCCCCACGGCCGTCACCGGCGGAAGGGCGGTGCGGGCAAGGCGCGCGAGCTCGAGAGGATCGAACCACCGGCCGTGACACGCCGGGCAGCCGTCCAGCTCCAGGCCGCGAACGGTCCGCGCCTCCATGGTCTCACTGCAGTGAGGACACGATCGCGATCGAGACTGCGGCTCTCGCGCCCACGGCGTCATACGACGCCCAGGATACAGCGGGACTAGTACTTCACGCTGCAGCCGTACGGCTTGCTCCGGGTGACGGCAATGGGCCGACCCGCCAGGATGTCGTTGATGGCCAGGGCCACGTACTTCTTCGCGCGCGGGATGTCGCGCACGCTCATGCTGGCGATGCTGTCGATGCCGCCCGCGTACTCGATGGTGCCCTGCGGGCTGATGACGCGCATGTCGGGCGTCGTGCGCGCGCCGTACGCGCGGCCGACGCCTCCCGACGGATCGAGGAGGTATGCCGTCGGCGTCGCGCCGAGCTTCTTCATCCGCGCATTCGCCTGCGCCGGCGAGAAGTGCCCCTGCTTGCCGCGCGCCGACGAACAGATCGAAAGCCAGACGATGCCGTTGCGCGCCGCGCGCTGCTGGAGCGCCTGCATGGTCTTGTGCGTGAAGTGGTACTGCTTCTTGACGAACGGGCAGTCGTAGTTGACCCACTCGAGGATCACCCACTTGCCGCGGTAGTCGCTCAGCCGGCGCACGGCACCCGTGGTGTCCCGCAGCGTGAACTCCGGCGCCTTGGGTCCGCGAGCAACTGTCGTCGTCGCGTAGGCGATACGGCAGCCCTTCACGGGCTTCGACGCGAAGGGGATCGGACGGC
>JASJDY010000264.1 GCA_030065025.1 Planctomycetota bacterium
CCGGAGGTGGAGCCGAGGACGACGGCGGAGCGACCTGTGAGTCCGAGATCCATGCCACCTCCCGTGTTGGGCGGAGGATAGCCGCGTGATCGCGGAATGACGACGCTCCCACGGCGACGTTACGCGACGCGTGCACCATGCTCGCGTGTCGTGGATCGCTCGCGTGTTGCCGCTCCTTGCCGCGTTCGGCGCGGGACTCGTGCTCGCGCCCGGCGGCGATGACCCGACGACGCCCGGGACCGCCCTGGCATCCCTCTCACCGCAGGTACATGACGCCGGCCTGAACGCGTCGCCATGGACCGGGCCCGTGTCGTCGCTCACGGCTTCGAACGAAGGCCTCGCGTCCCGCGTGGGGTTGCAGGTGCGCGGTCGGCTGCCGAGCTCCAGGCCACCGGAGGACCTGAGCGATCCGTGGGCCGGCGCGGGCTCCGGCCGGTCCCAGCAGCGCTGCGGGCTGCTCCCGCTGGCGGTCCGCGAGGTGCAGCGCCTCGTCGTGTCGGAGTCGGGCCGGTTCGAGGTCGCCACGGTGCGGGTGGAGGACCTGGGCGCGCAGGGCCCCCATGCCCTCGTCGCCTACGACCTCGCGGGGCTCGCGCCCAGAGCGGTCTACCCCTTGGAGGCACTGCGCGGCCACCAGGATCCCGACGCGCCTCAGACCTTGTCGTGGCGCGTGGCCCCCATTGCGGCGGCCGAAGACTGGTGGGTGCAGCTCGGCCAGGCCATCGTCACGCGTGTCGGAGCCGCGAACTGGGACCCGAAGCACCACGTGCTCGCCTGGTGTGACGACTCGAGCCGGCTGCTGGTTCGTCACGATGGGCGCGCCCTGCGCGACGTCGAAGCGGTGCTCGACACGTTCGCTACCCGAGCGCTGCAGAGCACGCCGGTACGCGCGGAGTTCCTGCGCAAGGGCGAAGCACCGATCGTGCTGACGCTGGACGTGCCGTGGCGGCGGGACGCGCGCGCCTGCCGCGGCCCGGCGACGATCTACCTGGCGGACTACGACGTCGAGGTCGGCATGGGGGGAGCGTTCCTCAGCGACATGATCCTCGACCGGCTCGAGAACGGCGTTGGCGTGCACGCGCTGCGCCGCGAGGATCCGCGCGGCGGTGACGACGAGCTGCTTCTGCACATCGCCTGCGTCACGACGCCGCCGCGCGTCGAGCGCAGGCGCTATCAACTGGGCGGACTCGACCCCATCACGATCGAGATCCCGCAGACGAGGACCCAAAGCTGGCATGGCCACCTCTCTGCGCGGCCGGGCACGCACGTGATCCAGGTGTCCGAGGAGATCCGCTGCCGGGTCACGGTCGGTGAAGAGCGCGCCGTGCATTCCCGGCTGCGCGGGTGGCGGCGCGTTGCCGACTCCGAGCCGGAGAACGCCCCTCTGTTCCCCGAGAGCCGCTTCGACGTGCGGCTGACGGGAGCCCGGACCGGCACGATCGGTCACGGGGTGCTGGTCCTCGATGGCGAGGGTGACGGCTTGGTGCGACTGCGTCCTCGCGAGGTGCTCTTTCCCCTCGCTGCGGCTGCCGCCGGCGGCCCGGTGCGCGACAACGCCATCGCCGGCGGCGTCGTGCTGACGGCCCGTGCGCTGGGCGACTACGAGCGACCGCTCGCCATCGATGTGGTCGTGGCCTGCGGGCGCACGACGGACAACGCTCGCAGGCTCCCGGCCGACCACGCGCCGCGGTACGCCGACGACGTCCGCCTGCCGAGCGCGGACCTCGACCTGACGACGCAGCGCATCCTGCTGGCACCGGACGGCTCGGGCCGGCTCGTCTTCCCTATGGACATGGGCCACGGCGTCGAGGAGTGCACGCTGGAGGTCTGTGCCCTCCGGGCGCGCCGCTGACGTACAGTTGCCGCATGCACCTCGGCGTCCTCCACGTCCGGCTTCACGTTCCCCAGGCAAGCTCCTTGAAGGAGAAGCGTCAGGTCGTGAAGTCGATCCTCGATCGGGCGCGCAACCGCTACGGCGTGGCTGCGGCCGAGGTCGAGGAGCAGGACGTGCACCGCATCGCCGTCCTGGGCTTCGTGTCGGTGAGCGGCAGCCACCATCACGCGCAGGAGATCGTGCAGAAGATCCTCGACGGTCTCCGCGCGCATCCCGCCGCGCGCATCATCGAGCACGAGCTGGATGTGATGTAGGGACGGCCGCGGGCCCTACCGCTGCCGGATCATCGCGCGCTTCGTGAGGACGACGCGGCCGGGCAGGCCGGTGTCCTTGAGCTCGATCGTGCGGCCAGTCCAGACGTTGGCCACCACCATGGGCTCCTCGCCTACCGGCTTGCCGCCGATCTCCTTGTAGGCGAGCACGAGCCGGTTGCCCGTCAGGCTCCACGTGCCGCTCGCCTCGCGCTGCTCGTCGCCGCGCGTCGAGAGGAACCGGAAGCGGCGACCGCGCATGAGCTCCAACGAGACGCGTGCGCCGGGGGCGTCGAGTTGGTAGACCCCGCGCGCCTGCTCGTGGAGCGGCTCGGGATCCGGGGCCTTGGGCAGCGGGATGCGGATCTCCTCAACGCCGGGATCGACGGGTTCGTCGTCCTTCGCGGGCTGCTGATCTCGGGCGAGGAAGAACGCGAGGATCCCCAGGGCGAGCAGCACGACGAGGAAGCGCTTGCCTTGGGGGTGCACCCAGGGGGCCCTCCGGGAAGCGGCGCGGGGCACGTGAGAAGAGTGGTGGCCAGGGCCGGAGTTGAACCGGCGACCCCTGCATTTTCAGTGCAGTGCTCTACCAGCTGAGCTACCTGGCCCACCGCGAGGGGCCCGATGGAACCTTGGCCCCCCGGCAGGCACAAGAGGTTTCCGGGCCACCGTGGAGGCAGCCCGCATGACATCGCGCTCGCGATCTCGCTCGCGCTCGACCCACGGACGCTTCCGGGTCATGTGCTCGATGAGCGAGCGCGCACGCGAGCGGGAGCGCGAGGCCTTTGCGGAAAGCGTCCCGGACCGGAGGCTGGTGCCGCCCGGATGCCCCTACAACCCCAAACTCGCCACGTCCTCGCGGATCTGGGCCAGCAGCGCCTCCTTGGAGGGGAACGTGCGCTCGTCCCGGATCTTGCGGACGAACTCGACCTCGATCGGCTCGCCGTAGAACGAGAAGTCGATGCCCGGCACGTGCACCTCGAGCAGGGGCTCCGGCGGCAGGCCCTGGTCGCCGCCCTGGAACGTCGGCCGGTAGCCCAGGTTCGCGACGGCCGCGTAGCGCTGCCCGCGCACCTCCGCCACCACCTGGTACACGCCCGAGGGGGGCGTGATCTCGCCGCCGAGGTCGACGTTGGCGGTCGGGAAGCCCAGCTCGCGACCCCGGCCGTCGCCCTGCACGACCGTGCCGAACAGCGTGTGCGGCCGGCCGAGCATGAGACCCGCGGCCTGGAACTCGCCGGCCTGGATCGCGTCGCGGATGCGGCTGCTGGAGATCGGCTCACCGTCGAGGTGGATGGACGGCGCCTCGACGACCTCGAAGCCGAACTCTGCGGCGAGAGGCGCGACGCTCTCGGGCTTGCCCTCGCCGCCATGGCCGAAGTTGCTGTTGTAGCCGAACAGCAGTCCGCGGATGCCGAGCCCCCCCACCAGGATCTCGCGCGTGAAGGCGTCGTAGGTCGTCGCGCGCATCGCCTCGTCGAACGGCAAGACGACGGCGGCATCGACGCCCATGCGCTCGAGCAGGACGAGCCGGTGCTCGGTGGACAGGATGTGGCGCGGCGGCGCGCCGGCGATCACCGCCATCGGGTGCGTGTCGAAGGTCACCACCACGGCTTCGCCGCCCACGCGATCGGCGAATGCGCGCAGGTGCTCGATCACGTGCAGGTGCCCGCGATGCAGACCGTCGAAGACGCCGATCGTGGCGACGGGCTCGCGGAAGGCGGACGGCGTGAGCGCCTCGATGCCTGCGTAGCGCCGCATCCTCAGGTCAGGCCGTACTCTCGGCCCCGCGCCGGCGCAGGTCCTCGATCTGGTCCTCGACCTTCTCACGGCTCTCCGGCGTCATCTTGTCGATGAACACCTCGCCGTTCAGGTGGTCGAGCTCGTGCTGGAAGATGCGTGCGACCCAGCCGCTCAGCTCGAGCTCGCGCTGGCGTAGGTCGAGGTCCTGGTAGCGGACCTTGAGGCGTACGGCCCGCGGCACGCGCCCGTAGATGCCGGGGAAGGACAGGCAGCCCTCCTCGCCGATCTCCTCGCCTTCTACCGCGAGGATCTCCGGGTTCAGCACGACGACCTCGTCGCCCGGATCGCCGGAGGGGCAGACGAGCATGAGGCGGCGCGGGATGCCCACCTGGGGGGCGGCGAGCCCGACGCCGCGCTCCTCGAAGAGCACGCGGCGCATCTCGGCCACGATCTGACGCAGCTCGTCGTCCACCTCGGTGATGGGCTGCGTGCCGTCGAGGAGGACGGGATCCGGCCAGAGGACGATGTCGAGCTTCATGGCGCGACAGTCTACCCCAGCCCTCCGGGGCCGCCGGAGCGGGCGCGGGGCGCGTAGACCGTGCGCCCGCGCGCGTTTACGATCGTGCCCCCCCATCCCGGGAACAGGAGAGCCGCATGGCCGTCGCCGACCTCAAGACCAAGGCCCGTGACAGCTTCAAGCGCAAGCGCTACGAGCTGGCGATCGAGGCCTACCAGGAGTACCTGAAGTTCCAGGCCGACGACGAGGAGGCCATGGACGGCTTCCTGCAGGCCGCCGAGAAGCTGCGTGAGACGCGCGGCAAGAGCCTGTTCGGCGGGATGCTCTCGAAGGTCTCGATCGGCGGCAAGGACCCGCACAAGCGCATGGCCGCGTGCCTGCGCGCGCTCGCCAAGAAGCCCGACGACAAGAGCGTCCTGATGCAGTTGGGCGCGGCAGCGATGGAGGCCAACGCGTTCGGCTCCGGCGCGGTCGCCTACAAGAAGGCCGCCGAGGTCGACCCCGACGACAACGAGCCGTGGAAGCGTCTCGGCGAGGCCCTCGGCAAGCAGGGCAAGATCAAGGAAGCCCTGGACGCGCTGAGCAACGCGGTCGCCATCGATCGCCGCGACCAGGAGGCGCAGAAGCTGCGCAAGAACCTCGCCGCGGAAGGCGCGCTGAAGATCTCGGGCTTCGAGACGGCGGGCTCGAGCCGCGAGCTCATCAAGGACCAGAAGGTCGTCGAGGAGCTCGAGACCGAGGTGCGCATCCAGCTGACGCCCGAGCACGCGGCGTCCGAGCTCGAGAAGGTGCGCGAGGAGGTCGGCGCGCATCCGGAGGATCCGCGCGCGCACGTGCGCATGGCCGACCTCCTGCTCCAGCAGGGCCAGGAAGAGGAGGCCATGTCCGAGCTCCACAAGGCGTTCGACCTGGAGCCCGGGAACTACGAGC
>JASJDY010000265.1 GCA_030065025.1 Planctomycetota bacterium
CGACTGCATGCCGACACGCAGGGCACGCTCGACGAGAAGGCCACCGAGGACCTGCGCAAGCTCGTGCTCGAGCCGCTGAAGCTGAAGTCCGGCGATCGCAAGCTGTGGATCTCGCCGGATGGCGCGCTGGCGTACGTGCCGTTCTCGCTGCTGCTGCCCAAGGCCGACCTCACCTTCGTGCCGTCCGGGAGCACGGCGGTGCAGCTCGCGGATCAGGCCCAGGTCAGGGGCGAGGGCGTCCTCGCGCTCGGGGATCCGCGCTACAGCAGCAGGCCGATCGCAGCCATGCCGGGACGCCTTCGCTCGGGCTTCAAGCTGGCGCCGCTCCCGGCATCAGGCGACGAGGCCAAGGCGGTCGGCGACGTCGTGTTGCTCGGGGAGGAGGCAACGGAGGCCAAGCTGGCCGAGGCGATTTCGAAGCGCGAGCGCTGGCGTGCGGTGCACTTCGCCTGTCACGGGCTGGTGGATCCGCAGCGACCGTCGTTCTGCTCGCTGGCGCTGACGCCGGCGGAAGGCAGCGACGGCTTCCTCACGGCGCTGGAGATCCTGCGCAGCGACATCCCGGCCGATCTCGTGGTGCTCTCCGCATGTGAGACCGGCCGCGGCAAGGTCTACGACGGCGAGGGCATCGTCGGGTTGGCGGGCGCCTTCATGGTGGCGGGGGCGCCGCGCGTGCTGGCGAGCCTCTGGAAGGTCGACGACGAGGCGACGCGCGCGTTGATGGAGGCCTTCCACGCGAAGTGGAAGGCCGGCGCGCCTGCGGCGGCGGCGCTGCGCCAGGCGCAGGAGCACGTCCGCACGATCGAGAAGTCGGTGGTCGACCGCGAGGCCAGCCGCAAGGCGCGCCGCACGGTCATGAAGAAGACCAGGCCCTGGAAGGACCCGCGCTACTGGGCCGGTTGGGTCCTGTGGGGCGGCGGTGAGTAGGGCACGAGCATCGAGGGGGCCGTGAGCGTGCAAGGAGTGGAGCGGTGAGGTGGCTTGCGCGAGGCGTGCTGTGCGCCCTCGTGGCGGCGCTGTGTCTGCTCGGCCCGCGACCGGTGATGGGCGAGGAGGTCGTCGAGACTGCCGACGACGGCACCGTCCGCGTCCGCTACGAGGTCGATGAGCAGGGCCGCAAGCACGGAAGCTTCGTTCGCTACCACTCCAACGGACAGGTTGCGCTGCGCGCGCAGTACGCGGAAGACAAGCGCAACGGACTGGAGCGCACGTGGACCGAGGCCGGCATCCTCAGGTGGGCGCACACCTACAAGCGCGGCATCCTGCACGGTGCGCACAAGACCTACGACGCCAAGGGCCAGCTGACGCTGCAGCAGACCTACCGGGGCGGCAAGCTCCATGGTGCGTACAAGAGCTTCCATCCCAATCGGCGGCTACGGGTCGTCACCGCCTACCGCGACGGGAAGCTCCACGGGAAGTTCACGGAGCGGACAGTGGACGGAAGCGTGCGCCTCCGTGCGACGTACCGCGAGGGTCTCAAGCACGGCACGTACGAGGTCCTCGAAGGCAAGACGCGGATCAGCAAGCAACGCTGGGAGCGCGGCATCCCACTCGACGTCGACGGCATCCAGCCGTTCCCGCGTGCGCCGCAGGTGCTGCGAGACACGCTCTCTGGGATCCTGAAGAGCGACGGCGCACTGCCCTCCGATGAGCTCGCCGCCGACCGCGCCCTCGCGCTCCGCCAGCTCAAGGCCTACCGCTTCCTTGCGGGGGTGCCGTACGCCGACATCGAGCTGGACTCCAGCCTGAACGCGCTGGCCCAGGCGGGCTCCGAGATCTGTGCGGCGCTCAAGCGCATCACGCACGAGCCGCCCAATCCCGGCTGGCCTGCGGAGCGCTACGCTCCTGCGGCACGCGGCGCCCAGGGCTCGAATCTGCACCAGGGGCATCGCGCCTGCACGTCCGTGCGCGGCTACATGGACGATTCGGATCCACGCAACATCAAGAGCGTCGGGCACCGCTGCTGGTGCGTGAACCCCGCGATGAAGAAGACGGGGTTCGGTCACAAGGACGGCTTCACCGCGATGTGGGGCACGGACGAGAGTCGCGCGCCCGTGCCGGACTACGAGTTCGTAGCCACCCCGCCGCCCGGCTTCGTACCGGGCCCGTGGTACGGCGAGCGCTGGGCCTGGAGCGCGGCGCTCAACCCGAAGCACTTCGATGTGCCGGTTGCGACGAAAGTGCGGGTGCGCGTCGAGCCCGTGGGGGACGACTTCCTCCCGGCCGGTCCCGAGCCGCTGCCGCTCGAGGCCGTCTCCGTGCTCAAGGACAGCATCGCGGTGCCCTACCTGGTGATCTGGCGCCCGCGGGGGATCTCCTTCGCTCCCGGGCGTCGCTACCGCGTGACGCTCGAGGGCTTGACGCGCGATGGCAAGCCGAAGCCCGTCCGCTACTACGTCGAGTTCTTCGATCACGCCTACGAACGGCCCCGCCTTCCGCGCCGGGGCTAGGCCGGCCCACGGACTGCCAACCTCGACGTCACTTCGGCCCCGGCCGTGCCGGATCGGTAGGCGTTGCCCACTCCGCATCGAAGAGCTCGCGGATGCGAGCGAGTGTCGCCTGCGCATCATGACCATCCCGCGCATAGGCGTTGCGCGCGTGCTTGGCGATGTCCACCAGCATGAGGCCCCACGCGCCGGGGTCCTTCCACGTCGTGCGCAGCGTGAGGTGTTGCGGCGTTCCCGGCGATGCCCACACTCGCAGCACTTCGCGAGCATCCGCACTCTTGCGTGCCATAGGCGGAGGATCGAGCTCTCGGCTGCGCCAGTCCGTCTCTCCGCCCTGGGGCTCGCGCTCCCCGCCCGTAGAGACGTAGAGGAACGCCGCCAGGCCGGCGGTTGCCAATCCAAGTGCGAACCCAGTGACGAACTGGCGCATGAGCCCCTCCGGTCCACCCACCCGGTCGGCTACGTGTAGGAGCGCCGGAGTGGGAGATCCATCTTGCACCTGCAGGACGCGAGGGGCCAGGGGGCGGCTGCTGCACGACGGTCGCCTGTTCGAGCCTCCACCCGCGGGATGCCGCCGGGTATCTTGGCGTTCGCGAATCGGCGCCTGGTTCAACTCAGGAGGTCACCGTGGCTGGAAGGAAGCTCCCTCTCCCCGAACGCGTCGAGATCGGCGACATCACGGTCCGCGACGGTCTGCAGCCGCTCGAGCACTATTACCCCGTCGAGATGAAGGTCCGGCTGGCCGAGGACCTGATCGAAGCGGGGTTCAAGGACCTCGAGGTCACCAACTTCGGCCATCCGAAGTTCCTGCCGCAGTTCAAGGACGTCGAGCAGGTCCTGGACGGCATCTTCCGGAGCGAGCGCATCGGAGATCGGCTAGCGCAGCACGGGGGCGACGTCCAGATCCACGTCGTGACCATCAACGAGCGCGCCGTCGACCGCGCGATCGCCTACAAGCAGGACCGCGGCTTCGGGCCCGACTACCTGCTGCAGATGGTCTCGACGGACGAGGCGCACCACCGCGTGAACGCCGGCATGTCGCTCGACGACTACTTCGAGATGTCGGGCCGCTGCATCCAGAAGACGCACGAGGCCGGCATGAAGATGTGCGGCACCGTCTCGACGATCTTCGGCTCGCCCATGCGGGGCACGCGCGTGACACCGCTTGAGCGAGCGGTCGAGTTCTCGCGGCGCTACCTCGAGCTCGGCGCCGACTACATCGAGCAGGCGGATCATGACGGCTCTGCGGACCCGCAGCGCGTGTACGAGTACTTCTCCATGATCTTCGATCCCGAGGTCATGGGGCAGTGGGCGGACCCGAAGTACCACCTCGTCCACTTCCACACCTCCCGGGGCATGGGGCTCGCCAACTACCTTGCGGCCCTGCAGGCCGGCGCCACCCGCTTCGAGACGACCATCTCCGCGCAGGGCGGTCAGCCCGCGAACGCCGTCGACGGGAACTACATCGGGGGCACGGGCGGCTACTACCACGAGTCGCACCTGCTATCGGGCCTCGTCTCCACCGAGGATTTCGTCGTGATGTGCGAGTCCATGGGCATCGAGACGGGCATCGACATCCCGAAGCTGCTCGACCTGGGACGTCGCTTCGTCACGGACTTCCTCGACATCACGCCGGAGGATCGCGCGACGCTGATCGGCAACGTCTCCTCGTTCACCGGCATCGCGACGGACCGCCTGGCGACGCTGGGCGACGACGCGAGCGGGATCGAGGCGCTGAAGGAGGAGGCCGCGGCGTTCGTCCTGCAGAAGAGCGACGAGCAGCCCGAGCGTGTGCAGCGCACGGTCTCCATGTCACTCGACAGCCTGGCGGCCTATCTCCGGACGCGCCGCTGGGGCTACGCCCGGTCGGAGAGCATCGTGGCGGGACCGCCGCCGAGTCCCTATCTGGCAGACCTGGTCCAGCCTCGCGAGACGGCCGACGCCGGAGCGTGACTCACGCGGCGTCGGCGTAGTCCTGGCGCAGCATGGTCAGGTGCATCTTGGCCTCGAGGAGCGGATCACGGGCCAGGTCGGGCTGAGCCATCGGCCCGCGTATGCAGGCGGATACCGCCGACAGCTGAGCCGCGAGGTCGACGCTGCCGCCCTCGCGGGCTGCGTTTCGCAACTGCTCGATCTGCTCGAGGGCCGTCGTGAGGTCCTCTCGCGTCAGAGGGGTCAGTACCAACAGGCGACGCACCTCGCCGAGGAGGCGGTCAAGCAGGGAGAGGTCTTCCGAGTGCACAGCCTGCTGTCGTCCGGACGCGAGCGTGCCGGCGACTGCGTTCCAGCGCGACTTGAGGGGCAGCTTACGGTTCGGCGCGGCGGCCTCGTGGGGCTGCCGTCCAGTGAGAGGAGGGAGGGGAGAGCTTTGCGGCTCGCCAGGACACGTACTCGCGATCGCCCGTGCCGTAGGCTGTCCGTCACAGAGGGAGAACGCCCATGCGCATCGTCGTCGCCATGCTCGCAGCCCTGCTCTTGCTAGCCGCGTGCGGAAACGAGGGAGAGATCGCTGCCAAGAAGGCCGAGCTGAAGGACGTCAACGCGCAACTGAAGGCGATCGATGCGGAGTTGGCCGACAAGCAAGAGGCGTGGCAGCCGATCGAGGACGCTTTCATGGAGGCGAGCCAGGCGCTGAGGCGAGCCATGCTGGCTGGCAACCAGGCGGCGAGCGATGCGGCGCGTGCTGTCTATGACGATGCGAAGGCTGAGAACGATAGGGTCAGTGAGCTCAAGTCGAAGCTGTTGCGCCGCAAGACCATGCTCAAGAGGCAGAAGCGGAAGATCCTGCGCGACATCTTGGCTCTGGGCGGTGGGAACCTGGAGCCCGACTTCGAGTAGCGAGCGACGGCGGGGACCCGCGCGTGAGACGCAGTCCCTGAGCGAGGC
>JASJDY010000266.1 GCA_030065025.1 Planctomycetota bacterium
TCCACGATCAGGTTGACGAGCACGAAGATGCAGACGAACAGCAGCATGCAGCCCATCAGGATCGGGTAGTCGCGCGTCTTGGCGCCGAGCACCATGTGCGTGCCAAGCCCCGGCCAGCTGAACACGGTCTCGGTGAGCACCGCGCCCGAGAGCAGCACGCCGAGCTGCAGGCCCGTGATCGTGACGACGGGAATCAGCGCGTTGCGTCGCACGTGGCGCTGGATCACGCGCTTTTCGCTGAGACCCTTGGCGCGCGCGGTCGTCACGTAGTCCTTGCTGGCCTCCTCCAGCACCGACGAACGCGTCATGCGCGTGATCGTCGCGAGCGGGATCGTGGCCAGCGCGAGCGCGGGCAGCGTGATGTAGCGCAGCGCTGTCGCGAACGCGCCGAACTCGAGACGCACGAGCGACTCCACCAGGTAGAAGCGCGTGGCGTAGTCGACGTCCGGACCGAGCTCACCGGCCTCCCACGCGCCCACCTTGAACCAGCCCTGCGGCCCGGCGAAGAGCGACAGGAGCATCATGCCGAGCCAGAACACCGGGATCGACACGCCCGCCATGGAGATGATCTGACCGATCGCGTCGACCCACGAGCCGGGTTTCAGCGCCGACTTCGTACCGATCCACGTGCCCAGCAGGAATGCGATGGCGAGCGCGAGGAAGCTGAGCTCGACCGTGGCGGGCAGCTTCTGCAGGATGACCTCGCCGACGTCCTCGTCCTTGAAGATCGACTTGCCGAAGTCGAGCGTGACGGCCTCGCCGAGGAAGCGCACATAGCGAGTGAAGAACGGCCCGTCGAGGTTGTACTCCTGCCGGCAGGCCGCCATGATCTCGGGCGTCGCGTGCTTCTCGTGCTTCAGCAGGCACGCATCGCCCGGGAAGAAGTCCACCAGGGCGAAGATGATGAAGCTGACCGCGATCAGGAGCGGGACGACGATCAGCAGGCGGCGTAGGACGATCGTGATCATGCAGGCGCGCTACGGGACGTTGTAGCCGGCCTCGCGCAGCAGGGCCTTGGCCTTGGCCGCGTCACGCTTGCGATCCTCGATCTCGCCGTGATGCGCCTTCAGCGTGGGCGGCACGGGCGTGGTCGCGGCGCGTGCCAGGCCGCGGTACGAGAGCTTCACGATGCGGGCCTTGTTGAGCGCGTAGGCTACCGCCTGGCGCACGCGCTTGTCGTCGAAGGGCGGCTTCATCGTGTTCATAGCGAGATAGCCGACGTTGATGCCCGGCATGCGCGCGACCTCGATGGCGGCGTCCTCCTCGAGCGCCGGCACGGTCTCCGGATCGAGGTTGTCGATGAGGTCGGCCTGCTGGTTGTCGCGCAGGCGGCGCGAGCGCACGCTGGCGTTCTCGCTGATGCGGAAGATGACCTGCTTCAGGGCGGGCGCGCCGTCCCAGTAGTCCTCGTTGCGTTCGAGCGTGATGGCGACGTCGCTGTCCCACGACACGAGCCGGAACGGGCCCGTGCCGACGGGCTTGCGGCGGAAGCCGGTGCCGAGCTTGGTCAGGGCGGTCGGCGAGGGGATCGAGGCCGAGAACTGCGCCAGCTGATCGAGGAAGAACGGCGGCGCGGGCTGGTTCAGACGGAAGCGCACCGACATCGGGTCGTCGCCGACCTCGACCTTCTCGACGAAGCCGAAGAGACCCTGCCAGAACTCCCAGCTGCCGTCCGGGAAGTGGTGCGGATGCTCCTTGTCGCGTTGGCGCTCGAAGGCATTGGCTACGGCTGCGCCGTCGAGCGGCGTGCCGTCGTGGAACTTCACGCCCTCGCGGATCTTGAAGTTCCAGGTCTTGTGGTCCTCGCTGTGCGTCCACGACGTAGCCAGCGAAGGCTCGACCTCCGTCGTGCCCGGCTTGAAGCGCAGCAGCTGGTCGAAGACCTGCTCGATCACCTTGCTGCTCTCGCCGTCGGAGACGTCGCCGGGATCGAGGCGCACGCTGTCCTGACCGCGCAGGAACACGAGCGTGCCGTCCTTGGGCTCGGTCACGAGGCGCAGGATCGGATGCGTCACCGGCTCGACGCTGAGCGGCCCGAAGCCCTTGCGGTAGGCGATGGCCTTCTCGGTGTAGACGAGCGGCACCATCGGGCAGTCGTCGAAGATCTTCTCCTGCGCCTGGTGGTAGAGCTTGATGCGCTCCGCCTGGTCGTGGCTGGTGCGGGCGGCCATCAGCCACTCGTGCACCTGCTCGTCGCGGTAGAAGCTGATGTTGTTGGCGCTGCCGACCCGCGCGTTGTCCTTGTCGAGCAGGACATAGAGGAAGTTGTCGGCGTCCGGGTAGTCGGCCGACCAGCCGAGGAGCGCCATCTGGTGCTCCCCGTTCTTCACCATGCTGAGGTAGCTGGCCCACTCTTCCTTCTGCAGCTGGACGTCGAAGCCGATGTCACGCAGGAAGATGGAGATCTGGGTCGCGACGCTGCTCGGCGACGGCATGTAGGGGCGGCTGTTGTTGCCGTAGCTGAGGACGATCTTCGGCAGCGGCTTGCCGCCGGAGGCGCCGCTTCCGGAGCCGCCGCCTTCCTCGCCGCCGCAGCCGGCGGCGCCCAGCATCAGGACCAGGCTCAGGGCGATCGCAAGACGCATGGCGGACTCCTCTCCCGACGGCGGGCTGCGGATCCTACCAGCCGAGATCCCAGCCCGTGGTGGACGCGAGGTCGAGCCCGGCGGCGAGGTCGGCGCGCTGCTTCATGCTCAGCGCCGCGGCACGCATCACGAGGCCGTCGAGCTCGGACTCCGGCAGCGCCTCCATCCAGGCGAGCAGGGCGCGGCCGTTGGCGGCCGCCTCGACCTGCTTGCGCTGCTCGGGCGTCGCCAGCGCGAACGCCACGGTGCGCCGCATGGCGGTGCGCGCCTCCTCGGGCGCGTCGTCCCACGCCTTGCGCAGGCGGGCCCAGGCGGTCCCGGTCTGCCGGAGGGCCTTGCGCTCCTCGGGTGCGATCTCGCCCCAGCGCGCCGCGAGGGCCTTCGCGATGCGGTCCCCACGCTCGATGTCCGGGCGCACCTCGCGGTTGGCGGCGAGGGAAGCGAGGAACGCGCACTGCTCGTGCAGGCAGCGCACGGCACCGACCGTCAGGCCGTCCTCGGGCGTGCCGACGGCCATCTCGCGGAGGCGGTCCAGCACGCGTGCGATCCGGATCGCGGGCGCGTAGCCCTCGTTCGCTCGCTGGAGGAGCGCCTGCAGGCTGCGCCGCCCCAGGGCCTCCATGCCGTCGAGACGCTCCTTCACGCTGAGCTCGGCCGCCTTCGCGAACGCCGCGCCCGTCTCGCGGTAGGAGTCGCGCGTGCGCTGCTCCTTCGCCGAGGCGACGTCTTCCCGTAGCGCGCCTCGCACGGCGGGCCGGGTCGAGAGCGGAAACCGGATACCTGCGCCCGCCTCGAGAACGAGCTCGACGGCGATCAGGTCACGCTGGGTCACCGGCTCCTCGCCGGGCTTGCGGATGACGATCAGCTCGAGGTCCTCAGGCTTGAAGAAGCGCCGTGCGTAGAAGACCGGCTGCGCGGGCTCGAGGCTCTGGACGAAGGCGCTCACGAGCTCCTGCTGTGCCGTGTCGTCGGCGGGCATGTAGCCGACCGCGAATGCCCAGTGGTCGTCGGCGGTGCGGAGGATCCGCGCGCCGCCCGTGACCGTGCGCGTCCCGACGACGGCCGACCAGGTCACCTGCGCAGCCGGCGCACCCAAGACCGCGACGTAGCGATGGTCTCCCGCGCCGAAGCCCTCGGAGCCGAGGCTGCGGAGGAATGTGTCGATGGCGGTGCCCAGCACGGGCGCAGGTACGCGGCTCGTACGGATGGGGAAGATGTGGACGCGCATGAGGACGGACGCGTCCTCACTCGCGTACTCCTCGTACCACTCGCCGGGCGCGAGCGACTCCGAGCGCACGCGCCAGGTGCCCGGCGGCGGCGTGTACCGCGCCCGCGACTCGGGCGTCTCCTGGGCCTGCGGTTCGGCCCCCATGTCGGTGACGCGCGCGGACGCAGGCTCCGGCGTCTCCGGATCCCCTCCGCAGGCGGCGAGCAGCAGGAGCAGCAACGGCAAGACGCGCCGGATCATCGCGGTCCCTTCAGGTTCTTGGACGGTGAGCGCTCGCGGGGCTTGAGGAACACGCGGATCGGCACCTCGGGCATCGGCAGCGCCTCCCGGAAGCGATTGGCCATGAAGCGCAGGTAGTCGGGACGGAAGAGATACGTGTCGTTGACGAACAGCGTGATCGTCGGCGGGCACACCTCGACCTGGCTCGCGTAGTAGATGCGGCCGATGCGGCCCTGGCGCGGGCGCGGCTTGCGCATGGCGTAGGCGGCCTCGACGACCTTGTTGATCTCGGCCGTGCTTACGCGAGTCGAGGCCTGCTTGTGCAGGTTGCGCGCGACCTCGAGCACCTTCTCGACGTTCTTGCCCTCGAGCGCGCTCGTGTAGACGACCGGCGCGTACGGCAGGCCCGAGAGCACCTGGTCGAGGTACTTCGAGAACTCGTCGGTCGTGATGCCGGCTTCCTCGCACAGATCCCACTTGTTCGCGACGACCACGATGGGCACGTAGTGCTTCGCGGCGTAGCCGGCGATCTGGCGGTCGAGCCGGCCCACGTCGACGCTGGCGTCGAGCATGAGCACGGTGACGTCGGCGCGGCGCATCGCCTTCTCGGCGCGGCGCTGAGCGTAGAACTCCACCGAGCCGTGCACCGCGCGCTCCTTGCGGATGCCGGCGGTGTCGATGATGACGCAGCTCTCGCCGTCGCGCTCGAAGCGGATGTCGACGGAGTCGCGCGTCGTGCCGGGCACCTCGCTGACGATCATGCGATCGGCCTCGAGCATGGCGTTCACGAAGGTGCTCTTGCCCGCGTTCACGCGGCCGACGACAGAGAGCTTGAGATCGGGCGCCGCCATGCGCACGGGCGTCGTCGGGCCCTCGGGGAGCAGCGGCTCGATGCGCTCCTCGAGCTCGTCGAGGTTCTGCTTCTCCTTCGCCGAGATCAGCAGGGGCTCGCCGTAGCCGAGGCCCTGGAACTCCGCGACGTTCCACTGCACGCGGTCGGTCTCGGCCTTGTTGGCGACGAGGATCACGCGCGCGGCCTCCGGCCTGAGCAGGTGTGCCACGCGCTCGTCGAGCGGCGCCCGGCCCTCGCGGGCGTCGACCACGAAGAGGATGACGTCCGCCGAGCCGACGGCGGCTGCGACCTGGCTCTCGACGTCCTCGTCGAGGCCCTGGCGGTCGACGATGCCGACGCCGCCGGTGTCCACGATCTCGACGGTGCGCTCGCACAGTGTGGTGAGAACGCCGACGCGGTCGCGCGTCACCCCCGGGGTGTCCTCGACGATCGCGATGCGGCTGCGCACGAGCGAGTTGAGGAGCGTCGACTTCCCGACATTGGGCCGTCCGACGATGGCAATCACCGGCGGACGCACCGCGGGCGCGGCCTCTGCAGCGGCGTCGCCGGG
>JASJDY010000267.1 GCA_030065025.1 Planctomycetota bacterium
CTCGTTGAAGGTACGGACGGAGAGCTCCAGCGTCACGGAGCCCCAGCGACGCACGGCCTCCTGCTCGAGTTGCTCCAGCGCCCGCGCGCCGAGCCCCCGCCCGCAGAGGTCGGGGCGCAGCCCCAAGCCCACGGATGGGTGCAGACCACGCGGCATGAAGCGCAGGAATCCGGCGAGAGCATCGTCGTCGTCGAGCAGCGCAACGAACTCTAGTTCGCGCACCGCCGGATCGGTGAGCCCCCAGCGCTCTTCCTTCATGCGCTCCCAGCTCGGGTGGTCGTAGATGTCGTACGGCGCGCCGTAGCTCCAGCCCGCCGTCGCGCGAGCGCGCGCCTCGGTCATCGCAGCGCAGCGCAGCGTAGTCACGACGACCTTCCGCCCCGACGGCGACGCTGTGGCCGACGCTCCGCCTGAGCCGTGTACGGGTCCTCTGGCCAGGCGTGCTTGGGATAGCGGCGGCGCAGCTCCGCGCGCACGCCCGCGTAGGTGTTGGCCCAGAACGAGGGCATGTCGTCGGTGATCTGCTGAGGTCGGTGGTTCGGCGCCAACAGGTGCATGAGCACCTTCACGCGTCCGCCGGCCACCGTGGGCGTCTCGAGCAGGCCGAACACCTCCTGGATGCGCACCGCCAGCACCGGTGCCTTCCCTTCCTCGTACCGCAACCGGACCTTGCTGCCCGACGGCACCTCGACGCGCTCAGGCGCCTCGCAGTCGAGCACCTGCATCTGCTCCCACGTGAGCAGCCCGCGCAGGTGGTCGAGCAGCGGCGCCTTCCTCAGCTCGGCGAACGAACGGCGCCCGCGAACGAGATCGGGGATGAGCCCGCGTACCGCTTGGTCATCCAGCGCGGGCAGAACCAGCTCCGGTCGCCACGCCCGCAGGCACGCGACCCGGGTCCTGAGGGACGCGATCGCCTCGTCGTCGAGATCGAGCGCCGCGTCGAGATCGGCGCCGGCGGCTTCCGCGAGGGCCTGCTCGACAAGCGGTCCGCGGTCGACCTGGATCGCGACCTCCTCGAGCACGAGGTCGCCGAACAGGGCGCGTCGCGCGCCCCGCACGGATCCCGTCTGCTCGTCGAACGAGGCGGTTTCCTCCGTGCGCGTCCGCTGGGCCGGCAGCCACGACCGCTCCACGATCGACGCACGCCGGACGAGGGCCTCGGCGTGCTGTCCCTTGCGACCCGCGTCGACGTCCACGGCCACGAAGAGCTCGGCCTCGCGCACGCTCGACTCCGGTGCCAGCTTCAGTCCCCGTCCGCCGACCATGACGGCGCGGTCGCTGCCCGGCGCGCGCCGCCTGGCCACGCGGTCCGGATAGGCCGCCAGCAGCGCGCGCAGCACGGCCTCGTCCGCATCGCCGTGCGCCTCCGTACGGGGCAGCATGCGTGCGAGCTGATCGCGCACGCGGAGGGCCTGCCGCGCCGGGCCGCGACGCAACTCGCGCACCCCGCCGCGAAGGGTCCTCCGCTCCTCGAACTGCTCCAGCGCCTCGACGGCGTCCAGCACGTCCGACGGACCGACGTGATCGACGACCTCGCCCCGTGGCAGCGGCACGAACGGAGAGCGGTCGGAAAGCGCGGCCGCGGCGAGCGCGATGCGCCGGCCGTGCCCCCGCTCCCCGGCAGTCACGAGCATGCGCGCGAGCCGCGGCTGCACGGGGAGCCGTGCCATCGTCGTGCCCACCTCGGTGATGCGTCCCTCCGCGCTGGCGCCGAGGCGCTCGAGCAGCGCGCTGGCCGCTGCTAGCGCGGGCGGCGGCGGTGCCTCGAACCACGGAACGTCGTCCAGGTCCGTCTCGCCGAACGCCAGCAACTGGAGCAGGGCGCCGGCTAGATCCACGCGCTCGATCTCCGGCGCGCGGCGCGGCGCCAGGCGCGCGTCTTCCGGCCGGCTCCATAGCCGCACGCACACGCCGGGTGCCGTGCGGCCCGCCCGGCCCGCGCGCTGGTCGGCAGACTCGCGCGCGATGCGCACCGTCTCGAGCCGCTCGAGGCCGACGCCAGGATCAATACGCGGCAGACGCTCGAGACCGGCGTCGATCACCACGCGGACACCGGGGATCGTGAGCGAGGTCTCGGCCACGTTCGTCGCCAAGATCACGCGCCGCCGCGGACCAGACGCGAGCGCAGCATCCTGCTCGCGCGGCGGCAGCTCGCCGTGGAGCGGCAGCACGTCGACGTCGTGCCCCGTGCCCTCCTCGGCCAATGATCGCGCGACCCGTCGGATCTCGCCTACGCCCGGCAGGAAGACGAGCACGTCGCCTTCGCTTCGCGGCAGGACGTCGAGCAGCGCAGAGCGCACGGTGCGCTCGAGGCGTGACTCGGGCTTTCCCGGTCGGTGCTCGATGTCGACCGGGAAGCTGCGCCCGTGGGTCTCGATGACGGGGGCCTCGCCGAGGAAGGCGGCGACCGGCGCCGGATCGAGAGTGGCAGACATCACCACGACGGCGAGGTCGTCGCGCACCTCCGAGCGCACGCGCTGCGCAAGCGCCAGGGCGAGATCGCTGTCGAGGCTGCGCTCGTGGAACTCGTCGAACACGATGGCGCCGACGCCCTCGAGGAGCGGATCGTCCTGGAGGCGACGCAGCAGGATGCCCTCGGTCACGACAAGCAGACGCGTGGCCGGCGAGGCCTTGCGCTCGAAGCGCACCTGGTAGCCGATCGTCTCGCCCACGCGTTCCCCACGCTCGGCGGCGATGCGCCGTGCGGCAGCGCGGGCGGCCACGCGACGAGGCTCCAACACGATGACGAGCCCCTCGACGGCGTCGAGCAGCGCGGGCGGGACGCGTGTGGTCTTGCCAGAGCCCGTGGGCGCCTTGAGCACGACCGCGCCGGCCTTGCGGAGCGCACCCAGCAGGTCCGGCAGCACGTCGTCGACGGGGAGCGGCTCGCGCATCACGAGACGACGGTACAGGGCGGCGCACGTGTGCCGGAATCCGTATCCCTGCCGATACGAAAAGCGGCGCACGTGCGCCGCCCGGTAGGCTCACAGCATGACGAGGCGCGGCAAAGCGGGGCTGGCGATCCTGGCGCTGATGGCACTGGTCGGCGTGGGGTACCTGGTCAAGGGACGCATGCAGGCGACGCAGCCAACGGCCGTGCCTGTCGAGCTTCAGACGACCCACGTCACGGAGCCCCTGGACGCCGAGGGGCGTGTCGACTTCCTCGCGGCCCTGGGCGCGAGCCCCATGCCGGCGCCGGACCAGAACGCGGCCATCCCGCTCCTGCGCGCGCTCGGCACCGACAGCCTGCTCGGCGAAAAGCAAGCGATCCTGCGGCAACTCGGTGCGCCCTCCGACCTCCCAGCGCCAGGCCTGCTGGTGCCGCGCCCTGATGACGTGCCGACCTGGATCGAGCCGGAGGAGCGCAGTGCTGAGGACCAGGCCGCCGTGCGCGCCTGGGTGGCGCGCAACGAGGAGGCCTTCGAGGTGCTGGAGCAGGCGTCGCGCCGCCCCCACCTCGCATGGCCGTTCGTGCGAGATGGAGAGGCCGGACTAGCCCAGCGCGCGGTGCGCTACGGCGCGTGGCCGCGGATTACGGACCTGCTCATGGCACGGGCCGAGAACCACCTCGCCGAAGCCAAGCCCCGCGAGGGGTTGCGCGCCATGCAGGTCCTACTGCGCATCGGGCTCCTGCATGACGACAGTCCGTTGGTGGTCGAGCGGCTGCTAGGAACGAGCATCCGCTCGAATGCTCTCGCATGGGTTGGCAGCGCACTGGCCTCCGGAGCCCTGGATGAAGACGCCTGCCGTGACTTTGGGCGCGTGCTCCGGTCACTGCCCGCGCCCGTTGGGCTGGACCGCGAGGTGCTGCGCAACGAGCGTCTCGTGCTGCTGGACGGCTACCTTCACCAGATCGCGCGTGAGATCGAAGCAAGCGGCGGCGACCCTGCCTGGCATCCGGCGAACGTCTCCGTGACGACGGTACTGCGCGAGATCAACCGACGCTTCGACGCCGTCGATGTGCTGATCCGGCCCACGCAGGCGGAGATGCTCCAGCCGATGCGCGATCATGCGAGCGGCGTCAGGGAAGAGGTGAAATCGCTACGCGACGAGCTGCAGTCGACGACAGCCATCACCCGCCTGGTCTTGGACGAGCTCGCCGGGGGCGGCGAGCAGAAGGGCCGGGTCGTGGGCACGGTCCTCTCCAGCATGGTAGTGACCGTGCTTCCGTTCGCCATCGAGCGGAGCGTCTCGTCGGAGGCGCACAGGCAGCTCGTGCTCACCGCCCTGGCGCTCCGGATCCACGAGCGCCGCACGGACTCGTTCCCCGCGTCGCTCGAGGACCTCGAGCCCGGACTGCTCCCCGATCTATCCCAGGGACCGCTCGACCTCGCGGACGTCAGCTACGAGCGCAACGAGAGCGGCTGCATCCTCGAGATCGAGTCCGACGTGCTGACCGAATCGATCGAGATCGCGGGCGGCACGCGCTGACGGTTCAGCCCGAGCGGCGACGTGACGTGCGAGGCGGGAAGCGCTCGGCGAGCGACTCGAGCTCGTCCTTGGTCGGGATCACGTTCTCCAGCAGGTCGGCCTTCTCCTCGCTGTTCCCGTCCTCCCCGCGCTTGATCCAATGCGCGGTCGCCGTCACGAACTTCGTGCGGTCGCAGCGCGGACAGGCCTGGAGCGTGAAGACGAGCCGGCCGTTGCCGCCGCCCTCCTCCAGCTCCAGCAGACCCGGGATCCCCTGGCGCGCGGCAGTGCGCATCGACGGCGGCGGCAGTGCGCGGATCGTGCCGAGCTTCTGCTGCTCCGTGTAGAGGTCGCAGGGCTCGCAGAAGGGCGCCGTCGCACCGCCCGCGGCGATCAGTGCCGCGCCGCCGGCCAGGATCCCGGCCTCGATGAGCCAGAGCAGCCAGACCATGATGCCCGTGAGCTCGATGCGTAGGACGGTCCACCCCATCTCGACCCGAGTGTCGATGTAGTCGCCCAGGCTCATCGTGCGCACGGCCTCGACCTCGGCCTCGGCGGCGGCGGGATCGACGCCCGCTTCGCGGGACAGGAGGCCTTGCAGCTCGTCGGCCCACTCGGACGTGTGCCAGCCGTGCGCAAGGTGGAACGTGAAACCGATGGCGATGACACCGGCAACGAGTCCCATCGCTCCCGCGACGAGCACGTTGCGACACTTCCCCCAACCGACGGCGAAGGCCACCACCAACCCGAGCAGGAACGCGAAGCCGATCGTCAGGACCGCGTTGATGTAGATGAACGGGATGACGTCGATGAGCTTCTGGTAGACGAAGCCGCCGGCGATCGCGATGCCGGCCCCTGCCACGAGTGCAGCAGGCATCGCCAGCGCACCCATGCGTCCGGAAGGTACGTAGTGCCGCTCACGCATGCCGCGTCCTCCGGCATCGATCCTACAGACGTGAGCGTGGGACATGCAACGCTGGCCGCCGGATCGAGTCCGGCGGCCGGCAGATGGATGGCG
>JASJDY010000058.1 GCA_030065025.1 Planctomycetota bacterium
GGCGTGCAAGAAGGAGTACGCCTGCTACGTGCGCGACCGCGGAGGCGACGTCGACTTCGAGGGGGCCGAGCACGTGGTGCCGCCGAGTCCGAAGGCCGCGCGCCGCGCCCTCGAGGAGGCGCACGCGTGGCTGCGGCACGAGGTGGAGGCGCTGGAGCCGGGCGACCTGGCCCTCCAGGCGAACCCGCAGATGAAGCTCGACGAGTTCCTGGCGATGATCGTGCGTCACGACATCTGGCATGCGGGCCAGATGGCGGTGGTGCGGAGGCTGTACAGGAACAGGTAGGCGTCACGTGCCGGTGCCGGTGCCTCTGCCGGTGCCCGGCACACGGGCCACGTGCGGGCAGAGGCACTTGCACGGGCAGAGGCACGTAGGGAGGCTCTCTACCCCCTCGCCGGGTTCCGGGTGAGGTGATCGACCAGATCCATCGGGCTCAGCAGTCCGAGGACGGCCCCCGCGTCGTCCACCACGATCGCCACGAAGTCCTTGGCGAACAGCTTCGTGAGCACGCCCGCGTCCTCGTCCACGTGCACCGTCTGGACGTTACGGAACATGACCTCGGCGACGGCGCTCTCCCGCGTCGCGTGACCATCGATCAGCGCACGCAGGAGGTCGGACTCCGTCACGATGCCGACGAGGTTCCCCTCGTCCACGACGGGGACCTGGCTGATGCCCTGGTCCTTCAGCGTGGCGATCGTGCCGCCGACGCTGTCTCCGCTCTTGACGGTGATCAGCTCGCGCGGAGGTAGCGAACGCAGCACCTCACCGAGCGTGTTCGTCTCCCAGAGGCTCTCGGTGAAGCCGTTCTCGCGCATCCACGCGTCGTCGAGGAACTTCGTCATGTAGTTGCGCACCGAGTCGCACATGAGCGTGACGATGCGCTTGTCCGGACCGTACTTCTTGGCCACCTCGACGGCGGCCCACGCCGCGGCGCCGGACGAACCTCCGACGAGCATCCCCTCGTGACGGATGAGGCGGCGCGCCATGAGGAACGAGTCGCGGTCGTCCGTCTTGATCCACTCGTCGACGATCTCGCGATCCAGCACATCGGGCACGAAGTCGTAGCCGATGCCCTCGACCTTGTAGGAGCCGATGGGTGCGGGTCCCGCGAGGATCGAGCCGATCGGATCGACGCCGATCACCTTGCAGTCCGGCACCTGCTCCTTGATGCGCTTGGCCGCGCCCGTGATCGTGCCGCCCGTTCCCGCCGTGAGCACGAGGAAGTCGAGCCGGCCCCCGGTCTGGTCGAGGATCTCCTGCCCCGTGCCCTCGTAGTGCGCGCGCGGGTTGTCCGGGTTGCCGTACTGGTCGAGGATGTGGGCGTTGGGCAGGATCTTCTCGAGCTGCTGCGCGACGCCGATGTGGCTCTCGGGCGCGTCCCACGCCGCCTCGGTGGGGGTGCGGATGATCTCGGCCCCGAGTGCCTCGAGCGTCACCTGCTTCTCGCGGCTCATCTTCTCGGGCATCGTGATGATCATCCGATAGCCCTTGATGGCCGCCGCCAGCGCCATGCCGATGCCGGTGTTGCCGCTCGTCGGCTCGATGAGGGTGTCCCCGGGCTTGATGCGGCCGGCCTTCTCGGCCTCCTCGACCATGCGCCTGCCGATCCGGTCCTTCACGGACCCGCCGGCGTTCAGGTGCTCGCACTTGACGAGGATCTCGCAGCCCGTGTTCTTGCCGATCGTCCGGAGGCGCACCAGCGGGGTGTTCCCGATGGCCTCGAGGATCGAGTCGTAGATGCCCGCCATGGATCGCCCTCCTGTCGTTCGCGCAGAAGGGTACCGCGGGGACGGGAACGGCTGTACCGAACCAGGCTAGCGAAGTCACCACCTCGCCAGCACGCGCCCCTCCCGCCGATGAGCCTCAGCAGCGAGGGAGGTGCCTTCGAGCCAGGTTCGTAGCCGCGACTGCGGTGGCTTCGATAGCCTGACTCGTTACCGACTACTTCACCGCGTCCTTCGGCGGCGGAGGCGGCGGCAGCAGGGCCAGCGCCAGGGCCGGGGCCGTCTCGTCCGCGGGGCGGAGCTCGAGCACCGTCTGCAGCAGATCCTGGGCCTGCTTGCGCTCGCCGAGCGCGACGTGCAGGTACGCGCGCACGAGCAAGGCGTCCGCGTCCTGCGGGTTCTTCGCGATGTGCGAGTCCAGGGCCTTCACGGCGCGCTCGTAGTTCCCCGTCTGCTGGTAGAGCGGGCGGGGATCGAAGCGGTAGCCGCGGGGGAAGGCGTCGAGCTCCGCCGCCTTCGCCAGGGCGTTCCCGGCGCGGCCGTAGCGGCCCAGGGCGAAGTTCGCGTGCATCGCGGCCAGCCATGCCTCGCCGTTGTCCGGCTCCGCGGTCAGCACGCGATCCAGACGCTCGAGCGTCTGCTGGTAGCGGCCGGCCAGGAAGTCCTTCACGGCGGGCTCGAAGTCCGGGTGCGGCGCGCGCTGCGCCTCCCCGTCCGGCTGCTTCTCGGGCTCCGGCAGGGGTGCCGGCTCCGGGAAGGCCTGCTCCTCGACCGGGGCCTTGGCGGCCGGCGCCGGCGCGGGCACCTCCTCGATGACCTCCTCGATCACCTCTTCGCGGACGATCACCTCGGTCGGCACGTAGTCGACGGCGTCGACGAACACGGTGCTGTACGTCGGGCCGTAGTAGCTGATGCCGTAGCCGAAGTAGAGGCCGTAGCGCGGGTACACCCGGTAGTACGGGACGTGGTACGGATGCCACGCGTAGTAGAAGCCGAAGACCGGCCCGTGGCGGTGGTGATGGCGGTGGTAGTGACGGTGGCCGTGGTGGTGGTGGCGGATGCGGTAGCTGCGGCCCACACGCCCGCTACGCGTGCCCACGCGGGTGCGGACGCTGCCGCCCGTTGCCGCGCGCGTGCCGACACGGCTCGACACCAGACCACTGGCCCGGCTCCGACCGAGGGTCGAGCGGGGGGACGTCACGGTGCGACCCGAGCGGGTGCCGAAACGGCTTCCGTTCAGGCGGTTGCGGCTGAAGCTGCCGCGCCGCAGCAGGTCGGCGCTGGAGGACGGCTGGCGCGTCGTGGCCCGGGTGCCGCGGGTGTTGCGGCCGAACGTCGTGGGCGTGCGCACGCTCGTGTTCACGCGCGGCCGTACGGTGGTCGCGGTGTTCGTCGAGCGTCCGCGGAGGCGGCTGCGCTCACGCAGGGCGGAGACCCGGCTGTCCCCACGGGAGGACGCCGTTCGTCCCCGGCTGGACACGGCCGAGGGCGTCCGATTCGAGCGGACGGAGGTGCTGCGCTGGCGCAGGCGCTGCATGGCCGCGTCGTTGCGCGCCCGCTGCGCAGAGCTCCGCAGGCGGCTGGCGCTGGGGGACGAGCTCGACCACGAGCGGGAGGAGCGGTTCCAGGTGGGGGCCGTGGTCGGGCGGGTCGTGCGGGGGCGGGTGACCGACGGCGTCCGGCGGGGAGCGACCAGCCCGCGGCTGCCCGAGGACGTCATCCGGCGGCTGCGGCTCTGGCTGCTCGACGACGGAACCCGCTGTCGGAACGAGGGTTGTGACCGCGAACGGAACGTCGGGGCGCGGCTCGGACGCGCGAAGGCGCGGCTCGAGTGGCTGCGGGAGGGCGCGACGCGGGGCGGCGCGGTGCGGCGTACGGAGGAGCGGCTCCGAACGGCAGAGGAGCCGCCGCGCGACGAGATGCCGCGGCGCTCGCCGCCCGCCTCGGCAATGGGGGCGAGGAGCAGCGAGAGGCCCAGCAGGGCAGCTGCGAGGGCGATGGTGCGCGTCATGATCCGGAACTCCACAAGTCAGGGTGCCCGGCCGCCGGAACGGGCACGCCCGACTGTACGCACAGGTCATGCCGTCGAGGGGCGACGGGACCAAGGGCCCGTCAGGACGTGGCCGCTTCGGGCGCCCTCTCGGCCTCCGGTCGCTCGAAGCGGTCCACCACGACCGCCCCGATCGCGTCGCCCATCACGTTCACCGACGTCCGGAACATGTCGAGGAAGGCGTCGACGGCGAAGATGAACGGGAGGTAGTAGACCGGCAGGTGCACGGCCGTCGCCACGAGCACCATGGTCACGAGCCCCGCGTCCGGCACCGCGGCGGCGCCCACGGACGCCAGGACCGCCGTGATGAAGATGATCAGCACCGCGCCGCCGGCCAGCGTGATGCCGACGTCGTCCATGCCGCCGTAGATCTGGATCAGGAAGATCACGGCGACGCCCTCGTAGAGCGCGGTGCCGTCCATGTTGATCGTCGCGCCGACCGGTAGCGTGAAGTTGGCGACCTTCGGCGACACGCCGAGCTTGCGCGTCATGCAGCGGACCGTGACCGGCAGCGTCGCCGCACTCGAGCGCGTGGCGAACGCGATGGCCCACGCCTCGCGGAAGCCGCGCAGGAAGGTGATCGGGTTCATGCGACCGATGAGCGCGCACACGCCGAGCAGCAAGGCGGCGTGGATGAGGATGCCGCCGATCACCGTGCCGCAGTACCAGCCGAGCGTCTCGAACACCTCGGGGCCGTGCCTGGCCACGATGCCCGCCATGAGACAGAACACCGCGAAGGGGGAGATCGCCATCAGCCAGTTCGTGAGGCGCAGGATGACCTGATTGGCTGCTTGGAACAGGTCGATCAGCGCACGTGCTGGTTCACCCACGGCCATGCACACCAAACCGAGCAGCAACGCGAAGAAGATGATGCCCAGGCTGTTGCGCTCGGCCAGCGCCTGGAACGGGTTCATCAACATCGGCTGCACGATGTCCTCGACGAACATGTCGAAGGTGCCGCGGTCGCGCTTGCTGACGACGCGCTTGTACTTCTCCGTCCCTCCGCGGCCCTCCCGCTCCACCAGCCAGGTGAGGTACTCGCTCTCTTCGGCCTTCGGGTCCTTGCCCGTCTCCTCCCGGAACTCGATCCGGCGTTGGGCCAGCTCGGCCTCGCGCTGCGCGCGCACGTCCTGCGCACCGCTCTTGTCGCCGGGGCGGATCGTGAGGACCAGGATCAGGCCGATCGTGACGGCGATCGTCGTGGTGGAGACGTAGTACAGCAGCGTGCGCACGCCGATGCGCCCGGCGTCGCCGAACGACGGGATGCTCGTCACGCCGGCGACGATGCTCACGAGGATCAGCGGCGCGATGATCATCTTCAGCAGGCCGATGAAGATGGTCTTGCCGAAGAAATCGAGCCACTGGAGGGTCGTGGCGTACCAGCCGGCCGTCTTGTCGTCGACGTCCGCGAGCAGGACGCCGACCACCACACCGAGCGCCATGAACACGAAGATGAGGTTGTGGAGGCGCGGGCGCATGAGCGGCGGATCCTATCCGACCGGCTCCATCCGCGTATAGGGTCCTGCCATGCAGACGATCACGCCCGTCCTAGGCAACCGCCAGAGCCTCGACGGCGGCGCCATGTTCGGCAACTGCCCCCGTGTCGTCTGGGAGCGCTGGCTCCCGCCGGACGAGCACGGACGTGTCGAGCTCGCCTGCCGCGCGATGCTGGTGGAGGACGGCACCAGGCGCATCCTGTTCGAGACCGGCATCGGCGCGTTCTTCGAGCCGAAGCTGAAGGAGCGCTTCGGTGTGCTCGAGGGGCGGCACGTGCTCCTCGCCGAGCTCGCGCAGCGCGGCCTCACGGATGCGGACATCGACGTCGTCGTGCTCTCACACCTGCACTTCGACCACGCCGGCGGTCTGCTCGCTGCATGGGAACAGGATGAGGCGCCGAGACTCCTGTTCCCGAACGCGACGTTCGTCGTCGGGCAGGAGGCCTTCGAGCGCGCGGCGCATCCGCATCCGCGCGACCGTGCCTCGTTCATCCCCGGCCTCACGGATCTCCTCGAGGCCAGCGGTCGGCTCGAGATCGTCGACGGCGAGACGTCGCCCGTGCTGGGGGAGGGCTACCGCTTCCACCTCAGCCACGGCCACACGCCGGGTTTGCTGATGACGGAGGTCGCGACGGAGGACGGACCGCTCGTGTTCGTCGGGGACCTGATCCCGGGCACGGCCTGGATGCACGTGCCGATCTCGATGGGTTACGACCGCTTCCCCGAGCTGCTGATCGACGAGAAGCGCGCGCTGCTCGAGGACCTGCTGGCGCGCGGCGGGTCGGTGTTCTTCACGCACGATCCGGAGGTGGCGCGGGCGAGGGTGGGGAAGGATGAGAGGGGGCGGTTCTACGCGGAGGTCTGATATCGCGCTCTCGCTCGCGCACGCGCTCGCTCATCGGGCGATCCTCTGAACTCGCCCGAGCGTCGAGCGCGAGCGGGATCGCGAGCGCGAGTTGATGCCGGATCGTGCACGTCCACGTTCACGTCGGTGCCCGTGGACCGGACGCGGCCGCTCCTACCCCTTGACGCCGATGGCAAAACGGTTCGCCGCCAGCGGCTGGCCCTGCCACTCGAAGTAGAGCTCGAACCAGCCGCCGCTCGCCACCGGCATCGACGGCACCGTCACCTGCAGCGCTACCTGACGGGCGGCGAGCCCGGGGGGCACCTCCATCTCCAGCGGCAGCCGTCCGATCGGCTCCTCGTTGCCCGGCGTCCGCAGCACGAAGGCGCCCTCGCCGGGGCCCGGCTGGAGGTTGCGGACGAAAGCCACGAAGGTCAGGGGACCGACGTCGCCCGGAACCTTGTCGACCGGCAGCACTTCCACGACGTTCTTCAGGGAAAGGTCCCCGTTCTCGTCGGTCTCCACCGCCCGGCAGATCAGGAGCGCATGCACGATCGGCGTCGTCAGGACAGGAGATTCTTCGCTCATGGCCGGGCACCGTACCGCGCCCGTGTCCTCCTGCCCATCGCGGCCCTCACCGCGCTGCTCGGCCTCCCTTGCCTCGTGCTCGCCGCGCCGGGGAAGCTGAAGGCCTCCGGCGCCACCCGCTCCTACGAGGTCGAGGTCGCCGGCAAGGAGGCCGTCTTCCGCTTCACCCAGGTGGCCGGCTGCCGCTATCGCCTCACGGCCGAGCCCGGCTCCCTGCCGCGCCCGATCCTGCGCCTGGGGCGCGCGGGCGAGGAACCGCTCGTGCGCGTCGACGCGGGCGAGGCGGGCAAGCCCGCCGTGCACGTCTTCGACGCCGAGCGCGACGCGAGCATGGAGGTGCGCATCGGCGGCTTCTCGGCCCAGACGGGCAAGGGGCGCGTGCGCCTCGAGACCCTCGGCCCTGGAGACGAACGCACGAAGCCGCATCGGCGCTACCTCGCGCCGGGCGGCAAGCGCGCGCGTGTCGGTGAGCTGCTCGTCGGTGCGACCAACGCGTGGGAGCTCGTGGTGGAGGAGGGGGCCGCATACCAGATCACGCCCACCCGCGGCTCGGCCGGTCGCGTGCGGCTCGTCGTACACGGCTGGGACGGCGAGCCCATCGGCGACTCCGCCGACGGTGGCGCTGCGTGGGTGGCGCTGCCGCCCGTGCGCTTCCGCGTGCCGCCGCGTCCGACACCCGACGCCGAGGGCAAGGGACCTGGGCGCGTGCAGCCCATCCGCCTCGTCGTGAGCGCCGTGCTCGACGGCGGCGGGACGTACGGCGTGAAGCTGCGTCCGCTCGGCCCGGAGGAGTCCGTCGAGGCACCCGCCGTGGCACCGCCGCCCACCGTCGAACGCGGTCCCGTCGAAGGTCAGCCCACGACCTTCCGCGCGGGCCCCGGCGACGTCGCGCTGCTGTACGTGCCGTCGTCCCCGAATCGCACGCAGCGCGTCGAGATGCTCCGGGGGAAGCGCTGGATCCACCTCCAGGACATGGGCCTCGGAGGCAGCGCGCGTTCGCAGGAGAACGCGCTCATGGTCTGGTTCCGGCCGTACTACCCCGGCACCTATCGCTTCGTCGGCGTGCCCGCGCCGCCTCCGTCCAAGCCGCAGATGACGCTGCACGATCGCGCCTCGCTCGGCTCCGCGCCGATCCACATGGGCACCGGGGCCGATCCCACCGTGCGGGCGCGCCTCGCCTCCTCCTGGACGCTGGTCGGGCTGGGGGTCTGCATGCCCGGCTGGGACTACCTCTACGTGTGCGTGCACGCGCCCAATCAGGGCGTCGCGATGCGGGTGCGGGACGCCGCCGGCAAGGTCGTCCGCACGCGCTCGGCGAGCGCCCGCACGATCTCGCCCGGTCTCGGCCCCTCGCTGCGCTTCCGCGTGCGTCGTCCGGGCATCTATCGCCTGGAGGCTCGCAATGCGCGCAAGCGCATCGTCCGCCCGCTGCTGCGCCGCGCCTCGAACTGAGACAAATCGACCGGGGGGCGTGCACACCCCGGCACACAAACCTTGAAGGCGTGGGGCCCCCGGGGGTTCATAGGGCGCATGGCGGCGTCGCGCTCGGTTGCAGGCACCTGGCTCATCCTCGTGGTGTGCCTGCTGTTCGTCCACGGCAGCCCGGCGCCGGCCGCCGACCCGGTGGATCTGGAGGATGCGGTCGCGAGGCAGCACAGCCTGCCGGCCGACGGGGGCATCTGGACGGGACGCATCCGCGTGCCGGAAGACGCGACGGCGCTCGCGGTCGCGGTCTGCTCCGAGCGCAACGTCGACCTGTACCTGCGTCGCGCCGGGGCCCTGACGAAGTCACGTCTGAGCGAGGCCGATGTCTCCAGCCGCAACGCGGGCGTGCTCGAGACGGTGCGGCTGGCGTCCGACGAGGCCGTGCCGCTCGAGTCGGGGACCTGGCACATCGCCGTCGCACCGGACGGCAACGCCGACCGCGGCGCCTCCTTCGAGATCGCGGCGTTCGTCGATCGCGGACGCGGCACGCCCACCGTGCTCCCTGGCGAAACGGTCGAGCGGGAGATCCCCGTGCACCGCGATCGCCCGGAGCTCCGTACGTTCCTGCCGACGCTGGTGCGTTCGCTCACGCTGCGCCTCGACGGAGCAGCGCGCCCGGGTGTGCGCTACCGGCTTGACGGGCCGCGCGAGTACCGCCGCAGCGGCGCCGCCCCGCGATCGATCGTGTTGCAGCGGGCGGACAGCCCGGCGGGGGCCTACACGCTCGACCTGCGTGCGTCGGGCTCCGCGCCGTTGCCGGCGACGATCAAGGTGCGCACGTCGTGGTCGGCGAACGGGGACGACAAGATCCGTCTGCCGATGCCCGTCGTGCGGCCCGGCGGCTCCACGACGCTCACCCTCGGCGGCACCGACGGCCCGACCGCGCGCACCGTACGCATCCCCGTGCCGGCCGGCATCGGCGGCATCGAGATCGACGCGACGAATCCCTCGCGTGCGGACGTCGACCTCTACGTGCGCCGGGGCGGCCCGCTGCAGGCCGGCGACGAGGACGCGGACTACTTCGCGCTCTCCAGCGCGCCGTTCGAGGCGCTCTACCTCGGTGGCGTCACCGGGCTCGCGGCCGGCACGTACTACTGCGAGGTCGTGCTGGTCGAGAGCAAGGGGCGCGTCCCCGTGACGCTGTCCATTCGCAGCCATCCCAAGGGTATCGGCCGCGGCACGTGGGGCGACGGCGAGCCGCCGCGGCTCGAGTTCGGCAAGTGGACCCGCGGACGCGTCGAGGCCGGGCGGGCCGGTGTGACCTGGTACGACGTGGTCATCCCCGCCGGCACGCGCTCGATGCACGCCATGCTGCTCGGCTCTTCGGCGCCGCTCGACCTCGTGCTCGCCCGCAAGACCGACGGCAGCATCATGCGGCGCGCGCTCAGCGCGCGCGTCGACGAGCGGATCGACCACACGTTCACGGTGCCGCCGGACGGCCCGCGCCTCTTCGTGCTCGGCGTCATGAACCGCAGCGCGCTGGAGAAGGTGGTCGACTTCCGGGTCGCGCTGTCGCTCAACCGCGCGCCGCCGTTGCCGCCGGACCTCGTCTGGCCGCCGCTGATCAACTGGCAGGGCCGCAGCGCGACGGTGCGGGCGGCGGCCTCCACCGTCGAGCTGACCGTGCGCGACAACGCCGGAGGGAGCGGCACCTGCGTCACCCCGCGCGGCCGCATCCTCACCTGCCGGCACGTGCTCGAGATCGAAGGACAGAAGGGCCGCATCCAGCGCGAGGGCGTCCTCGTGGCGTTCCCCGCCCGGCTCGACGAGCCGCCCGTGCAGAGCTTCCTCGCGCGGGTGACGGCCGAGGACCGTAAGAAGGACCTGGCCCTTCTCGAGATCACCTCGGACGTGTTCGGGCGTCCTCTGCCCGAGGACCTCACGCTGCCGTGGGTGCCGCTGGGCGACTCCTCCACGCTCGAGCTGGGCGATCCCGTCCAGGTCTTCGGCTACCCGTCCGAGGGCTCGGAGCGCAGCCGGACCCCGGTCATCCTGACCCGCGGCTCCATTGCCGGCCTCGAGGCCGTCGGGGGCGCCCCGCGCTGGATCAAGACCGACGCCTGGATCGGGCTCGGCCACAGTGGCGGCTCGATGGTCGACGCCCGCATGCGGCTCGTGGGCATCCCCGCGGCCACCCTGGGCCAGAGCGAGGTCCTGGGGCTGGCGGTGCCCGTGTCGCTCCTGCCGGCCGCCTGGAAGCTCATGATCTTGAAGGACCAGCCGCGGTAGCTGCCGGATTCGGGAGACGCTGTGGCGGCTCCCGCGCAGGATTCCGCCTCGCCGCCCGGCGCCTGTAGCATCCCGGATTCGACGCCGGATCCGCTGCATGACGCCCAAGACCGACAACGACGAGCAGCCCGCTTTCCAGCCGAGCTCGATCCGCACGCCCCGGGAGCCCACCCTGCCGCGCAAGGTGTGGATCCTCGGAACGGCCAAGGATCGGGTTGCCGCCGCCGTGCGGGCCCTGGAGGGTGCGGGCCACGCCGTGCGCACCGCGGAGAGCGGCGCCGAGCTGGCGCCCGTCCTGCGCGAGTTCCGCCCCGACCTGATCGTGATCGACATGCAGGACGAGCCCGACCGGGCCCGCCACGTGGCGACCCAGCTGCGGGCCGACCGCGCCACGCGCCAGCTGCCGATCGTGCTCGTGGGCGCGCGCGGGATCGACGTCAAGAAGGGCGACAAGCCCATCACCGGTCCGACCCGCCGCTACACGCTGCCGATGGACGCGCCCTCGGTCCTGAACGCCATCGTCACCGAGCTCTGATCGACGACGTCGGCCGTTGACACCCCCCCGGCCGGAGCGAGGCTCTGCGCGGAGGTGATCCATGGCTGCACGCATGCGGACCGAGAAGGACTCGATGGGCGACGTGAGGGTGCCCGCCAAGCGGATGTGGGGGGCCCAGACCCAGCGCGCCGTCGACAACTTCCGCGTGTCGGGCCGGACCATGCCCCCGCGCTTCCTGCACGCGCTCGCGGCGATCAAGTGGGCGGCGAGCAAGGCAAACCAGGACCTCAAGCTGCTCAAGCCGCGCATGGGTGCGGCCATCCGTCGCGCCGCCGACGCGGTGATGAAAGGGCAGCACGACGAGGAGTTCCCGGTCGACGTGTTCCAGACGGGCTCGGGCACCTCGTCGAACATGAACATGAACGAGGTGCTCAGCAACCTCGCGAACGTGGACATGGGCAGCAAGCCGGGGGCGAAGTCGCCCGTGCACCCGAACGACCACGTGAACCTGGGGCAGTCGAGCAACGACGTGATCCCCACGGCGCTGCATGTCTCGCTCGCGGCCGCCACGAGGGACGAGCTCATTCCCGCGCTGAGCGCGCTCTCCGTCGCCCTCATGAAGAAGTCGAAGGAGTTCGACGACGTCGTGAAGGTCGGCCGTACGCACCTGCAGGACGCCACGCCCGTCCGCATGGGGCAGGTGTTCATGGGCTACGCGGCGCAGGTCGCGCACTCGTGCCAGCGGCTCTCCCTCGCCTACGACGGCCTGCTCGAGCTCGCGCTCGGCGGCACGGCGGTCGGCACCGGCATCGGACGACATGCCAGGTTCGACACGCTCGCCATCGAGCACCTCGCCAAGAAGACCAAGCTCCCGCTGCGGCCGGCGCGCAACGCGTTCGAGCAGCTGGGCGGTCGTGAGGCCTGCGTGTTCTACGCCGGTGCGCTCGGCTCCACAGCCGCGGCTCTCACGAAGGTCGCCAACGACATCCGACACCTCGGCATGGGGCCGCGCTGTGGTCTGGCCGAGCTCAAGCTGCCGCCGGTCCAGCCCGGCTCCTCGATCATGCCGGGCAAGGTCAACCCGGTCATGGCCGAGAGCCTGCTGATGGCGTGCATGCTCGTGCAGGGCTACGTGACGACCGCGAACGCCGCCGGCGCGGCCGGGAACTTCGAGCTGAACGTGACGCTGCCGCTGCTCGCAGACACGCTGCTCGACGGCATCCACGTCTTGTCGGGAGCGGTGGACGGATTCACGCAGCGCTGCGTGAAGGGCCTCGAGGTCGACCGGGAGCGCGTGGAGGAGCTCGTCGAGCAGAGTCTGATGAACGGGACGGCGCTCGCGCCGCACATCGGCTACGACGAGGCGGCGGCGCTGGCCAAGGAGGCCTATGAGTCAGGCCGCACGATCCGCGAGCTGGCCACGGAGAAGAAGCTGCTGCCGCCGGCGAAGCTGCGGAAGGTGCTCGACTTGCGGCACATGACGCGGCCAGGCCGGTAGGCCTGGCCCTGAGCGAAGCCTTCGCGTAGCGAAGGCTGAGTCGAATGGGCCGGCGCCTACCGGGGATTGATCGACTCGAACAGGCGATCGTTGAACGTATCCCCCTGCCGGATGTCGCCCGTGCGCACGCCGTGGCGGAACCACGCCATGCGCTGCGCGGACGTGCCGTGCGTGAACGAATCCGGCACGACGCGTCCCTGCGACCTGCGCTGGAGGGCGTCGTCACCGATCTTCTCGGCGGCGTTCACGGCCTCCTCGAGGTCGCCGGTCTCGAGGATGTTCTTCGTGCGGTGTGCGTGATGGGCCCAGAGGCCCGCGTAGAAGTCGGCCTGCAGCTCGAGGCGCACGGAGAGCTTGTTCTGCTCCGTCTCGCTGACGCGTCCGCGCATGCGGTGCACGCGTCCCGACTGCCCCAGGAGGTTCTGCACGTGGTGTCCGACCTCGTGGGCGATCACGTAGGCCTGGGCGAAGTCACCGCCCGCGCCCAGCTTGTCGCGGAGCGTCTTGTAGAAGCTGAGGTCGATGTAGATGTGCTTGTCGGCCGGGCAGTAGAACGGACCCATCTGCGCGCCCGCGAAGCCGCAACCGGACTGCACGCTGCCGCGGAAGAGCACCAGCGTCGGCTCCTCGTAGCGCTTGCCGAGCTGGCGGAACTGCTCGTGCCAGACGTCCTCGGTGTCCTTGAGCACGACCTTGACGAACTCGACGAGCCTCTCCTCCTCGGCGGTCGGCTCGAACGGTGCCCGCTGCGTCGTGGTGCCGCCGCCGCCGCCGGTGAGAATCGACGTCGGATCGCCGCCCATCAGCAGCACGACGATCGCGATCACGAGACCCAGGCCGCCACCGATGGCGAGGCCGCCACCGCGAGACGGGCCCTGCGCCCGGATGTCCTTGACGTTCTTGCTCTTCTTCCTGCCACGCCATCGCATGGGGGGAGCGTACGCCCGTCCTCGCGGGGGCGTCAACGCGCTCGCGGACGGGTCGGTCGAGAATCAGTGCGCCTGCCTAGCCGGGGGGGCTGTAGGGGCGGCCGGAGGCTAGTCGCCCTTCTTCCGCACCAGCGTGACCAGGAACGCCGCATCCTCGTCGGCGTAGTTGCCGGGGCCGGCCTTCTTCGTGCCGTCGTAGAAGGCGAGGTCGCCCGCCGTCAGCTCCGTCTCGCCTTCGCCGGGCGTGATGCGCACGCCGCCCTGCAGGCAGTAGACGATCGCCTCGCGCCGGCGGTGCGTGAACGGGGAGAGCGCCTGGCCCGGCTTCAGGCAGACCAGCGTCACGATCGAGCGGTCGGTGTCGAGCAGCTTCTTCGTGACCGGTCCGCTCTCGCTGAACTCGATGAGCGGTGCGATCGACTTCGCGACGTGGGCGTCCATGCGGCCTCCGGATGACGGTGAGCGCTAGCTGAGCAGCGCGATCGCAAGGCCGGTGACGACGACGAGCACGAGCAGCACCCAGCCGCCGCCGACGCCCTTGCGGGCCCTTCGTGTACCACGAGACGGCGCCACGCGTGCGCCTGCGGCTACGGGCTCGGGCTCGGACACGTCCTGGACGACAATCGGTTCGACGACGATCTCGCCGTCCCGCGTGGACTCCTCCAGTGCCGCCTCGTCCTCGCGGACCGCCTGCTCCAAGCGGGCCTCCTCGGCGCGGGACTCGAGGGCGCCGACCCGCGCCGCCAGGTCGACGAGACGCTCGTCGGCGGCGTTTCGCAGCGTGCGCACGGCCGCCTCGACCCGCTCGAAGCGCTCACCGTCCTCCTCGCGGCCCGTCTCCAGCGCCTGGACGACACGGGCCTCGGTCTCGGCGCTGCGGCTCTCGACCTCCTCCAGCCGTTTGTTGGCGTCACCGAGGGCCGGCAGGTGCTCTTCGAGGCTGGCGCTGAGATCGGCGACCGAGGGCTCGAGCTGATCCAGGCGCGGGCGGATCTCGGCGTCGACGGACTCCCAGGTGCGCGCGCCCTCGTTGAGGCGCGTCCGGACGTCGGACGACATGTCGCGATGCACGACGCGAAGGCGCTCGAGCTCGGATCGCAGGGCGTCGACACGGGCACCCATACGGAAGAGGACCATGACGAGCAAGCCCACCACGACCAGCGTGGCGACGAGAAGGAGGGCCGGGAGCATCGGTCCAGGGTAGCGCCCAGGGGGGTCGCTTCCGGCCGCCGCCGCGCCCTTCCACCGCTCCGCGGAATCGGTACCCTGGGCCACCCGCCGGTGAGCAGGCGGTTGGAGGCGGCATGATCCGTAGCTGCGCGCGCGTTCCCTTCTTCCCCGTGCTGGCCCTCGCGGCGCTTCTCATGCTGCCGCTCGGCGGCTGCGGCGGCGACGACATCACCGTCGTCGTCACGAAGGGCGGCGGGGAGAAGACCAAGCAGGACGCGGACGCCGACCTGGGCCGGGAACGCACGATCGGCCTGTGGGACGGCAGCCCCGTGGTCGGCCGCGAGGTCCGGGGCCCGATCACCTACGCCTACCGGCCGGCGCCCGAGGGCAGTCAGCCGAAGCAGGGCGGCGAGGTCACGTTCGGCATCCTCGAGGACATCGACTCCTTCAATCCCTTCCTCTCCTCGTCCGTCACCGCTTCGGAGGTCGCCGACCAGATCTTCCCGCGGCTGATGAACGAGGAACCGGACTACTACGACGGCGTGCCTACGTTCACGCCCCAGATCGCCGAGTCCTGGAAGATCGCGCCCGACAACCTCTCGATCCGCTTCAAGCTGCGGGAGTGCACGTGGAGCGACGGCACGCCGATGAGCTCCGACGACGTGCGCTTCTCCTGGGAGGCGGCGCGCAACCCGGAGGTCGCCTGGACCAGCTCGTCGATCGTCGACTTCATCAAGGATATCGAGATCCACAACGAGCGTGAGTTCACCGTCCACTACACCAAGGCGCAGCCCTACAACATCATGGACATCAACGACGTCCAGGTGCTGCCCAAGCACACGTTCGGCACCGTGCCCTTCGGCAAGTGGCGCGGGTACGGCGACTGGCCGAAGCTCGCGAAGCAAGCCTGCGGCGGGCCGTTCGTCGTCGAGAGCCACGATCCCGGCGAGCGCATCGTGCTCGCGCGCAACACGCGGTACTGGGACGCGCCCAAGCCCTACATCGACCGCCTGATCTTCGTGCGCTTCGGCAACATGGACACGATGCTGAACGCCCTGCTGGCGAACCAGCTCGACATGATGGGCGGGGTGATCGCCGAGAAGGCGGAGCGCGTCCTGTCGAAGGAGCACCTGAAGCTCTACACGTACGTGACGCGCGGCTACATCTACGCGGGCTACAACTGCCAGCGCTGGCCCTTCGACGACAAGCGCGTGCGCCAGGCGATGACCTATGCGATCAACCGGCGCAACATCGTCGAGAGCATCCTCTCGGGATACGCCCAGGTCGCCGGCCCGCCGATCATCCGCTCCATGTGGGCGTCCAACAAGACGCTCAAGCCCTATCCCTACGACCCGGACAAGGCGAAGGCGCTGCTCGAGGAGGCGGGCTGGAAGCAGAACGCCGACGGCGTCTTCGAGAAGGACGGCAAGCCCTTCGAGTTCAAGCTCACCACGAACCAGGGCAACCCGACGCGCAAGGCCATCTGCGAGTACATCCAGGCCGACCTCGAGCGGGTCGGCATCAAGGCCCGGATCGCGCTCACGGACTTCAACCAGATGTCCGAGCAGCTCAAGCGCCACAACTTCACGGCGTACGTCGGCGGCTGGAGCATCGCGACGAAGATCGACCCGAAGCCGACGTTCCACTCCGTGTCGGTCAACGGGCGCTACAACTACGTCAACTTCGTGAACAAGGAGGTGGACGAGCTCATCGACAAGGGGCGCGTCATGAACATCCTCGATCCGAAGATCCGCGCCGAGGCCAAGCTGCTCTGGGACCGCTTCCAGGTGATCCTCTACGACGAGCAGCCCTACACGATGCTGTACGAGCCTCGTGGCCTGGTCGGGCTGAACACGAAGTTCGTGAACGTGCGCGTGACTTCCCTGCGCGTGCTCGGCAACGTGCACGAGTGGTGGATCCAGTAGCGAGCCCCTGAAGCGTGTACGCATACGTCATCCGCCGCCTGCTGCTCGGACTCCTCATCATCTGGGGCGTCTACACGATCACCTTCCTGGCCGTGAACCTCGCGCCCGGCGACCCCTTCACGGCGAAGGAGAGTGCCAAGGTCACCGAGGCCGACCTCGACCGGCTGCGCAAGAAGTGGGGCTATGACCTGCCCGTCATCGAGCGCTACTTCCTCCACGTGCGGCGCATGTTCTATGCGGATCCGGAGGTGCTCGAGTACGAGGGCGGCGGCATCGGCTACGAGGTCTTCGCGGAAGGCGGCGTGAACCGCGTTCGCGCTCGCGTGCAGGAACCGCCGGACGAGATCGTGCTCACGCCCACGAAGGAGAGCCGGCTCGACGACGGCGCCAAGGAGGTGCGTCTCGCGCGTGCGGACGACGGCTCCTATCCGCGAACGGCGATCATCCAAGGGCAGTACCGCTTCGGTCTGCGTAGCCTCTCGTGCCGCGAGGCCAGAATCGAGCTCGACAGCCAGGGCGTCCTGATCACCTACGAGGGCGGATTCGTGACGGCGCGTCCCATCCTCGCGACGCCCCCCGCCAAGCTGCGGCTGGAGCCCGCGCTGGGTGAGGGCGAGGCGCTCGAGCTCGAGGCTCTCGAGGGTGGACGCTACAGCGCCGCGGCCGCCGAGGCCGGCCGCTACGTCGTTGTAGGCACGAGCACCGACCTGCTGGTTCCGAAGGAGGCACTCGAGGAGGGGGGCATCGGCTTCAATCTGGGCACGTCGATCGGTCACAACAAGCCCGTCACGGAGTTCCTTGCGCCGAAGCTGTGGGCGACGCTGAAGCTCGGCTTCTGGGCCCTGTTCCTCAACTACCTCGTGGGCATCGCCCTCGGCGTCGTGTCGGCCGTGCGTAAGGACACGCGCACGGACCACGGCATCATGGTCGGCGCGTTCTTCCTGTACTCGATGCCGGGCTTCTGGCTGGCCGTCATGCTGCAGCTGGTCTTCGCCGTGACCCTGCAGTGGCTGCCGATCCACGGCATGGGGGACGGGAGCTTCCTCGACGGGCTGCGCCACTACGCGATGCCCGTCTTCGTGCTCGGCGTCGCGGGCGCCGCCGGCACCGCCCGGTACCAGCGCTCCGCGATCCTGGAGGTCCTGAGCGAGGATTACGTCCGCACCGCACGAGCGAAGGGGGTGGACGAGCGCACGGTGATCTGGAAGCACGTGATGCGCAACTCGCTGCTTCCGGTGATCACGCTCTTCGGGCTCAGCATGCCGTTCCTCGTATCGGGCGCGGTCATCACCGAGAGCATCTTCTCGTGGCCGGGCATCGGGGATGCGGCCATCAAGGCCATCTCCGGGCGCGACGTGTTCGTGATCACCGCGGTCACACTCATGGCCACGATCATGGTCGTCGTCGGCAACCTCGTGGCGGACATCCTGTACGCCGTCGCCGATCCCCGCGTGAGGTTGCGATGACGACGCCCGTGTCCATCGCCGCCTCGCTGCTGCCCGGGCTCGGCCACGTGCGCCGCGGCTTCCTGGCCAGCGGCGTGCGCTTCCTCGTGTTCAGCGCCGCATGGCTCCTGATCGTCGGAGGTCGCTGGCGCGCCATCGCAACCCTCTTCGACGATCTCGGCTTCGAGGCCTTCGTCGCGCTGGGCTTCCTCGTGGTGTTCCCGGTTCTGCTCGTGTGGATAGCCCACCGGAGCCTGAACACGCTGGTGAACCCACCGCCGCGCGAAGGCATGGGCTCGTGGCAGCTCGCCTGGCGCGAGCTGCGCAACAACCCGCGCGGTGTGTGGGGCATGACGTTGCTCGGCCTGCTCTACATGGCCGTGCCGCTGGCCCCCGTGCTCGCGCCCTACGATCCGAACGAGCCGGGCGCGGGCGGCACCGTCGTCCACAAATTCCAGCCGCCCATGTCGAGCGTGATGATCGTCGGCCACATCCACGAGGGCGAGATCGCCTGCAAGGGCATGCGCATCGACGGTGACACGGTCTTCCTCGATCGCGTGCAGGAGCACGCGCACCGCGACGACATCCAGCTGAAACACCTCGGACCGCCCAAGCGCGGCTGGTCGCGCGAGGCGCACAAGGTGCGCACGATGGTCATCGACGGGCACGAGGTGCCGTACCGCAAGGAGCGCCACCTGCTCGGCACGGACAGCAACGGGCGCGACCTGCTCGCCCGGCTCGTCTACGGCAGCCGCATCTCCCTGAGCATCGGCTTCGCCGCGATGTTCGTGGCCGTCACGCTCGGCGTGATCTTCGGCAGTCTCGCCGGCTACTTCGGCAGCTGGGTCGACATGGTCATCATGCGACTCGTCGACATCCTGCTGGCGTTCCCGCGCCTGCTCCTGCTCTTGTTGATCGTCTCGGTCAACGAGGGGGCCGGCATCTTCACGGTGGTCGTGATCCTCGGTGCGACCGGATGGATGGGCGTGTCGCGACTCGTGCGCGCGCAGTTCCTGCAGGTGAAGGAGCTGGACTATGCCGTGGCGGCCAAGTCGCTCGGCTTCAGCCGCCCGCGCATCATGTTCCGCCACCTGCTGCCCAACTGCATGGCGCCGGTCATCGTGAACGCGACGCTCGTGGTCGGCAGCACGATCCTCGTCGAGGCGGCGCTCAGCTTCCTGGGCTTCGGCGTGCAGCCGCCCGACGCGAGCTGGGGCAACATCATCAGCGACGGCAAGGCGTGGCTCGAGAATGCGTGGTGGATCTCGACGATCCCCGGGCTGCTCATCGTCTTCGCGGTGGTGTGCTTCAACCTCGCGGGCGACGCGCTGCGGGATGCGCTGGATCCGCGCGGGAGGCAATGACTTCGATCGCGCTCCCGCTCGCACACGCGCTCGACTCTCGCGCGTGCCTCCGTTGGCGTCCGTAATTCGAGCGCGAGCGAGATCGCGAGCGCGACGCATCCGCGCACGCCCGTTATCCCATTCACCTCACGTACCCCGCGCCTTCGCCCGTGAACGCCGATCCGCTTCCCGGATCGGCTCGGGCAACCTGTAGCGCGTCGCGGTGCGCAGCACGACCCGCTCCGCCGACGCCAGCCCGATCGCGTTCCCCACGCTCACGTACACCGGCTTCACGCCGTCGCGCGTACGCAACACGGTGCCCAGCCGCTCGCGGCCGTCCTTGAGCGCCGCGCGATCCCCGCGCGCAGGGCCCGGCTCCGCGTGCTCGCCGCACAGCCGGCTCTTGCCCACGCCGATGGTCGGCACGTCCACGAACAGACCCACGTGGCAGGCGATCCCCAGGCGCCGCGGGTGTGCCACGCCCTGGCCGTCGATGAGCAGCACGTCGGGCGTCGTGCGCAGGGCACGCAGCGCCGCCAGCTCGACGGGCGTCTCACGGAACGAGAGCAGGCCCGAGATGTAGGGCAGCGGCGGCACCGCCGCGGCGTAGGCCTCGTCCACCACGTGCCAGTCGGGCGCACGGCAGACGACGACGCAGGCATGCAGCGTGCCGTCGCGGGCGATCGAGCAGTCCATGCCGCCCACGAGGCGCGGACGGCCCACGCCGCCCGTCGTCACGATGCGCGCGGCGAGCTCGCGCTGCAGCGCGATCGCCGCCTTCGGGCTCAGGTCGAACGGATGGATGCGGCGGACCCGCATACGCCCTACCTACGCGACGTCACCTGCAGGCGCTGAATGAACTGGTCCGCCGAGCGGTAGCCCGCGAACTCGTCGAGCTTGCGGCCGGTCCCATCCACGACGACGACCGACGGGTAACCGCGCACGCCGAACTGCTGGGCGACGGCCTTGCCGACGGCGGAGTCGCCGTCGTAGCGGACGTTCACGAAGCGAGCCACCTCGGATCCCACCCGGGGATCACGCAGCGTCTGGTCGTCCAGACGCCGGCACCAGCCTCACCACGAGGTCCAGAAGAAGAGCAGCGCCGGCTTGCCCGTGCGCTGCGCTTCGGCGAGCACGGCCTGATACGGGACGTCCTGCTGCGGGAACGCGTAGCTGCCGTGGGCGACGGGCGCCGGCGCGCGCGTGCCGACCTGGCGCTGCGACGTGCTCGCCGTGCCCTCGTCGGACGAGCAGGCGGTCAGGGCGCCGAGCGCGCAGGCCGCAGCGAGGGTGAGGAGGGGCTTTCTCATCAGTACTCCTGGGGCGTCGCGGGGAGGCGGGGCTACTTCTCGTCGCCTTCCATGGCCTTCACCATTTGGACGATGCCGCCGACGTCGACCTGCAGGCCGCCGCCGTAGACGCGCCCGTCGTGCTTGCCCCAGACCATGATCGGGATGGGTGCGCCCGCGGGCACGGCCGGCATCTCCTCGTCCGCGATGTCAGCAACGAGCGGCATGATCTGCTTCACGATCTCGCGGACGTCCACGTTCAGGAGGAACGTGGGCTTCCCGCCGGTCTTGTCGAGACCCTTCTGGAGCGCGGGAGGCGCCTTGCCACCGCCCTTGCTGACCGACTCGATGGCGGCCGCCATGCGCTCGGTGCCGCCCATGGTGAAGAGCAGCTTGCCCTGCACGGCGGCCATGTGCATCGTCATGCCGTCCTTGCCGAAGAGCGTCTCCATGAAGCCGTTCATCTTGGACAGCATCTCCGGCGGCATCTTGGCGTTCGGATCCTGCAGCTTCATCATGGCTTCGAGGTCGAAGGACAGCTGGTAGGCGTGGACGTCGATGCCGGCGATCTTCGTGATCTCGCCCTTCTTGGCGTCGAAGCCCGGGATGCCGCCGATCATGTCGTCGCTGAACAGCTTGCCGGCGCGCTCGATGTAGGTCTTGGCGTCCTTCGAGTCGGCCACCTGGACCATGTGCATGCCCTTGTCGCTCATGGTCATGCCGAGGGCCCAGTTGGGGCCGAGCAGCTTGCTCATCTCCGTGCTCTCGGCGATGTACTGCGCGTACTTCGCCCTGGCGTCCTCGGGCATGTCTTCCATACCCGCTTCCATGAGCGGCTTGAGCCACTCCATCATCGAGCCGATGTCGAGCGACATCAGCAGGTTGATGGGCAGGTCGGCGGGCAGGTGCGCCGCCAGCGCCGCGAGTCCGCTGTGGTCGTGGCCGGGCTTGTCCAGGGCGCTGCCCTGCTTCGCGACGAAGCCGAACGCGAGCTCCACGGATCCGCCGTCGATGGACGCGCTGATGTCGAGCGTCTCGGCGGAGTTCACGAAGTCCTTCGCGAAACCGGCGAGGGTCTCGAACATGCCGCCGAGCGACTCCATGCCGGGGGGCATGCGGTCGAGGTTCTCGTCGAGCCCCGACTCCATCTCCTTCAGGCCCTCGTCGATGTCCTTGCGGAAGCGTCCGACGATCGCAGCGAGATCGATGCGCAGGGCAAGGTCGCCCTCCGGCGCCGTCGCGGCGATGCTCGCACCACCGCGCTTGCCCGCCGCTCCGCGCGACATCGTGAGGTAGTTGCCGGAGACCATGAACTGCGGCCGGTCCTCCGGCTTCGGGCGGTACTTCTCCGGCACGCCCTCCATCTGCTTCTCGAACGCCTTCTCCATCTCCGCCTTCGCGGCCTCGGCGTCCTTCATGCCGAAGATCATGGCGACGCCTTCGAAGGCCTCCTCCATGTCCTGCTCCGGCCCCGGCAGCGGGACGGCGATCGCCATCGGCTTCGAGGGATCCCAGTGCTGGCCGGCACCCATGAGCATCTGGCCGACCATCGCTTCGAGCTGGACCTGCTCGGCCATCTCGGGGTCGATCTGCCCCATGAGCTCCTTGACCTTGCCCTCGAGCTCGCCCGGCGCCTTGACGTAGACGAGCGCCATCGCGTTCGTGGGCACCAGGGCAGCGAGCTCGCTCGGGACGGGCGCCGCCTTCGGCGCGGCGTCCGAGCCGCCGGCGGGACCGGCGCCACCGCCGCCTCCACCACTGTCACTACCCTTGTCGCCGCATCCGACGAACGCCAGGGTGACGACCATGACGCTCGTGACGATCCACTGCTTCCACTGCATTTGGATTCCTCCCGCAAAGGCCAATCAGGCCGAGTGTCCGGCCAATCCGAGGGGCCCGCGAGAAATCCCCGGAGGCCGTGTGGATCTGATGGAGCGGTCGAGCAGGCCGACGGAGACGGGGCGGCGGGGCGGGCTCCGGCACGGGCCCGGAGGACGCCGGAAACGGACACGCGCACGGAAACGGAAACGGGTGAGCTGCCGCTACTCGCGGCGCTCGAGGATCAGGATCGCGCTCGTCGGGACGCCGCCCGTCAGGTAGCGCTGCTGCACCAGCTCCTCGTAGCCGGGGGCGCGCGCGATCAGCGTCACCTGCCCCGTGGGGGCGTCGGTGAAGGTGACCTTGCCCCGCTCGTCGACCGGGCGCACGCGGTCGTCCCCACCCCAGCGGTAGCCGGCCACCGTGCCTGGGGGGATCGTGCTGGCCGCGGTCCGGACCGTGAGGGCCAGCGTGACCGTCCGAGGCGCGGGCGCCCGGGTCGTCGTCGGGGTCACCGAGTTGCTGTACTCCTCCCCGGGCGACTGCGTGGACTCTCCGTCGTCGCCGAGCAGGGTCCACACGCCGTAGGCCAGCGCCGCGGTGAGCGCGAAGATGATGAGAACGCGCATGCCCCGAGCGTACCCGCAGGAAAAAGGGCAGGCGCCAAGACCGCCGTGGGCCCATGCTCTACGCCATGGCAGAGGAGGCGCCCGTCTCGGTCGCGTTCCGGGGTGTGACGAAGCGCTTCGGCGAGCTGGAGGTCCTGCGCGGGATCGATCTCGACGTGCGCCCCGGCGAGGTGCTCGCACTGCTGGGGCCGAGCGGCGGAGGCAAGTCGACTCTGCTGCGGCTCATCAACGGGCTCGAGGTGCGCGACGGCGGGAGCCTCCGGGTCCTGGACACGGACGTGCCGCTGGGTCCGCCCGCCGCCACGCCGGGCGACCCGTTCTGGACCGCGCTCCGTCGCCGCATCGGGTTCGTCTTCCAGGCGTTCCACCTCTATCCCCACAAGACCGCTCTGGACAACGTGGCGCTCGCGCCCATCCGGGTCGAGGGAGAGGAGCCCGAGGCGGCCCGCACGCGAGCGCGCGCGCTCCTCGAGCGGGTCGGTCTCGCGAGCAAGGCCGACGCGTGGCCGCGCCAGCTCTCCGGCGGGCAGCAGCAGCGCGTCGCCATCGCCCGCGCCCTGGCGATGGAGCCGGAGATCCTGCTCTTCGACGAGCCGACGTCGGCCCTCGACCCCGAGATGAGCGCGGAGGTCATCGACGTCATGCGCGATCTCGCGGCGCAGCACGAGCGCACGCTGATCGTCGTCACCCACGAGTTCGGCTTCGCGCGTGAGGGCGCGGATCGCGCTGCGTTCCTCGAGCACGGCCGCATCCTGGAGGTCGGGCCGGCGAGCGAGGTGCTCGAGAGGCCGCAGCACGAGCGCACGCGCGCCTTCTTCGAGCGCGTGCTGTGAGCAGCGAGCTCCGCTTCCGCCGCAACGCGCTGCTGCTGTGGGGCGCGCAGTTCATCTCGGCCTCCGGTGACGCGCTGTTCCTGCCCTGTCTCGCCTGGCTGGCCGCCTCCGTGGGGGAGAGCGACGCGTTCGTCGGCTGGGCCGTGTTCCTCTCGTTCCTGCCCTACCTACTGTTCGGGCCCATCGCGGGTGCGTGGGTGGACCGGACCGACCGCCGCCGCGTGATGATCGCAAGCGACCTGCTGCGCGCGCTGCTGCTCCTGACGTTGCCCATCACGGCGGCGTGGTGGGGGGGCATCGACTTCGCGCTGATCGTCGCCGTCGGCTTCCTGCTGGCGACGTTCTCCACGCCGTTCGTGCCGGCCCGCGATGCCCTGCTCCCCGCGCTCATCGGCCGTCGGTCGCTGCCCCGCTGGAACGCCGTGATGCAGACCTCGAGTCAGCTCGCGATGATCGTGGGCCTCGGTCTCGGCGGCCTGCTGCTCAGCGGCGATCAGGGTTCTGCGGACGAGATCGACCGCGTCGTGAGCGTGCTGCAGATCGACGGTGCGACGTTCATCGTCTCCGCCGTGCTGCTACTGCTCATCGTCCTGCCGCCGGAGGCGCGTCCGCCCAAGCGCGAGACGCACGTGTTGCGTGACGCGAAGGAGGGCTTGCTGTTCGCGACGCGCGATCCGATGGTCGGCGGCTTGCTGCTCCTGACCGCGCTCAACAACCTCGCGATCATGGGGCCGGCCATCGTGGGCGCGGCGCTCCTCGTGCGCGGCACCTTCGGTCTCGGCGCTGCGGAGTACGCCTGGTTCGAAGGCTGCATGGCGGTGGGGATGGTCGTGGGGTCACTCGTGCTCGCCGGCCGCGGCAGGGGCTGGTCGATGCGCAAGGTCGTATTGTGGGGCATGATCATGGACGGGCTGACGTACCTGCCGTTCATCTGGATCGACGACTACCCGCTCGCGCTCGTCGCCATCGTCGTGCACGGCGTGTTCATCCCGCTGATCGTGGTCGGCCGCACGAGCCTCATCCAGCGGCACGTCCCGCCGGAGCGGCACGGCAAGATCTTCGCCCTGGTCAACATCACCGTGATCGGCATGACGGCGCTGTCGGCCGCCGCCTCGGGCTGGATCGCCGAGGTCACGAGCCCCAAGGTGCTGTTCGGTCTCGCCGGTGTCTTCGGCGCGCTGTGCGGCGTCGTCGGCTTCTTCGCGTGGTCGTTCCGGGAGCCGGTCAGGCGCTGAGGCGCTCGTCGGCGGCGTCGCTCAGCGGACCCGGTGCCGTCTGCCGGAGTGCATTCGCCAGCTCCGTCATCGTGAACGGCTTCTCGAGGAGCAGGCGTCCGGTGTCGCGGGCGCGCGTCAGCAGCTCGTCGTTCACGAAGTCGCCCGTGATGAACACGATGCGGTCGGCGAGGAACGGGTTCGACTCCCGAAGCAGCCCGTGGAGGTCCAGGCCGCTCAGGCCCGGCATGCGGATGTCGACGACCATCGCGTCGTAGGTGCCGCGGCGCACCATGCTCTGCGCCTCGGTTGCGTTCGACGCACTGTCCACGCGCGAGCCCATGCTGCCGAGCTGCGCCACGAGCGTCTCGCGCACGGAGGCCTCGTCGTCGACGACGAGCACACGCTGCGGGATCGGCGCATTCGCCTCGAGGGGCTTCGCGCCGGCGCGCGAGGCCGCCGCCTTGCTGCCGGCGTGACGCGGCAGGCGGATCGTGAACGACGCGCCGCCGCCCGTGTCCGGAGCCAGGAGGAGGTCGCCGCCGTGATCCCGGGCGATCGCCCGACTCAGGGCGAGGCCGAGACCGGTGCCCTTGTTGGAGCCCTTCGTCGTGAAGAACGACTCGAAGACGCGGCTGCGGAGCTCCTCGGGTACGCCGGGTCCCGTGTCCGCGACCGTGATCGTCACGATCGACTCGTTCGCCTCGGCGGCGAGCTTGAGCGTGCGCTCCCCGTTCCAGTCCTCCATGGCATGCAGGGAGTTCTGGACGAGGTTGACGAGCACCTGCTGCAGCGCGTGCTTGTCGCCGAGCACGCTGGGCAGGTTCTCCTCGATGCGTACGTCGATCTCGGTGCCGCCCAGGCGCGCCTCGTAGGCGAACAGCTCGGCCGTGCCCTCGATGAGCTCGGCGAGCGGCGTGGGCACACGCTCGGGGTTGCGGCGCCGGGCGAAGTTCAGGAGGTTGCGCACGATACGCGTCGCGCGCAGCGCCTGCTCGCGCATCTGATTGACCGGCCGCTCCACGTTCTCCGTGAGCTCCTGACCACGAAGCAGGTCCGCGTAGCCGATCAGCGCTGCCAGCGGGTTGTTCAGCTCGTGCGCCACGCCCGCGAGCGTCTGCCCGACGAGCGTCATCTTCTCGGCCTGGATGATGCGGTTGCGCGCAAGCTCCTCTTCCGTGACGTCGGCCAGGGTCACGAGCGTGCCGATGCGGTGGCCGCGATCGAGGACGCTGATCGCCGTGCAGGCCAGCTGGATCGGGTTCTCGTTGCCGGGCTCCGTGTACGTCGCGCGGAAGCGGCGCGAGACGCCGGGGGGCGTGTCCGCGAGCTCGGCGAGCGTGAGCTCACCCAAGCGGGGCGGGCCGCCATGCGAACCGTCTTCCCGGCTCGCAGCCTTCAGCGCCTTGCGCGCGGACGGGTTGGCGAGCAGGACGGAGCCGTCGCCGCCGAGCAGCACGACGCCCTCGCGCATCTGGCGCAGGAGCAACGCGGTGCGGCGGTTCTCGTGATCACGGAGGCGCTCGAGGCGGCGGATCGCGTCGCCTGTGCGGCGGGCCACGTCCACGAGCACGCCGATGCGGTCGGGCGGCAGCATCGCGGGCGCGGGGTCGGCGAGCAGCAGCACGCCGGCGACGCGGCCGTCGATCTTCACGGGGATGTCCACGGCCGTCTTGAACTGCGGCGCGATCTCCGCCGCTTCGACGGAGGTCGACTGGCACTGCAGCCGGCGGATGATGTACTGCGAACCCACGCGGCCGAGGCTCTCCTGGAGACGCAGCCGGCGGCGCTCGACATGGTCCGGGTCGAGGCGGGCGGCCTCCTCCCACAGCGCGGCGTCCTCGCCCTCGGACTCGAGCACCACGGCCCGCGCGCTGAGCTGCGTGTGGCAGCGCAGATGCCGGAGCACGGCCTCCGCGATCTCGGTGAGCGAGCTGCTGTCGGCCAGGGCCTGTGCGAAGGACACGAGCTCGGCTGCCGTTGCCTCGCGCTGACGGATCTCACGCTGCACGTGTTGATCGAGCTCGAGGGCCCGTGCCTTGCGCGTCAGGCTGCCGGCGATCCACACGGTGAGGAACGAGGTGCAGATGAGCAGCAGCGCCTGGACGCCGAGCAGCACGGGTTGCGCCGTCCAGCCGGCGTCGACCGTCAGCGCGGTGCCCACCGCGAGGATCATCGCGCCGCCCATGGCGCCGAGGAATCCGGCGACGCTGCGCTGGCCCACGACCGCGACGAGCGTGGCGACGAGGTAGGCGCTCACGAAGGGGATGCGCGCGTCCGAGCCGGGGATGCTGTCCGTGACGAGGATGCAGCCGATCACGCAGAGCGCGAGGAGATCGACGGCGAGGAGGCCGAGCTGCATCGGCGCCGTCTGCCAGCGACGAGGGAGGACGATCGTGATGCAGAAGACGACGAGCATGCCGAGCAGCGCGACGCGCAGCCAGCCGTTGCTCGGCGGAAGGCTGTCGAGGACCCAGATGCTGGCGCCTGCCAGGAGGAGGACGCCCGCGCGTGCCAGCGCGTACCGGATCTGCTCGTTCTGGTCCATACGCTCCGCCTGCAACGATCCCGAACGGCCCCTCCCCCGCGGAGAGCCTCGCTGTCCTATCGGCCGCCGCCCGCCCGGGGCTTGAGGCGACTGTCGGGGCCTCGCAAGCCCGTTTTCCGGGCTTCGCGGCCTGTCGGCAGGCACCTCCGGGTACAACCCGCGCCATGGCCGACTCCGTTCCCGAGCCCGCCGGGCACCGCGACGCCGTCTTCGGCCTCGCCCGCCGCGATGGGTGCACGCTGCTCGTCAGCAACCCCCGCATCACGGGCGGGGAGCTCGTTCCGACCTGGGACCTGCCCGGCGGACGCGTGGAGCCCGGCGAAGATCTACCTAACGCGCTCGTGCGCGAGTGGCGCGAAGAGACGGGCATGGCCGCCGAGGTCGGGCCGCTCCTCTTCGTGATGGACGGTCGCAAGTGCACGCGCGCCGGGGTGTTGCTCTACACGTGGCGGGCGTTCTTCTTCGAGCTCACGTGCAGCGGAGAAGCGCAGCCGGGCGAGGGCATCGACGAGGTCGCCTGGGTGGCGGATGACGAGGTGCCCGCTCGGCTGAACGCGCCGTACCACGCAGCCTTGCGCCGCTGGCTCGCTTCTCCCACGACGACGTACGACCACGTCACGTGGGAGGACGACGTACCCGCCGACGCGACGGACGCGCCGCTGCCGCGTCGCCTCCTCGTGGTGGCGGCGCTCGCTGCCGCGGGCGCCCGTGACTTGCTGCGACGCGAGGTCGACGCGGCGTTGGCGGCGGGGGAGCCGAGTGAGCGCATCGTCGAGACCCTGCTTCAGATCGTGCCGTACGCCGGATACCCGCGCGCGATCACGGCATTCGGTGCCGTTCGTGCAGCCCTCGGCGAGACGGCGACCGCCCTCGACGAGGCCGCGGACCGCGGCGCGCGCGGGCTCGAGGTGTTCCAGGCCGTCTACGGCGCCACGGCGGACGCCGTGCTCGCGGGTCTCGAGGCGCTCGATCCGATGCTTGCGCGATGGACGATCGAGCACGCGTACGGGCGCGTGCTCGCACGGGAGGGTGTGCTCACGTTGCGCGAGCGCGAGCTGCTCGCGGTGTCGGTGCTCACGGCCTTGGGCGGACTCGCCGAGCCCCTGCTCGGTCACATGCGCGCCGCGCTGCGCGTCGGCGCGACCAAGGATCAGGTCGCGGGCGCGGTGGCGGTGGTGCCGAGCATTCTCGGCGAGCGTGCGAAGTCCGACGCGCGTGCGCTCTTGGGGCGTCTGTAGGGGCGGCCGGAAGCGGCGCCGGAACGG
>JASJDY010000268.1 GCA_030065025.1 Planctomycetota bacterium
GAGCGCTTCGCGTGCGCCGTGAACCACGCCGGCGTGTTCGACCTGCCGCTGCAGTACGCGAGCGACTTCACGTGGGGTCGCCCGCGCAACATGGGCGGCGAGATCTGGGAGGCGCCCGAGGCGGTCGACAAGTACAACCCCGCGCGCCATGCGGGCGGCATCACGACGCCGATGCTCGTGATCCACGGCGAGAAGGACTACCGGGTGCCGATCAATCAGGCGCTCGAGTGCTACGGCATCCTGAAGGCGAAGGGTGTCGAAGCACGGCTGCTGTACTTCGCCGACGAGAACCACTGGATCCTGAAGCCGAAGAACAGCAAGCGCTGGTACGACGAGGTGCTGGCGTGGTTCAACCGCTATCTGTCCTGACCGCGACGTGAACGTGCACGTGAACGATCAAGGAATGGGCCCAGGAAAGATGCATGGGCAGGGCAGCCAACCGCTCGCCGAGCCTCGCTCAGGCTGCCCCTACCCTGTCGGTCCGGCCTGAGACCGAGAGCCCTCGGGCGACCATTCCGCTCACGCCTTCGGCGTGGCTCAGGTCGCCCCTACAGGCGCCTTGTAGGGGCGACCTGAGCGAGGCCGGAGGCCGAGCGGAATGGTCGCCCGCGACATGCTCGGTGGGCGACCATTCCGGCCCTTCGACAAGCTCAGGGCCTCAGGTCGCCCCTACGGAGAACTCAGTGCGCTCACGATCGCGGGAGAGTCGGCGATCTCGAGCGCGTGCAGGTGCACGCCGGCCGCGACGACCTCGAGCATCGAGACACGCGCCCGCTCCGGCTGTTCCACGCCGCGCGGCGTACGGAACGTGCCGCGGTGCGTCGAGAGACGGCGCATCACCTGCGCCAGACCGTCCGTCGGCGCAGCGAACGCCTCGGCGTCGTTGGCTGCGAACGCACGGTGCGCGGACTCCGTCGAGTAGCTGACCCACAGGCGGCGCAGCAGCTCCGTCGCGGCGTGGCCGCTCGTGCGCACGAGCTCGCTGCCCACGAACCGGCCGCGGGCGTCGGTCACGACGAAGCCCTGCAGCTGCTCGAAACGCACGTTGCGCAGATGCTGCGCCTCGAGCACGTAGCGACCGCGGTAGAGGAGGTACAGGCTCCAGTCACCCAGCATCCGGCCGCGCTGGCGGTAGACCGAAGCCATCATGCGGCCGGCGGCTTCCTTCACACGACGCGGCGAGGCGCCGGAAGCGAGCAGCGCGCGGATCGTCGGACCGACGATCTCGGGCTGGAGGCGCGGCGACTGGGACGCGTCGCCGTGCTCGAAGTTCTGGACGACGCGGCAGTGCACGATGAAGGGCTTCGTGCCGCGCGTCGGCGGCAGCCACACCGGATGCGCGATGACGCGGTCCGCGATGCCGCCCGTGAGGAACTGGCCGGCGGGGATGTAGATCGGCCCGCTGGTGTCCTTGACGATCACCACGACCGTGTTCGCGCCCTGCCCCGACTCGGCGAAGTGCAGCTGGCCGTTCGCGTTGGCTGCGACCGGATCGAGGAAGCGGATGCGCGCGGGATCCACGCGCACCGGGCCCGTCGCGAGGCGGGGACCGCCGGCGGCGCGCTGGAGACCCCAGCCGTCCAGGAGGTGGACGCGGGCAGCGCTGCCCTTGGCCTTCGCGCCCGTGCCGGGCTGCTTCGGGACGTACGTGCGGATGATCGGCGGACGCATCTGCAGCGCCCTGAGCTCCTGGTCGATGCCGGGCATCGGGCGCAGCATCGCGTTCGCGTTCACGCCGGTGTCCCGACTGGCCGTGACGGGGGTCCGCTCGCCGGCGACCGTCGCGCTACGCGGCGTCGAGGCCTGCATCCAGCGATCGAGGTAGCCGCGCTCGTGCAGGAAGTTCAGTGCGCTCCACGTCACGACGCGGTCGTCGCGGCGGAAGTCCTCGTGCTTGTCGGCGGTGGCGCCGTTCCAGAACACGACGCGCTCACCGAGGCGGCTCTCGATGGTCTCGAGACGCTGGAAGCGCTGGACGAGCAGCGGTAGGCCGTCGCGCTTGCGCTCGGACCACACGCCACGGTCCCAGGCGACCTTGGACCACGGCGTCTCGATCTCGGCGATCTCGACCGGCGCGATGCCGGCGAGCAGATCCACGCCGCGGTAGGGCTCGACCGGCTCACCCGCGTCCAGGCGGATGGGATCCTGGGTTCCGATCTCGAGCGGCATCGGAGCCGTGCTGATCTCGAGCGCGGGCCCGGCCACGCGCGAGGCGCGGTCGGTCAGTCCGAGGACGAGGCCCAGGCCCAGACCGAGAACGATCATCGCCGCCGTCGCGTAGTGGATCACGCGGATCATGCGGTCGTCGCGGCGCCGGCGGGCGCCCTGCTCGGCGACGCGCGCGAGCACGGCGTGACGCAGGCGCAGCGCCGGCGGCTCGACGTCGTTCGTCTGCGCGTCCCAGGCCTTGAGCACGGCCGACATGCGCTCGAGGTGCGCGGCCAGGGCCTGGCAGCGCGAGCAGCCGAGCAGGTGCTCCTCGACGACCTCGCTCTCGGCCGGTCCGAGCTCGCGGTCGACGAGCAGGTGGATCTCCTCGCTGAACACGTCGCAGGGTCGCAGCGGCGCGGGCGTGTGCGCGCCCGGCATGTCGGGAAGACGGTGGTCGCTCATCGCGCACCCCCTTCCCCGCGGAACTCCTTGCCGATGGTCGTGCGTGCGAGCGAGCGTGCCAGCAGCTTGCGGCCGCGGTGCAGGAGCACCTTCACCTCGTTGAGCGAGATGTCCATCACCTCGGCGATCTCGCGATAGCGCAGGCCCTCGAACTCGCGCAGCTCCAGCGCCTCGCGCACGTGCAGCGGCAGTCCGGTGAGGGCGGCATGGACGGCGTCCTTCGCCTCCTCGCGACGCAGGGGCGCCGTGGGGTCGTCCTCACGGGCGAGCGGCTCGAGCTCGGTGCCCTCGGCCTCGATGGGATCCATCTGGATCGCCTGGACCCGGCGGCGGCGCTTGCGCTTGCGGAGGTTGTCGAAGCAGAGGTTGGCGAGCACGCGGTAGAAGTAGGTCGTGAAGTGGCCGCGGGGCTCGTAGCGGGCCGCGTTGCGGAAGAGCTTGACGAAGAACTCCTGGGTCACGTCCTCCGCGGTGTGGTGGTTGCGGAAGATGCGCCAGGCGTAGCGGTAGGCCGCCCCCTGGTAGCGGTCCATCAGCTCGGTCAGGGCGGCCGTGTGCCCCCGCCCGCAGCGGACCATGAGCTCGTCGTCGGTGCAGCGCTCGGCGGGGCCGCGGCGGGCGCGCTTGCGTCGGTTGGGCAACGGGGGCGTCATGTCTCTGTTGGAAACGTACCCCGGGCTGCATCGCAGCGGATTTTGCCGCTACCGTGTCGGCCGGGGTCGCCCGGGAGGACGCGCCCGGCTTCCCCGCCCGTATCCTCTGTAACCCCGGAGCCCACAGGGGGTTCCGACGACGACCCGCAGGGAGTCCGGCCGTGAAGATCCTGGTAGTGGACGACGAGGAGGCGATTCGCGACAGCCTCGACCTCGTCCTGCGCTTCGAGCACCACGACGTGACCCTGGCCCAGGACGGCCAGGAAGGACTGAAGGCCCTGGAGGCCGACCCCGGCATCGAGGTGGTCCTGCTCGACATCAAGATGCCCGGCCGTGACGGGCTCGAGGTGCTCGCGGACATCAGCGAGCAGCACCCGGACGTCAGCGTCGTCATGATCTCGGGGCACGGGACCATCGAGACCGCCCTCGAGGCGACGCGGCGCGGCGCGTTCGACTTCCTCGAGAAGCCGCTGGACCGCGACCGGGTCCTGCTCACGGTGCGCAAGGCGTACCAGATGCGGAAGCTCGAGGGCGAGAACGCCGCCCTGCGCAAGCGCCTCTCCCGCACGAACGAGGACATGGTCGGCACGAGCGCGCCGATCGAGAGCGTGCGCGCGATGGTCGCCAAGGTCGCGCCGACGCCCGCGCGCGTCCTGATCATGGGCGAGAACGGCAGCGGCAAGGAGCTGGTCGCGCGCCTCGTGCACGACCTGAGCGACCGCGCGACGGGTCCCTTCGTCGACGTGAACTGCGCCGCGATCCCGAAGGACCTGCTCGAAAGCGAGCTGTTCGGCCACGAGAAGGGCGCGTTCACTGGCGCGACCGAGCAGCGCAAGGGCAAGTTCGAGCAGGCCGACGGCGGCACGCTGTTCCTCGACGAGGTCGGCGACATGTCGCTCGACGCCCAGGCCAAGGTGCTGCGCGTGATCGAGGAGCAGCGCGTACAGCGTGTCGGCGGCTCCGAGCCGATTCCCGTCGACGTGCGCCTCATCGCCGCGACGAACAAGGACCTCAAGAAGGAGAGCGACGAAGGCACCTTCCGCGAGGACCTCTACTACCGGCTTGCCGTCGTCCCCGTCATCGTGCCGCCGCTGCGCGAGCGGGCCGGCGACGTCGCCATGCTCGCCCAGACGTTCCTGCAGCAGGTCGCCGAGCGCATGGGTCGCGAGCCGCCCGAGCTCACCGACGCCGCCCGCAAGTGGCTCGAGCGCCAGGAGTGGCCGGGCAACGTGCGCCAACTGCGCAACGTGATGGAGCGCTGCGTGATCCTCGTGGACGGCACCAAGATCGAGGTCAAGGACCTCGAGGGCCTCACGACGGCCAGCGCGGCCGCGGCCGCGCCCGACATCTTCCGCACGGCGCAGTCGTTCGAGGAGTTCAAGAACGAGTCCGAGCGGCTGTTCCTGCAGATGCGCCTGCAGTCCAACGAGTGGAACGTGAAGCGCACCGCCGAGTCGCTCGGCATGCAGCGCAGCAACCTCTACAAGAAGATGGACCGCTACGGCCTCAAGTAGCCGCGCGCGCTTTCACCGGGAGACGCCGTGCGTCGGCTCTACGCCCTCTTCTTCGTGTCCGGCTTCCCGGCACTGCTCTACCAGGTGGTCTGGCAGCGGTCCCTGTTCGCGATCTACGGCATCAACGTCGAGTCGGTCACGGTCGTCGTGACGGCGTTCATGCTCGGCCTCGGGCTGGGCAGCCTGCTCGGCGGCTGGCTCTCGTCGCGACCGGGCGTGCGGCGACTCTTCGCCTTCGGGCTCATCGAGTTGGGCATCGGCGCCTACGGGCTCGTCTCCCTCTCCGCCTTCGCGTGGATCGGCGAGGGCACGGCCGGCGTGGGCACGGCCGCTGCCGGCCTCTACGCATTCCTGCTCGTGCTGCTGCCCACGGTGCTCATGGGCGCGACACTCCCGCTGCTCACGGCCTTCCTCGTGGACCGCTCGGGCAACGTGGGCCGCTCCGTGGGCGCGCTCTACTTCGTCAACACGCTCGGCTCGGCCGTCGCCTGCTTCGCCGCCGGGCTCGTGCTCCTGGGTCTGCTCGGGCAGTCGGGCACCGTGACGCTGGCGGCGTCGATCAACCTCGCGCTCGGCGTAGGCGTCCTCATCGTGGCGCGCCGGGAGCGCCGTGCCGCGCCGGAGGCGACGCGCACGCTCGCGGTCGCGCCGGCGGGGCCGCTGTCGATGCGCGTCGCCCTCGCGCTCTCGGCCGTGGCCGGCTTCATCGCGCTG
>JASJDY010000269.1 GCA_030065025.1 Planctomycetota bacterium
CGCGAGACGATGCAGCGCCTCGTCCTGCCGGACGAGCTGCTGGCCGAGGAGGAGGCCGCTCGCAAGGCAGAAGCCATGGCCGTGCGGGCGTATGCAACGGCCGCCGGTCAGCGCAGCCTCCGGCGCCTGCGCGCGACGAAGAAGCAAGTCGCGGCAGCGCAGGCGCAGGTGGAGGCCGTCGCGGAGAAGATCCAGCGTCTCCAGAAGTCCGCGGCCCAGGTGGTCTACGGCCACGCCGACAGCCTCGACGTGCTGCAGAAGCGACTGGCGCCGAACCAGGCGCTCGTCGTCTACGCCTGGACCTACCGCGGCGTGTACGCGTTGGTGGTGACGCCTGATGCCGCGCGCACGGTCGAGCTCGGCTCGACCGAGGCGGTGGGCAAGGCGTGCGCTGCGTTCGATGGCCGCAACGTGAAGCAGCAACCGGATGCCGCGCTCGCGCAGCTGCGCGCCCTGCTGGCCGAGCCCCTCGCGCTGCCGGAGCAGACGACCGAGGTGCTCATCTCACCGGCGGGCGACCTCGGCTACGTGCCCTTCGCCCTCGTCTTCCCAAAGCACGTCACCGTGTGCGTGCCGTCCGGGACCACGCATGGCCTCCTGCGTGAGCAAGGCGCCCTGCGCGGCGAGCAGGTGCTGGCCGTCGGCGATCCGAACTACGGCGCGAAGCCCACGGGCGCAGCCAGCCGACACCGCGGTGCCTGGCGCGGGCGCTTGACCCCGCTGCCCGCGACACGCACGGAGGTCGAGGCCGTGGGTACGGTCAAGCTGCTCGGCGACCGTGCCACGGAGGCGGGCGTGCGCGCCGCGGTCGCCGGCCGCACGCGCTGGCGGGCCATCCACTTCGCCTGCCACGGTCTCGTGGATCCGGAGCAGCCCTCGCTCTCCTGCCTGGCGCTGACCCCGCATGGGCAGGACGACGGGTTCCTGACGTGCCACGACGTGTTCCGCCAGCCGATGCCCGCCGACCTCGTGGTGCTCTCCGCGTGCGAGACCGGCCGGGGCAAGGTCTATGCGGCGGAAGGCATCGTGGGTCTTACGCGCGCGTTCATGTTCGCCGGCGCACCGCGCGTGATCTGTTCGCTCTGGAAGGTCGACGACGACGCCACGCGCGCCTTGATGGTGGAGTTCTACCGACTCTGGCAAGCCAATGCGGAGAAGGGTCTCAGCGCAGCCCAGGCCCTGAAGCAGGCGCAGGAGTACGTACGCACCTTCGAGCGCGAGGAGGTCGACCGCGAAGCCAGCCGCAAGGCCAGGCGCACGGTGATGCGCAAGGTCCGCCCATGGCAGCACCCCTACTACTGGGCGGCATGGGTGCTCTGGGGGCTGCCCGAGTAGAGGGAGACGATCATGCGCGGTACGAGCGGACCGATCGGCAGCGGGAGGAACGGCATGAGGACCATGCTCGTCGTCACGGCCCTCGTGGTCGTAAGCCTCGCGGGTACGGCCCGCGCCAACGTCGGCGTGTTCACAGGGGATGGCCACTCGATCGAGCTCTCCTCGACGAAGGCCATCCAGATGGTGAGCGAGGACGTCACCATCACGCCGTGCCGGGGCCGCTTCCTCTTCGACGGCACGGTGCCGGGCATGGACCGCGTCGAGTACGACTGCCGCTTCGTCCTGAAGAACCTCAAGAAGGAGAAGGTCACGATCCAGGTGGCGTTCCCGCTCAACTCCCAGTTCCTGCGTCCGCCCTACGACGCCAAGAAGAAGACCAGCGACCTCATCGCGCAGTACGGCTTCATCGCACAGGAAGAGGACCGCCAATACTCCGTGCGGTACGTCGCGGAGGACCGCGAGAAGAAGCTGAAGACCCTCTTCACCTGGGAAATGACGTTCGCTCCGGAGCAGGTCCGAAGACTACGCGTCACGTACGCGATGCCGATGTCGGTGACGCTGGCCTCGACGGCCAAGAAGCACGAGGACAGCGAGTACGGCAAGCCGTGGTATCGCAACCTCGAAGGCTGCATGCTCCAGCTGTTCGGGTACGTCACGAAGACGGGGAAGAGCTGGGCGGGCCCGATCCAGCGCGCCCGCTTCCGGGTCTACGTGAAGGGCTTCGAGCAGTACATCCGTCAGCGTCCCCTGATCGAGGGTGGCAGCGACGAAGACCGCGCGATGGCGAAGACGCGCTTCCCCGTATGGGTCCCGCTGCCCCTGCGGATCACGTCCTCCGGCGACTGGCGGCCCGACGGCAGCGGTTTCCTCGAGATGACCCAAGAGAACTACGAGCCGGAGGAGAACTTCCGCTTCGCCTACTACTTCCTGTCCTTCCCACGGACGGTGGAAGCCGCAAGGCGCCTCATGCAGAAGCTCTCGCCAAAGGGCCTGTCGGCCGAGGACCGCCAAGACCTCGCGGACATCCTGCGCGAGTTCAATGGCACGAAGACGGGCAACAAGCGCATTGCCAAGTTCCTCGCCAATCAGGTGTGGTACGGCAAGAAGCCCCAGCAGACCGTCCCGGACGCGGTCCTGAAGGCCATCCAGGCGAAGTGACGCGCTGGGCCACGTGGCGCACGCGGCGCGGAAAGGCGCGCACGGCCGCCAGCCCGGCCGCAGGAACTGGGCCTCGCCACGTGGCCTCCCGTTTGCGCCCATGCGGGCATGGTCCGGTTCGCCCTGGCGGTGCTGTTGGTGCCGTGGCTCGCCGGCGTCGTTGTTGCCGGCGACCAGGTGCGCGCTGCCGCCGATGCTGCCGAACGGGCTCACGCGTCGGAGGACCGCACGCAGCTGATCCAGATCGCGCGGCGGGACGATCCGGACCCCTGGCTGGTCGCCGAGGCGTTGGCCGTACGCGGCCGGGACGACGTCGCACGCGCCTTCGCAGCCGCGGCGACGGGCCCCGACACACGCCTGCTCGGCGCATACCTCGCAGGCGGCGGCCGCCAGGTCACGGCGCTCCAGCAGCGCTACCGATCTGCGCTGGAGCTCGCAAGGCAGGGCCGGGAGCTCGCGGCCGCGCAGGCGGTCGAACGTCTTGCGCGTGATGCCCACCGTCTGGGCTGGCTCGCCCTGGCAGCCCGCAGCCTGTCACACGCCGGCCTCGCCCACGTGCGTGCCGAGCGCTGGTCCGCGGCCGTGAACGTGCTCGATCGACTGATCGTGCTGGAACGCGAGCGCGCCAACGACATGGGCGTGGCGGACGCGTACATGCGGCTGGGGTTCGCCCACGAGAGCCGCGGCGACACCGTGTACGCGCTCGACAGCCTGCTGCGCTCGCGTGCGGCCGCCGAACGTGCGGGGGACCACGTGGCCCAGGCGCGGATCCAGGCCGCGCTCGGCCGGCTCTATCACAGCGCCGGCAACCTCACCGAAGCGATCGAGGCCCTCGTGCTGGCGATCGAACAACTGCAGCGCGTGAAGGACCACGCGCGGATGGCGCACACCCTCATCGAGCTCGGTCTGATCCACAAGCGGACGGGGGACCTCGAGCGCGCCTCCGAAGCACACGATCGTGCGTACGCCGTCCTCCGCCGGCTGCGCGACAAGCCCGGCATGGCCGTCGCCCTGAGCGGCCTTGGTGGACTGTGCATCCGACGCGGCGAGTACACCCGCGCGCTGTCGTGTCTCGAAGAGGCGCGCACGCTCATGGAAGGCATGGGCAACCGGCGCGGCGAGGCCGCGGTGCTCGCGCAGCTCGGTGAGCTGTACACCGTGCTGCGTGACGCCGAGCGCGCGGAGCGTTGCTTCGCGACGTCGTTCTCGATCGCGGCGGAGATCGGCGACGTCCGGGCGCTGGAGCGCAGCGTGCGCCACGCCGGCGCGAAGAGCGCCGACGTCACCCTGCTCGAGCGCGCGCTCGGCTGCATTCCCGACGGCTGCGATCGGGAGGCGTGCTCCTCGATCCTGCGCCGACTGGGATCGCTCCATCTGGTCGAGGGACAGCTGGGACGATCGCTCGAACGTCACGAGGAGGCGCTCGACGCAGCGGAGGACGCCGGGGACCCGCTCCAGGTGATCGCTTCCCTCGTCGAGCTGGCGGCGGTGCACCGCGCCATGGCCACCTACGACGGCGCTCTCGAGCTCGACCGGCGAGCTGTCGAGCTCGCGCAGGGCACGGGCTCGTCGGAGGCGCTGGCGCGCGCGCTCTGGTCGCGGGCGGAGACGCGCCTGAGGCGAGGCGAGGTCGCACGCGCGGTGCAGGACGCACGCCGCGCTTCGCGCGAGGCCTCCTTCGTCTACACGCGGCTGTCGGAGTTCGAAGGCTCGCGCGCCGGAGAACTCTGGCGCGGGCTGTTCGACGTCGGCGTCGAGGCCGCGGTGCGGCTGGACAGCGTGCACGACGCCGCCTGGTTCATGGAGGCGGGACGGGCCGGCATGCTGCTGAGCGCGCTGGGTGGACGCGACGTGCTCTGGTCCCACGTGGTCCCCGAGCCGCTGCGCCGCGAGGAAGCGCACGTGCGTGCTGCGGAGGTCACGGCGCTCGCGGGCTACCGCCGGGCGTATGCCAAGGGGCGTCTGCCGGCGCTGCGCCGCCGGAACAAGCAGCTGCGCGAGGTGCGCCAGGAGCTCACGCGCGTCCTGGGCGCGATCCGGGCCGAAGCGCGTGCGGCCGCCAACCTCGTCTGCCCCGAGCCGGACTCCCTGGAGACGCTGCAGCTGCGGCTGCGACACGATGAGGCGCTCGTACTGTTCGGCCTGCTGCCGCGCCGCGTGCTCGCGATCGTGGTCACCCCCACCGACGCGCGCCTCGTCGAGCTGGGCTTCCGACACAGCCTCGAGCGCGAGCTGAAGGACCTGCGCTTCGACGCGCCCGACACGACCACGGCGGAGAGGGTCGCAGCCCTGCGCGCACGCCTCATCACGCCGCTCGCTCTTCGCGCCCGCGTGCGGCGGCTGTTCGTTTCGCCCATGGGCTCGCTCGGTCTGGTCCCGCTCCCGCTGCTCGTGCCCGAGCACGAGGTGGTGTACGTGCCCTCGGGCACCACATACGGCCTGCTGCACAAGAACCGCGAGCTGCGCGGTCGTGGCGTGCTCGCCATAGGCGATCCGGAGTATCGGAGCGGCTATGACGAGGGGCAGCTGCCGCTCGGCGTCGATCCGCGCGCACTGACGCCGCTGCCCGCGACGCGCCAGGAGGTCGAGGCGGTCGGAACCGTGCGACTCCTCGGCGCCGAGGCCACGGAACGCGCCTTCGGGAAGGCGGTCGCCGCGCGCAAGCGCTGGCGCGCCGTGCACTTCGCGTGTCACGGCCTGCTGCGCAAGGACCTGCCCATGAGCTCGGCGCTCGCGCTGACAGCCGATGCGAAGTCCGACGGCTTCCTCACGTCGATCGAGCTGCTGCACGTGCGGGTGCCGTCGGACCTGGTCGTGCTCTCGGCCTGCGACTCGGGCCGCGGACCGGTCTACGACATCGAAGGCGTGGTCGGCCTGGCGCGCGCGTTCATGTTCGCGGGTGCGCCGCGCGTGCTGTGCTCGCTGTGGAAGGTGGATGACGAGGCCACGCGGGCACTCATGACGAAGTTCTATGCCTTGTGGAACCCCAGCCCTGGGAAGAAGGGCCTAGGTGCCGCCGCGGCGCTCCGGCAAGCCCAGGAGTATGTCCG